>JAMFRW010000121.1 GCA_026224975.1 Rhodoferax sp. | reverse complement strand
GTGCGGGCGGTACGGGTCGAGCCAGAAGAGCGCCGGTGAGCCGGAGTTGCGCGCGCGGGTCACGGCGAGCTTCACCCAATCGCGGATCGGCGCATCCTTCACCTGGCACATGCGCCAGATGTCACCGGCTTCCACATGCTGCACCAGCAGCACTTCGCCTGTCGCGATGTCGACGATGCGGGCTTCGCCTTCTTCGGCGATCTCGAAGGTCTTGTCGTGCGAGCCGTACTCTTCGGCCTGCTGCGCCATCAGCCCGACGTTCGGCACCGTGCCCATGGTCACCGGATCGAAGTTGCCGTTGGTCTTGCAGAAGTTGATCATCTCCTGGTAGATGCGGGCGAAGGTGCTCTCGGGGATCACGGCTTTCGTGTCCTTCGCGCGGCCATCGGCGCCCCACATCTTGCCGCCGATGCGGATCATGGCGGGCATGGAGGCATCGACGATGATGTCGTTCGGCGCATGCAAGTTGGTGATGCCCTTGGCCGAGTCGACCATCGCCAGCTCCGGGCGGTGCTCGTGGCAGGCGTGCAGGTCGCGCACGATCTCGTCGTGCTAGGACGTGGGCAGCGTGGCGATCTTCTCGTACAGCGTGGCCATGCCGTTGTTGACGTTGATGCCCAGTTCGTCGAACAGCTTGCCGTGCTTCTCGAAGGCCTCCTTGTAGAAGATGCGCACCGCGTGGCCGAAGACGATGGGGTGCGAGACCTTCATCATCGTCGCCTTCACATGCAGCGAGAACATCACGCCGGTCTTGCGCGCGTCTTCCATCTCCTGCTCGTAGAAGTCGAGCAAGGCTTTCTTGCTCATGAACATGCTGTCGATGATCTCGCCATCGAGCAGCGGCACCTTGGCCTTGAGCACGATGCTCTTGCCACTCTTCGTGACGAGTTCCATCTTCACGTCACGCGCCTTGTCCAGCGTCATCGACTTTTCACCGTGATAGAAATCGCCGGTCTTCATGGTCGCCACATGGGTGCGCGAGGCCTGGCTCCATGCACCCATCGAGTGCGGATGCTTGCGCGCAAAGCGCTTCACAGCCAGCGGCGCACGGCGGTCGGAATTGCCTTCGCGCAGGACCGGGTTCACCGAGCTGCCCAACGCCTTGGAGTAGCGCGTGCGGATGGCCTTTTCTTCGTCGGTCTTCGGGTTCTCCGGAAAGTCGGGCAGGGCGAAGCCGCGCGATTGAAGTTCCTTGATCGCGCCGATCAGCTGGTGCTGCGACGCACTGATGTTGGGCAGCTTGATGATGTTGGTGTCGGGCTGCAGCGTGAGCTTGCCGAGTTCGGCCAGGTTGTTCGGCAGCTTTTGCGCATCGCTCAGGTACTCGGGGAATTCGGCCAGCACGCGGGCCGCGACCGAGATGTCGCTCTTGCTGATCTTGATGCCCGCCGGCGCGGTGAAGGTACGGATGATCGGCAGGAAGGCGGCGGTCGCCAGCAGCGGCGCTTCGTCGGTGAGGGTGTAGATGATCGTGGGCTGTTGGGTCGTCATGGACGGATCTCCGTGGTGTGGGCTCGACTGTCGCCTGCCTGTGGCAACCCCAGGCGTGGCGAAGCATCAAGCGAAAACTCTGCCATGCAATGCTACAGACAGCTGTCGATGGTCGAATTTTTCGGTGAGGGGCCACGATTGACCGATGGACGAGCAATATAGTGCACATGATTTGGCAGTGATTTCGTGAAGGCTCGGCTGGTAAAGACTCACCTTGACGCAACATATTGCATGTAATATGCTGCACCGACTCGCTGTCTGAGACGACCGATGTTTCGATGCAGCGTCACCAGGAGATCGCCATGACCGCTTCAGCCCCCACCGCCGCCACGCCGACCGTTGATTACCGCACCGACCCCAGCCAGTACCGCCACTGGAAGCTGAGTACCGAAGGCGCGGTCGCCAAGCTCTCGCTGGCCATCGACGAAGACGGCGGCATCCGCCCCGGCTACAAGTTGAAGCTCAACAGCTACGACCTGGGCGTGGACATCGAACTGCACGACGCGCTCAACCGCATCCGCTTCGAACACCCCGAAGTGCGCGCCGTGATCGTCACCAGCGCCAAGGACCGCATCTTCTGCTCGGGCGCGAACATCTTCATGCTGGGCGTCTCCAGCCACGCGTGGAAGGTCAACTTCTGCAAGTTCACCAACGAGACGCGCAACGGCATCGAAGACTCGTCCAGGCATTCGGGCCTGAAGTTCGTGGCGGCGGTGAACGGCGCTTGCGCGGGCGGTGGCTACGAGCTGGCGCTGGCGTGTGACGACATCGTGCTGGTCGACGACCGCTCGTCGTCCGTGAGCCTCCCGGAAGTCCCGCTGCTCGGCGTGCTGCCCGGCACCGGCGGCCTCACCCGCGTCACCGACAAGCGCAAGGTCCGCCACGACCTCGCCGACATCTTCTGCACCAGCGTCGAAGGCGTGCGCGGCCAGAAGGCGGTCGACTGGCGGCTGGTCGATGCCGTGGTCAAACCGGCGCAGTTCGGTGCGGCGGTGCAGGAGCGGGCGGCGAAGCTGGGCGCTGCGAGTCATCGCCCGGCCGATGGCCAGGGCGTGCTGCTGTCACGAGTCGAACGTGAAGATGCTGAAAACAGCCTGCGCTACGAACACGTCACCGTCGAGATCGACCGCGCCAAGCGCACTGCGACCTTCACAGTCAAGGCGCCCGGCGGCACGCAGCCCGCCGACATCAAGACCATCGAAGCCGCGGGCGCGAACTGGTATCCGCTCGCCATGTGCCGCCAGCTCGACGACGCCATCCTGATGATGCGCACCAACGAACTCGAGATCGGCACCTGGCTGCTCAAGACCGAAGGTGACGCCGCGGCCGTGCTGGCCTCGGATGCGACGATGCTCAAGCACCAGGACCACTGGCTGGTCAACGAGACCATCGGCCTGCTGCGCCGCACTTTTGCGCGGCTCGATGTGTCGTCACGCAGCCTCTTCGCGCTGATCGAGCCGGGCTCGTGCTTTGCGGGCAGCCTGGCCGAACTCGCCTTCGCGGCCGACCGCGCCTACATGCTCGCGCTGCCCGACGACGCGGTGCGCGCGCCGCGGCTCACGCTGGGCGAGTTCAACTTTGGCCCGCTGCCGATGGTGAACGACCAGACGCGTTTGCAACGGCGGTTCTACGAAGAAGAGGTGCCACTCGCTGCTGCGCGCGCGGCCAGCGGGCAATCTCTCGATGCTGACGAAGCCTTGAAGCTGGGCTTGGTGACTGCCGCGCCCGACGACATCGACTGGGACGACGAGATCCGCATCGCCATAGAAGAACGCGCCGCCATGTCACCCGACTCGTTGACCGGCCTGGAAGCCAACCTGCGCTTCGCCAGCAAGGAGAACATGAACACCCGCATCTTCGGCCGCCTCACCGCCTGGCAGAACTGGATCTTCCAGCGGCCGAATGCGGTGGGGGAGAAGGGGGCGTTGAAGGTTTATGGCACGGGCGAGAAAGCCGCGTTCGATCAAAACCGCGTTTGACCAGGAACACCACATGTCCACCATCGACTACAGCGAAAAGATTCCCAACAACGTCAATCTGGCCGAAGACCGCACGCTGCAGCGCGCGCTCGAACAGTGGCAGCCCAACTTCATCAACTGGTGGGACGACGTGGGCCCGGAAGGCTCGACCAACTTCGATGTGTACCTGCGCACCGCGGTGAGCGTCGATCCTTCGGGCTGGGCGCAGTTCGGCCATGTGAAGATGCGCGATTACCGCTGGGGCATCTTCCTCAACCCGGGTGATGCCAATCGGCAAGTGCACTTCGGCGACCACAAGGGCGAGAAGGCCTGGCAAGACGTGCCCGGCGAGCACCGCGCCAACCTGCGCCGCATCATCGTCACGCAGGGCGACACCGAACCCGCATCGGTGGAACAGCAACGCCACCTCGGCCTGACCGCGCCGTCGATGTACGACCTGCGCAACCTGTTCCAGATCAACGTCGAGGAAGGCCGCCACCTGTGGGCGATGGTCTACCTGCTGCACAAGCACTTCGGCCGCGACGGCCGCGAAGAGGCCGACGCGCTGCTCGAGCGCCGTTCGGGCGACGAGAACAACCCGCGCATCCTCGGCGCTTTCAACGAGCAGACGCCCGACTGGCTCGCGTTCTTCATGTTCACGTACTTCACCGACCGCGACGGCAAGTTCCAGCTGTCCGCGTTGGCCGAGAGCGCGTTCGACCCGCTCGCGCGCACGACCAAGTTCATGCTGACCGAAGAAGCGCATCATATGTTCGTCGGTGAGAGCGGTGTATCGCGCGTGATACAACGCACCTGCCAGGTGATGAACGAGCTGAAGTCGGATGACGCGAAGACCATCCGCGAGGCCGGCGCCATCGATCTGGGCACCGTCCAGCGCTATCTCAATTTCCACTACTCGGTCACCATCGACCTCTTCGGCGCTGACCAGTCGAGCAACGCCGCGACCTTCTACAGCACCGGCATCAAGGGCCGTTACGAAGAAGGCAAGCGCACCGACGACCATGTGTTGAAGGGCCAGACCTACAAGGTGCTGGAAGTTCAGAACGGCCAGCTTCAAGAGAAGGAAGTGCCGATGCTCAACGCCTTGAACGAAGTGCTGCGCGACGACTTCATCAAGGATTCGGTGGCCGGCGTGAACCGCTGGAACAAGGTGCTGGAGAAGGCCGGTATCCCGACTCGCCTGGTCGTGCCGCACAAGGCCTTCAACCGCCAGATCGGCGCGCTGGCCGGCATCAAGATGTCGCCCGAGGGGCGCGTGGTGAGCGAGAGCGAATGGGCGGCCAAGAAAGATGAATGGCTGCCGACGTCACAAGACTTTGCGTTCGTCGCTTCGTTGATGGGCCGCGTGGTCGATGCCGGCAAGTTCGCCAACTGGATAGCGCCGCCGGCGATGGGCATCAACAAGCAGCCGGTAGACTTCGAATACGTGAGATTTGGATGACCCACCCCCGAAGCGGCTGCGCCGCTCCCCCTCGAGGGGGCAACGCCAGCGGCCCGGCAAAGCCGGTTCCGCGGCGTTCGCTCGATCGCGATGCACCTGACGCAAAATAGAGACAACCCAATGGACGCATCAGACGTCGCGGTGATCCGGCAGCACCTGATCGACCCCGAGATCTGCATCCGCTGCAACACCTGCGAAGCCACGTGCCCGGTGGGCGCGATCACGCACGACGATCGCAACTACGTGGTGCGAGCCGATGTGTGCAACGGCTGCATGGCCTGCATCTCGCCGTGCCCGACAGGCTCGATCGACAACTGGCGGACGATGCCATTGACGCGCGCCTACCCCATCGAAGCGCAATTGCTGTGGGACGAATTGCCAAGCGAGCTGACGCCGGAACAACTCGAAGCCGAAGGTGTGACGATGGGCGCCGAACCCATCGCCCTCGAATCGACGCCTGCAGCGGCCACCGCGAATGCCGAGGCCGCTGGCGCAGCTACCTTCCAATCCGCCACCTACGGCGCGACCACGCCGCCGTGGTCGGCCGCACACGCCTACACCAACCTCTACGGCCCGAAGTCGCCGACGAGCGCCACCGTGGTCGGCAACTTCAACTGCACCGAAGCCGGCTTCGACAGCGAAACACACCACATCGTGCTCGACTTCGGCGCGATGCCGTTCCCGGTGCTCGAAGGCCAGTCGATCGCCGTCCAGCCGCCCGGGCTGGACGCGCGCGGCAAGCCGCATGTGGCGCGCCAATACTCGGTGGCCAGCCCGCGCAACGGCGAACGGGCCGGCTACAACAACGTGTCGCTCACGGTCAAGCGCGTGACGGTGGACCATCAAGGCCACCCGGTGCGCGGCGTCGCGTCGAACTACCTGTGCGATCTGAAGGTGGGCGATGCGGTCCAGGTCATCGGCCCCTTCGGCCATTCCTTCCTGATGCCGAACCACCCGAAGTCGAACATCGTGATGATCTGCACCGGCACCGGCAGCGCCCCAATGCGCGCGATGACCGAATGGCGGCGCAGGTTGCGCAAGACGGCAAAGTTCGAAGGCGGCAAGCTGATGCTCTTCTTCGGCGCGCGCACCCAGCAGGAGCTGCCGTACTTCGGCCCGCTGCAAAGCCTGCCCAAGGACTTCATCGACATCAACCTCGCGTTCTCCCGCGTGCCCGGCCAGCCGCGGCGTTACGTGCAAGACCACCTGCGCGAGCGCGCGGCCGACCTGGCCGAGCTGCTGAAGGATGCGAACACCTTCATCTACGTCTGCGGCCTCAAAAGCATGGAAGAAGGCGTGGTGCTGGCCCTTCGCGACATCGCCGAAGAGGCCGGCCTGGCGTGGGAGGCGCTGGGTGCAGCGCTCAAGCGCGAAGGCCGGCTGCACCTGGAGACTTATTAAGGTCGCCTGACCGGGCGCCATCTGCGATGCTGCTCAGCCCGAGCATCGTCTCCAGGTTTTGCACCGCAGCCCCCGAGGCGCCCTTGCCCAGGTTGTCGAACACGGCGCTCAGCAGGAACTGGCCATGCGAGTCGTGGCCGAACACGGCCAGTTGCAGATCGTTGCTGCCGTTGAGTGCCTGCGGGTCGAGCCGCGTCATCGCCTCGGTCTGGCCGGCATCGAGCACTTGCACGTTGGGGTGATCGCGATAGCGCAGCGCCAGCAGATCGCGCAAGGCCTGAAGCGTCATCGGCCGTTTCAGCATCGAGGCGTGCAAGGGGATGGTCAGCACGATGCCCTGCCGGAAGCTGCCGTACGACGGCACGAAGAGGGGTCGCCCGTGCAGGCCTGCATGCAGTTCGATCTCCGGCACATGTTTGTGCTGCAGGCTCAGGCCATAGGTCTGGAAGGGCAGGGCTCTTGCGATGCCTGGGCCTTCGTGGGCTTCGATGCCCTCGCGTCCGCGTCCGGAGTAGCCAGAGACGGCGTTGATGCTCAGCGCTGCATCAGCGCGCAGGGCGCCGGCTTCGACCAGCGGACGAAGCAATGCGATGGCACCCGTCGGGTAACAACCGGGATTGCTGAGGCGCCTGGCCTGGGCGATTCGAGCGGGCTGCTCGGGCGACATTTCGGCGAAGCCGTAGACCCAATCCCCATGGGTGCGATGCGCCGAGGAGGCATCGATGACGCGCACGCGTGGATTGCGGATGCTGGCGACCGCGCGTACCGCTGCCTCATCGGGCAGGCACAGGATGGCCACGTCGCAGTCGTTGATCGCCGACGCGCGCGCGGCGTCGTCCTTGCGCAATGCTCCGGGCAGGGTGATCACTGTGATGTCATCGCGCCCGGACAAGCGCTCCATGATCTTCAGCCCGGTGGTGCCTTGGTCGCCATCGACGAAAACGCTCGCGGTCATGTGATTGCTCCTGTGGTGAAGCGCCAAGGTTGCGGCTTTTCGCTGGATTGGTAAAGTTGAATGTCATGAACACGACAGTCGGTAATTCTGAACTGCGATGCGAGAGCTGAATCTCGACCAATTGCGCACGCTGGTGACGATCGCCGAGCTGGGCTCGTTCGCAGCGGCGGCGCAGACCTTGCATCTGGCGGCGCCAACCGTGAGCCTGCATGTGGCGGAACTGGAGTCGCGGCTCGGCGCCACGCTGCTGCTCCGCCAGCGGCAGCGCGTGGTGCCCACCGGGGTCGGCCAGGGGCTCATCGACCGCGCCCGCCGTCTGCTCGCCGATGCCGACGCGGCGGTCGAAGAAGTGGCCCGCCAGGTCAAAGGGCGCTCTGGCCGGGTGCGGCTCGGGGCGTCCACCGGCGCCTTGGCGTGGCTGCTGCCACAGGCCATCGAGATCATGGGCCGTGAGCATTCCGAGGTGGATGTGCAGGTCGCGGTGCTGACCTCGCAGGAGACCATGGCGCGCCTGCAGGAAGGTACGCTGGACATCGGTCTGGTGGCGCTGCCACAGGCAGCAGTCAAGGGCGTGCAGATCGTGCCCTGGCGCCGCGACCCGGTGATGGCGTTCCTGCCGAGCGGGTGGGCCGTGCCGCGCACGATCACGCCGGCCTGGCTCGCGGCGCGCCCGCTGATCCTCATCGACGCGAGCACGCGGCTCCACCGCATGACGATGGACTGGTTCGCCGCAGCCGGCGAACAACCGAAGGCGCGCATAGCGTTGAACTTCAATGACGCCATCAAGAGCCTGGTGGCAGCCGGCTATGGTGCTGCGGTGCTGCCACGTGAGGAAGGGGCGGCTGCGTTGGATCCACGCATGGTGACCTTGCCGCTCAGCCCGCGCCTGTGGCGAGCGCTGGGCCTGGCCCACCGGGTGGGCGGATCGGAACCCGCCACAAGGCACATGCTCGCCGCACTGGCTGCGATCCGGCAGCGCTGAACACGGCAGTGGCCATCGAAGAGAGGCCTGTCCGGTCGGCGACGCCGCCGTGATCTTCGGCGCCTAAAATCGCGACCACGCGCGCCTGATCATTCGACGGCGCGCGTATCTCTTTCGGCCTCCGAGCCGACAGCACACCGGCATCAGCCAACTCGAAGGACGACTCGCACATGGGCGCGCAGTGGAAAGCAAAGCACAAGGATGTGGCGGCCAACGCCAGGGGCCGGCTCTTCGGCAAGCTCTCGAAAGACATCATGATCGCCGCCCGCCACGGCGCCGACCCTGCGGCCAACTCGCGGCTGCGGCTGGTGGTGGAGCAGGCGCGCAAGGTCTCCATGCCGAAGGAAACGCTGGAGCGCGCCATCAAGAAGGGCGCTGGGCTCACCGGTGACGCGGTTCACTTCGAGCATGCGCTCTACGAAGGCTTTGCGCCGCACCGCGTGCCGGTGATGGTCGAATGCCTGACCGACAACCTCAACCGCGCCGCGTCGGAGATGCGCGTGCTTTTCCGCAAGGGCCAGCTCGGCGCTTCGGGTTCGGTGGCCTGGGATTTCGATCATGTGGGCATGATCGAGGCCGAGGTGTCGGTGGCAGGCAGCGATGCCGAGATGGCCGCCATCGAAGCCGGCGCGCAGGACTTCGAGGCGGGTGAGGAAGGCGTTACGGTGTTCCTCACCGACCCGGCCGATCTCGACATCGTCTCGCGCGCGTTGCCGGCGCAAGGCTTCGCGGTGCTCTCGGCCAAGCTCGGCTACAAGCCGAAGAACCCGGTCGCGCCTGCCAGCCTCAACGCCGAGCAGTTGGAAGAGGTCGAAGACTTCCTGGCCGCGCTCGATGCCAACGAGGACGTGCAGCAGGTGTTTGCCGGCCTCGGTGGCTGAGCCTCACGACCGCCTGCGCCACCGCCGTCGACCCAAATTCATAGATTTCCAGAAAGCAGATTCCCATGACAGACGCCGCCCCCGAGCTCACCTTGCCCGACCGTCTTTCCGTCGACCCGCGCAGCCCGCACCATGTGCGCGCGGTGTTCGAGCGCGACGTGCGCATCCGCTTCAACGATGCCGAGCGTTTCGATGTGTCCGAGTACTGCATCAGTGAAGGCTGGATCCGCGTGCCGGCCGGCAAGGCGATCGACCGCAAGGGCCAGCCGCTGCTGATCAAGCTCAAGGGCAAGGTGGAAGCGTTTTTCGGTTGAGAAGCGTCTTGGCATGAACGCGTTGCTCCTCGATGCGGCCCAGCGCGCATCCGACTATCTGGACTCGATGGCGACGCGCGATGTGGTGCCAAGCCCCGCCGCGGTCGAGCGCCTGAAGAGCCTCGACGTTCCACTCCCCGAGCACCCGCAAGACCCGCAGATGGTGCTGCGGCAACTCGACGAGATCGGCTCGCCGGCCACCGCCGCATCGACCGGCGGGCGCTTCTTCGGCTTCGTCATCGGCGGCGCGCTGCCGGTGAGCGTGGCGAGCAACTGGCTCACCACTGCCTGGGACCAGAACGCCGCGCTGCACGGCCCCACGCCCGGCGTCGCGGCCTTCGAACACGCGGCGTTGCGCTGGCTGCTCGAGATCCTCGATCTGCCACGCGATGCCGCTGGCGCCTTCGTCACCGGCGCGACCCAGGCCAACCTCTGTGGCCTGGCCGCAGCGCGCCATGCGGTGCTGAAGAACACGGGTTGGGATGTGGAAGCCGATGGCCTCTTCGGTGCGCCGCCCATCACCGTGCTGGTGAGCGCCGAAGCGCATCCGACGCTCTTCAAGTCGCTCGGCGTGCTCGGCCTCGGCCGCAACCGCGTCGTGCGTGTCGGCACCGATGCGCAAGGCCGCATGCGGCCCGAGTTGCTGCCGGCGATGACTGGCCCGACGATCCTGTGCCTGCAGGCCGGCAACATCAACACCGGAGCCTTCGACCCTATCGGCCAGCTGTGCAAAGCGGCCCACGCCGCGGGCGCGTGGGTGCATGTCGATGGCGCTTTCGGGCTCTGGGCTGCGGCGGCACCTGCGTTGCGCCACCTGGCCCCCGGCCTCGCGATGGCCGACTCGTGGGCGACCGACGCCCACAAGTGGCTCAACGTGCCTTACGACAGCGGCCTGGCCTTCGTGCGCGATGGCGCGAGCTTACGGGCTGCCATGTCGGTCACGGCCGCGTACTTGCCGCCGAACCCGGGCTCGCGCTCACCGTCGGATTTCACGCCAGAGCTGTCGCGCCGGGCACGTGGTGTCGATGTGTGGGCAGTTCTCAGCGCACTCGGCCGCAGCGGCGTGGCCGGGATGATCGAGCGCTGCTGCGGCCATGCGCGGCGCTTTGCCGCGGGGCTCTCCGAGGCGGGCTTCGCCATCCTCAACGACGTGGTGCTCAACCAGGTGCTGGTGAGCTTCGGCGATGCGGAGATGACCCGGCGCGTGATCACTGAGCTGCAGGCCGATGGCACTTGCTGGTGCGGCGTGACCGAATGGCAAGGGCACACGGCGATGCGCATCAGCGTGAGTTCCTGGGCGACGACCGAGGCCGATGTCGAATTGAGTCTCGCCGCGATGCTGTCGGTTGCCGCGCGATGTGGTGCCCAAGGTGGCGCGGCCGCGTGACGAGACGGCGCTGGCTGTGTCACGTTCTACAGGCCGCATGAACGCGCCGATACGTGGAGCGCTCGCTGGCCGCGTTCTTGAAAGCACCAAACGATGTGGTGCCCGGCAACAAGATGCGCTTCTACGGCATCGGCGACCAGCGGCAGATCAGCGATCTGCTGGTTTACTTGCACTCGCTTCGCTGACCGGGCCACGCGACCCCGCAGTCGCAACCGCGCCCTCACTCACCGCCAACTGCGGCGCCAGCACCTCGGCCAGCCAGTTCATGAAAGCCTGCACGCGCTTCGAAAGATTGCGCCGGTGCGGGTACAGCAGCGAGACCGGCATGGGCGCCGCCTGGAACTGCGGCAGCACCTCCACGGCCAGCCCTTCGGCAATCGCATCGCGTAGCCCTTGTCCCGGCGCCTGGATGATGCCCAGTCCCGCCAGGCAGGCGGCGTGGTACGCATCGGAGTTGTTGACGGTGATCACGCCGCGCATGGGCAGCACCCGTGCGACGCCATCCTCCGTGTAGTCGAAGCCCGGCGGCGTGGCACCCAGCGTTTGCGTGTAGTGCACCAGCCGGTGCTTCGCCAAATCTTCCAGCGTATGCGGCACGCCGTATTGGCGCAGGTAAGCCGGGCTCGCACCGTTGATCACCTGCAACTCGCCGAGCCGCCGCGCGACCAGACCCGAGTCGGGCAGGGCGCCGACGCGCACCACGCAATCGAAGCCTTCGTGCACCACATCCACCCGGCGATCTGTCGCGCTCAGTTCGATCTCGAGCTGCGGGTGCGCCGCCAGAAACTCCGGCAGCCTCGGGATCACATACCAGCTCGCCATGGAATGCGGCAGGTCGACGCGCAGCCGGCCGCGCAGGCCGCTGGGCGAGCGCTCGAACAGCGTCTGCAACTCGTCGGCATCCGACAGCAGCACCAGCGCGCGCTCGAAGAACTGCTCGCCGTCGGGCGTCATGCGCACCGTGCGCGTGGTGCGGTGGAGCAGGCGCGTGCCGAGCTGCGATTCGAGCTGCTGCACGCCCATCGAGGCACGCGGCTTGGCCATGCCGAGCTGCTCGGCCGCGCGGGTGAAGCTCGCCAGCTCGGCCACCTTGACGAAGATGCGCAGCGTATCCAGGTCCATTGGATTGTTAGTTCCGGGAGAACAGTGATGTAGGTTTCGGCCAGTTTATCGGCTGATTGTTTCGCCATAAAGTTGCTTTCATCGCAACCCCACCTGAAACGGAACGCACCATGACCACCACCGCTTCCAACGCAAACACCCCCATCGCCCTCATCACCGGCGGCAGCCGCGGCCTCGGCAAGAACACTGCGCTGCATCTGGCGCGCCGCGGCAGCGATGTGATCCTGACCTACCGCAGCGGCGCCGAGGAAGCCCAGCAAGTCGTGGCCGAGATCCAGGCCATGGGCCGTCTCGCGGTGGCCTTGCCGCTGGATGTGGGCGATGCCAACGGCTTCGACGCCTTCGCCGCCCAAGTGAAGCAATCGCTCGCCGAAGTCTGGCAGCGCGAGCGCTTCGACCACCTCGTCAACAATGCCGGCATCGGCATCCACGCAAGCTTCGAGCAGACGACAGAAGCGCAGTTCGACACGCTGATGAACATCCACCTCAAGGGCCCGTTCTTCCTCACGCAAAAGCTGCTGCCGCTGATCGCCGATGGCGGGCGCATCGTCAACATCTCGAGCGGTCTGGCGCGCTTTTCGTTGCCGGGTTATGCCACCTACGCCACGATGAAGGGCGGCATCGAGGTGCTGACGCGCTACCTGGCGAAGGAGCTGGGCCCGCGCGGCATCGCCGTCAACGTGGTGGCACCGGGTGCGATCGAAACCGACTTCGGCGGTGGCGCGGTGCGTGACAACGCCGACTTGAACGCGATGGTCAAATCGATGACCGCCCTCGGCCGCGTGGGCCTGCCGGACGACATCGGCGGCGCTATCTCCAGCCTGCTGCAGGCCGACAACCGCTGGATCACCGGTCAGCGGATCGAGGTGTCGGGCGGGATGCTGCTCTGACGCGAACTTCGACGAGGCCTCACGCGCCGGCGACCGCCGGCCGGCCCGCCGCGCCGCGATGTTCCAGCGCGCGGCTCCAGAGCGCGATGGCCAGCCCCGTGGCCGTGAGCAGCGCGGCCATCCAGCCGAGCGAGGCCAGCCCTGGCCCGCTGGCAATGACCAGCCCGCCGACCCAGGCGCCGATCGCATTGCCCAGGTTGAAGGCCGCGATGTTGAGGCTGGAGGCGAGGTTTTGCCCCGCGCCGGCGGCCATCTCCATCACGCGGAGCTGCAGGGGCGCGACGGTCGCGAACGCGGCCACGCCGAGCACGCCGACGAAGACGATGGCCGGCAACGGCGAGCCGATCACGAACTGCATCGAACCCAGCACCACGGCCAGCACGAGAAGCGTGGCGATTACCGCTTTCATGGCCGCGCGGTCGGCGAGCTTGCCGCCCAGGATGTTGCCGACCGCCAGCCCGCCGCCGAAGAGCAGCAGCACCGGAGAGACGGCGCCTTCCGAGAGGCCCGCCAGGCGCGTGAGCAGCGGCTGAATGTAGGTGAACACGGTGAAGACGCCGGCATAACCCATCACCGTCATCGCCAGGCCCAGCCACACCTGCGGTCGCGCCAGCACCGAGAGTTCGTCGCGCAACGAGCCGGGTTGTTCCGCAGTCTTGCTGCTCGGCACGAAGGCAGCGAGCACCGCGATGGCGAGCGCGCCGATGGCCGTCACGGCCCAGAAGGTCGCGCGCCAGCCGTAGTGCAGGCCCAGCCACGCGCCGGCAGGCACGCCGAGCAGCGTGGCGGCGGTGAGGCCGGTGAACATGATCGCAATGGCCGAGGCGCGCTTGTCGGCCGGCACCAGGCCGGCCGCGACCACCGAGCCTACGCCGAAGAAGGTGCCGTGGGCCAGCGCCGTCAGCACGCGGGCGGCCATCAGCGTCACGTAGTTGGGCGCGAGCGCGCAGGCCGCGTTGCCGAGCGTGAAGATGACCATCAACGCGAGCAGCACGGTCTTGCGCGGCAGCTTGCGTGTCATGACGGTCAGCACCGGCGCGCCGACGGCGACCCCGAGCGCATAGCCCGAGATCAGCAGGCCGGCGCCGGCGATGGTGGTGTGGAGATCCGTCGCGACCTGCAGCAGCAGGCCCATGATGACGAATTCGGTGGTGCCTATTCCGAAGGCACCGGCGGTGAGGGCGAGGAGGGCGATGGGCATGATGGATGCGACTGTGCAGGGAAAACCCGCTGCTGACTAGAATGCCCGCGGGACTTTCATCTGTGAGTTCAAGTCATCAATCACCAGGAGATCGGAGGCCGCATGCCGCGCATCGACATCAACCGTTCCGGTGAAATGGACGCCTTCGTGCAGGTGGTCGAACGCGGCGGTTTTTCGGCTGCGGCGCTGGTGCTGGGCATGACGCCATCGGCCGTGAGCAAGCTGATCGCGCGGCTCGAAGCCCGGCTCGCCACGCGCCTGCTGCACCGTTCCACCCGCAAGCTGCAGCTCACGCCCGAAGGTCGCGAGTTCTACGAACGCAGCATGCGCGTGCTGGCCGATCTGGACGAAGCCGAGCGCCAGGTCTCGGCCGCTGCCGCGCCGCGCGGCCGGGTGAGCGTGAACGCGAGCGTTTCGTTCGGCCAGCATGTGCTGATCCCGCTGGTGCCGCGGCTGCTGGTGCAACACCCCGAGATCACGCTCGACATCGTGCTCACCGACCGCGTCGTCGACCTGATGGACGAACGCACCGACATCGCCATCCGCTGGGGCCGGCTCGCGCCTTCCGAGCTGGTGGCTCGCCGCATCGGCGAAACCGGCCAGGCCATCGTCGCGTCACCTGCCTACCTGAAGCGTTGCGGCACGCCGCGTCTGCCGAGCGATCTCGAATCGCACAACCGGCTCGGCTCCAACTACCGCCGTCAGGTGCCCGACTGGCCCTTGCGCGTGGACGGCCGAATGGTCGCCGTGCCGCTGATCGGCAACGTGCGCGCGGGCGACGGGGAAACGCTGCGGCGCCTCGTCCTCGAAGGCGTGGGCATCGGGCGCTTGTCGCTCTACCACATACGCGCCGATCTGGCCGCCGGCCGCCTGGTGCCGCTGCTCGAAGCCTTCAACCCGGGTGAGGTCGAACCCATCCACGCGGTGTGCCTGGGCAAGGCCGGGCGGCTGCCGGCGCGGGTGCGGGCGGTGCTGGAATTCCTGGTGGCGAATGCGGCGGTGGAGGAACGTACAGTGGGGCCGCTGAAGAAGCCACGCTGAATGCTCCGAAGGCCGCGCGTCGCAGCTTACGCGCCGCTCAAGGCTCCAGGTCGGCCAGAAACGAGTCGAGTTGCGACGAACTCGTCGATGCCAGCGCGAGCGTGGCGCGTGAGCCGATCCTGGTCAGGATCGACAGTTGGCGGATCGACCAGGCCACGCGCTCACCGACCTGGCTGCAGGTGAACGCACCAAAGAGCTTGCCGTTGAGCGAAAACGCCGCCGCCATCAGCGACTGCACGCCATGCGGCGCCAGGCCGCGCTCGTAGAAGGCCTGGGTGGCGGGGTGGGTGCGGGCGTCGTTCGCCAGCACATGGCCGGTGTCTTCGAGCGCGCGGAAGTAGGCGGCCGAGCTGTCCTGTTGCCGGTCTTCCACGTTCACCATGTTCCCGGCGTCGCGGTCGTACATGCCAAGGCAGCGCAGGACGCGCCCCGCGTCACCGCGCGGAAAAACCCATAGCCCGCAGCGCGTGCAGTCCACCGCGTCGGCCGTGAAGCGCACGCACTCCTCGATGAACTGCTGTCGGGTGATGTCCCGGCCGTGGAGGCGGTAGGCGAGTCGGTCGATCTCGGTAATGTCCAGCAACGATGTGTCTCCTGTTTTGCGTGTCGGCGTGACCCCGATCTTGCGCTATCGCACACGCCGCAAGGGCGTTACTGTCACGGCGGGATGTGCCGATGAGGGTCTAGTGCCCTTTTATGCTCCGCGAGGCCCGGTCGTCCCATGCAGATATTTCGTTTCGACACACGGCCCTTGTCGGCCGCCGCCTGTACCTTGACCCATACCGCGCTCGCCGCAGCCGTCTGCGCCGCGCTGGCGGCACCCGCGCATGCCGCTGATGCGATCAGCACCGACCGGCCGGATTTTGTCGAATCGAGCGACATGGTCGGCGCCGGGCGCGTGCAGATCGAAGCTTCGTCGAGATCGCCGGCCAGCAACTGGCCTCTCGCAGCAAACGCCGCAACCGGTGCAGGCGGTGGCGGTGTTCCAGCTGGCGTGATCCCGCAGATCCGGTCGAACTGACCCCGCAAGGTTATCCACTGCGGCGGTGCACAACCACGTGGATAAGCTGTGCCGAAAACGGCGAGAGCGTGGCCCGGCGCGGGTTTGCGGGCGATGCCCCGGATCGGTCATGGAGTCGCCGGCAATTGGCCGACGTGGCCCCGGTCAGCGCAACGGGCGTTGATCGACATCAAGCGTGGGCCGGGAGGTGCGGGCTAGACTTTGATGCATGGACCCGCCGATGCATGAGCCGCTGAAAGACGCGCTACCCGAAGCCGGCCGCGGACTCGTCGATGCCTTTCGCAAGCGGCTTCAGGCCGACAGCGGCGCGGAGGTCCGGCTGATCCCGACGCACATCTCCTGGGTGCTGCTGACCGACACGCTGGCCTACAAGATCAAGAAACCGGTGCACCTGGCCTTTGTCGACTTCGGCACGCTGGCGCTGCGCAAGCACTTTTGCGAAGAGGAGTTGCGGCTGAACCGCCGGCTTGCCGCATCGCTCTATTTGGCCGTCGTGCCCCTGCATGGCAGCGCGGCGGCGCCCATGCTGGAAGGCGATGGCGAGGCGATCGAGTACGCGGTTTGCATGAAGCGCTTTCCGCTTGGGGCGCTGGCTTGCGAGCAGCTGAAAGCCGGCACTTTCGACAGCGCGTGGGTGGATGGGCTGGCGCAGCGGCTGGCGGAGTTTCATCGCTCCGATGCGTCGGCGTTGCCTGCACCGCACTTGCAGTCGCCTCAGCCACCGACGCCGATGGGCAAGGATGATCCGCCACCGATACCGCCCGCCATCGCCGCGCTGCTCGATCAGCTCCACGCAGCCGAAAACGCCGAGCGAATCGCCGCACTCCGCAACTGGTTCATCGCCGAGTCCGAGGCCATCGGCACAGAACGCTGGCGCGCACGGTCGAACAACGGCGCCACCCGCGAATGCCACGGCGACCTTCACCTGGCCAACATCGTGCTGATCGACGGCCAACTCGTGCCCTTCGACTGCATCGAGTTCGACGCGGCGCTCAGGCAGATCGACGTGATGAGCGAAGTCGCCTTCCTCACCATGGACTTCGCGGCACACGGCCGGAGCGATCTGGCCAGCCGCTTCCTCGACGCCTACCTGCAGCACAGCGGCGACCGTTCCGGCGCGCGCGTGCTGCGCTTCTACGAGGTCTACCGCGCGCTGGTGCGGGCGCTGGTGAGCTCGCTGATGGACAAGGCTCGGCCCAGCGACTGCAAGTGCCACATCGACTACCTCGCGGTCGCCGAGTCCCTTGCCTTCAGCCCGCGCAAGCCGCCGCGGCTGCTGATCACGCACGGCCTCTCGGGCAGCGGCAAGTCGACCGTGGCACAAGCGCTGGCGTGGCG
The DNA here is from genome assembly GCA_026224975.1 of Rhodoferax sp. Lineage (GTDB taxonomy): Bacteria > Pseudomonadota > Gammaproteobacteria > Burkholderiales > Burkholderiaceae_C > LMDS01. Next base: position 17,696 of record JAMFRW010000121.1, on the reverse strand, counting down.
GGCCGAGGCGATCCGCCTGCGATCGGACGTGGAGCGCAAGCGCCTTTTCGGCCTGTCGGCGCTGGCCAGCTCCCGCGATGCGGGCGTGGACATCTACTCGCCCGAGGCCACGCGCATGACCTTCGACAGGCTGCGCGATAGCGCGCGTGACCTGCTGCAGGCGGGCAGGGCGGTGATCGTCGATGCGGCCTTCTTGATGCACTCCGAACGGCAGGCCTTCCACGCGCTCGCGATGGCGGAGGGCGCCTTGTTCACCATCCTCGATTGCTGCGCCGATACCGAGACCTTGCGCCACCGCGTCCTCGCGCGCGCGCAAGCGGGCAACGATGCTTCGGAGGCAACGGTCGAAGTGCTGGAGCGTCAGTTGTCATTTGCGGAGCCCTTGACCGAGGACGAGCGGTGCCATGCGATCGAGGTCTTCACCCAGGGTCCGGTCGACATCGACGGCCTGCTGGCGCGATGGTTCGAATCAGCACCGCGTACATAAGCGCCACTCGCATCGGCAACCTTGCGCTAGGTCAAGCCCCGTCGACGCGCGGCGAACATGATGTGGGCTCGATCCCCTTCGACACCTTTGTGGAGAACATCATGCAAGCGACCCTGGCCTACCCGTCCGAATGCGCCGCTCACGCGCTGGCACTCCTGACCGCCGCCGATGCCTGTCTGGACAGCAGCAAGCTGAAACGGCTGGACGAACTCGATGCGTTCGTCAGCCTCGGCGTGAGCCGCGTGCGCTTCATCGAACTGGCCGTGGCTTGCCGCGCCGAGATCGGCGAGGGCCTGGTCGGCTGCTCCTGGCTGCCTGCAGGCCACATCGTGCACATCGACGAGATCCTCGATGCCCTGAGCGACCCCGCGCTGCGCTTGCGGGTGTGCCGGCTCGCCATGGCCGCCATCGAAGCCGATGGCTGCGTCAACGATGCAGAGCGCCTCTTGTTCGAGTACATGCTGGCCCGCTGGCACCTGACGGCACCGCTGCCGGGCGCCGACATGAACAAGCCCGTTCAGCGCGAGATGCCCGGCCGCTCGATCGCCATGTAGGTCATCAGCGGGCCGCGCAGCACCAGCAGCGCGACCGGCCGGTTGTTCGGAAGCGCCGCCAGGGCGAGGTCGAATTCGGCGATGCTCCGCACCGGCCTGTCGCCCACGGCCACGATCACGTCGTCCGACAGAATGCCGGCGCGCCAGGCCGCACCGTGCGATTCGAGCACCGGCACACCGCTCTCCACGCCCAGGTCTTCCCGCCGCGCCGCGGAGAGCTCGCCGAGGTTGAGGCCCAGGCGAACATCGGCCACCGACGCCTGCAGCGTGCGCAAGGGCAGGTCGGCCGGCGCTTCTTCCACCGTGAGTGCCACGCGTTGCATCGCATGACCGCGCCACACATTGAACGTGAGCTGCTGCCCCGGGCGGGCGGCGCCGACTTCCTGCTGAAGCTGCGCGAAGCTCGCATCGGTCCGCTCGCCCACGCCCATGAGGATGTCGCCACCGCGCAGGCCGCCGCGCTCGGCCGGGCTGCCGTGGGCCACGCGCGTGACCAGTGCGCCACTGGCCGGCAGGAACCCGAAGGACCGCGCCAGCTCCGGCGTGAGCGGCTGGATCTTGGCGCCGATCTGCCCGCGCGAAACCCGGCCCGCCACCCGAAGCTCGTTCGCGACCTTCATCGCCACATCGATCGGCACCGCGAACGAGACACCCATGTAGCCGCCGGTCAGCGAGAACACCATCGAATTGATGCCGACCACCTCGCCCCGCAGGTTGAAGAGCGGCCCGCCCGAACTGCCGGGGTTGATGGCCACATCGGTCTGGATCAAGCCGAGCGTTTCGCCCGGCAGGATGCGGCTGGTGGCACTCACCACGCCCGCGGTGATGCTGCTGTTCAGGCCGAAGGGCGAGCCGATGGCCACGACCCATTCGCCCGAGGCGAGCGACGCGCTGTCGCCGATGGTTGCCACAGGCAGGTCATGCGCCTCGATCTTCACCAAGGCCACATCGGTGAGCCGGTCGAGCCCGATCACGCGGCCGGTGAAAACGCGGCCATCCGGCAGGCGGATCTTGGCGTCGTCCACGCCGGCCACCACATGCGCATTGGTGATGATCTCGCCCTCGCGGCCGATGATGAAGCCGGAGGCGATCTCGCGCTCCTGCTCCAGGCGGCGGGCCTGCGGCCGGGGCCGCGAAGCACCGGCGCGGGTCGCGGAAGGCAGGGCCGCATCGGGGTCGAAACCCAGCGCCGTGGCCTGCACCTGGCGGGTGGTGGTGATGCTGACCACCACCAATTCTTCACGCGAGACCGCACCCGCCATGTCGGGCAGGGTGCGCTCGCTGGGGATGTCTTGCGCCCATGTCGCTTGCGATGACACAAGCCAGGCGAGCATGAGCCACACCATCACGGGCCACCCCGGCGAGCGCGGCCACGCGCGCGGTGGTGTCGGCACGGGTGTTGTCATGCGGCGATCGTGGGCCTGGCCCATCCGATCGCCCTTGCGCCAGATCAACCCGCGGTGTCATCCCCACCTGCTGGATGCGCCGCGGCCGGCTTGGCGCGTGGCTGGTTTGGTGTCGATGGTGCTCCGGCTGAGCGTCATCACCGCCGGGCGCCTGGTCGTGTATCGCTGATCGCTGGAAGAGGCGGGCATCGCCCCGCCATTTTTCGGTGACTCGTCGCGGGTGCTTGGGTATGGTCGGCCCGATCAGAACCAGGATGCCCGCCGTGAACATCACCTCACTTCCCAGCGCGACGGCGGCCAGCGTGTCGTCCGGCGCGCAGACCGCATCGACCTCGGCGCAAGCCACCACCAGCACCAGCCTGGCATCGCGGGCGCTCGCCAAGGCCGAGGCGCGCATCCAGTCGCAGCTCACATCGGCGAACACGCAGCTCTCGTCCTTCGGCAAGCTGAAGTCATCGGTCTCCGACGCGCAAGTGGCAGCGCAGGCGCTGAGTGCGCTGTCCACCTCTTCGAGCGCGGCCGACATGAAGACCGCGGCCACGCGCTTCATGACCGCCTTCAACGCCGCCATCACCACCGCCAAATCGACGGCCGGTGGCAGCGACGCGGCCAGCGATGGCAGCACCGCGGCGCGCGTCGGCAGCGACATGCGCCGCAGCTTGTCGGGCACGCCCTCGAACCTCGACTCGCTGCGCGCCCTCGGCTTCAAGCAGGGGGCAGATGGCACGCTGACGCTGGACGCGGCGAAGTTCGACGTGGCCCAGAGGGCCGGCCCGGCGACTCTGCAGGCGGCACTCGCCAGGATCGGCGGGCAGGTCGACAAGACGGCCGCCAGCGAACTGGCGACGGGCGGCAAGGTCGGCGGTGCGCTGGCCTCGTTGACGCAAAAGACGACCGCGCTGAAGACGCACCACGACGCCATGCTCGCCGTGGAGCAGAAGCTCGCGGCGGCGCAGAGCGCGGCCAGCACCTCGACCACATCGAGCAGCAGCTACGTGCGCTACGGCCTCGCGGCTTATGGCGCCAGTTCCTGAGCCGGGCGGCTGCTGGCACTTCGCGCGAGTCGGCCGTTCGGCCGGCCCGTCTGCATCGGCGTCGATCGGCCCAAAATACCGCCGTGAACACTTCGAAGCGGGAAGGCCCGGGATGACATTTTCTCGACATGCGGCAGCGTGCGTGGCCGCTTGGGCTGTGCTCGGCAGCACCGCACAAGCCAGGACGATCTGCACCGCCATGGCCGACGCCGCGACCGGCGAGGTGTTCGTCCAGCAAGGCCATTGCAAGGATCGCGTCACACCTGCATCCACCTTCAAGCTCGCGCTGAGCGTGATGGCCTTCGACGCCGGCTTTCTCACCGATGCGCACACCCCCACGCTGGCGTTCCAGCCCGGCTACCCCGACTGGGGCGGCGAGCCCTGGCGCCAGCCCACCGACGCCACCCGCTGGCTGCACTATTCGGTCGTCTGGTTCTCACAGCAGATCGCCCAATCACTTGGCGAAAAGCGCCTGCACCAGTACGCCACCAACTTCGGCTACGGCAACGCCGACTTTGCGGGCGACCCCGGCAAGCACAACGGCCTGGAGCGCGCCTGGATCGCGTCGTCACTCAAGATCAGCCCGTTGGAGCAACTTGCTTTCCTGAGAAAACTCGTCAACCGCCAACTGCCCGTCTCGCCCCGCGCACTCGACATGACGCTCGCCATCGTCGAGACCTTTCCCGCACCCGGCGGCTGGGCAGTGCAAGGCAAGACCGGCATGGCCTACCCGCGCCTGCCCAACGGCGAATTCGACATGGCCCATCCCTACGGCTGGTTCGTCGGCTGGGCGAAGCAGGGCGCGCGCACCGTGGTCTTTGCGCGGCTCATCCAGGACGACAAGCCCGAGCCGGGCACGGCCGGCGTGAGGGCGCGTGATGCGTTGCTGGCGGAGTTGCCCCGCTTGGCGGAGGCGCGTGCCGCGAAGTGATGGGAAATCACGCTGGGCGCAAACGACTCGTGATGTAGGAAGCCATGATCTCGACCGCTCGATCCGGCGCCTGAAGAGCGCAGGGCAATTGCCGCGGAGATCCAGAAGTGGACGACGGGATCCGTCTGGCGACACGCCGGCCCATGCAAGTACCTGTTAGAACCGGCCAAGCCCGTAGCCTGGGCGCCGACGGTGAGGCGCAACCACAAGAACTTCGATGTCTGTGCCTGACTTGCGATAGAGGATGTTGTACGGAAAACCGTGCAGTCGATAGCGACGAATGGCGGGAGCAAGCTCGATGCGATACCGCTCGGGATCTTCACAGACCTTGACCATTGCCGCTTCGAAAGCAGAGAGATAACGAGCGCCAAGTCCGGGCCGCTGCTCCTCGTAGTACGCAACGTGTTCAAGGTGTTCCACGCGCGCCGCCTCATGGAAGAAATAGCTCACTTGAGCAGAGCTTGCGCCTGACGCCGTACCTCCTCGGCTGTCACGCGCTTCGTGAGTCCTCTGTCCATCTCATCGGCGCGCCGTACTGCTTCTTTCAACCAAAGTTGCTCAATTTCAGCCTCGGAGAGTTCGTCGAGGCTAGAAAGAAGCTGCTCTGCCAATTCGGCTCGCTCCTGAACGGACAGCGATAGTGCTTCGCGACGGATGGTTTCGGCTTTCATGGGAGAAATAGTAGCACCGGGCGCAATCTACGGGCGCTCCCGTGGAGCTTGGCGACCCGTTCGAAACTACGGTCAGGCTTCGCTCGCGACCCTCAGCACGAATTCAGACTTTCCGTGGGTGTACGCAGCCCGGTCATGTCGATGTCTTTGAGCCAGCTCGATCTTGAGCTTCGAGTATTCCTCAGCGAGCCCGGGCTTCGATCGCAGCGCATCGTGAAACGCAATCCTGCGTCGCCACTCGATGCTGCCGAAGACGAGTACGTGAAGTTGATGGGTCCGGCGACCAGCGGACCATCGCATGAACCACGTGTGATCCGTGATGGTGTTGCTGAAGGCAGTGGCTGGAACATAGCCGAGTCGGCTCAACGGCACCGGGAACTGGTCGGGGTTCTGGTGCGCCTCGATGCCGCCGAGTATGTCGATGATCGGCTTGGCTCGCAGGCCGGGAACGGCCGTACTGCCAATGTGTTGAATGTCCTCGAAGACGTCTGGCAGGACAGATTGGATTGCCTTGCGCTCATTTTCGAAGAGGGTTGGCCACACGGGGTTGTAATCTCGAACCTCGATCGGTTCGTTGACCGCTGAGTTCAGCGATGACTGCTCGTTCATGGATGACCGCGCAAGAAGATGAATGTGTCTTCCGGGCTCCATGGGTGGCCAGCCCAGGAGATGTAGCCGCGAAGCCAAAGAACCCCCTCGATACGGCGCAAATAGAAGCCCCTTGGAATGTCGTCGTCTTCCGAGAAAGGAGATGACGCAACGGTGAGAGAGCCCGGCGGCGCACGCTTGTGGGTGGCAGGGTGGCCGAACGATCGTTCCGGCTGATCGGTAAGTTGAAGTCTCAGATGCGGTGCCAATTCAAGCGGACAAAGCGAAAGGCCCGCGAACCTGGCGCTTTCCACCACTTGATCGAAAGTGCCTCCGGATTCCAGACCCAATTCTGCGACAGAAAGCTCAACGGTCTCGACGACCGAGACTTTCTCGGCCGTTGTGAATTCCGGGCGCTCGAAGACGAGCAAGGCCAAGGGATTCAGTTGCACCTGGGCGGCGCGCATGCCTGCGAGCAGCTTGTGCTTGCTCGCCCCTCCGATCCGGACCAGGCGAGTGATTCCTTCGTTTCGGCTGACGGACATGAGGTGCGGAAATTGGGGATTGACGTGGAGCTAACCGGGCGACGACGGTAGGACGCCAGGCCCGGGCCGCAGGCAATGTATCGCGTACCTGCGGCCCGGGCCCGGTGGCCAGCCGTTGGCACTCCAGTTGAGCGCAGAGTTAGTCGTCACCTTGCGATGCATCGACTGCATTTCCGCTTTAATTGTGGTCAACGAAGATTGACTTGAGACGATCGCCAATCAAGTTTTCTCTTGCTGCCAAGAAGTCAGGGAACCGCTCGAAAGTCCAGTGGCTTTGTGCTCGATCGATGAGTTGGTGCCACTGTTGGCGGAACAAAGTTTAAGAGCGAGATCTCATTTCAGGCAACAAGTGCATCACGTCGCCGAATACGAAACATTTGGCCGAAGACTCAATGGTCGGAACTGGTGACGTAGAAATGCTTGGTGAGGTGTTTGACGTCCCATTGAGGAAGAGAGCCGCCAATCTCCCTTCGCCACCCATCTGCGTCGAAACTCGGGGCAGTGACGGGGGCATACACGAGGCGGTAGGAGCGTTGATATGAACCTACGAATCCCTTCCCACCCCAGGAAAAGGTGTGCTCCACATTGGGGTCTATCGCAATCTCTATTTGGTAACTGCGATACATGACTGCCAGGTGTGCATAGTCGCCAGAGAAAGCGAACACGCCAGATGTTAGTAGTATCCCAATGGGCCAAACGAAGAGACGCAACGCCCAACGCATTGCCGGAGTACGGCTCGACACTGAGCCTTTGACTCGCAACACTGACGCGGACCACCATATGGCTCCAACCAGCCAAAGAAATGCCCAAAACAATCCGGGCGCAAACGAACTGGCAGTGCTGAGGGCTAGGCTTGCCACTAAGAAGGCGAATGTCCGCTGAACGGTGACTTTGCGCATCATGAGAGCTAACTTGGTATCGGCAGACAGCCGCGTCCGTTCAATTGGTCGGCCTGTCTCCCAAATGCGGCTTCGCCGATCTGCCTGCAGGGCGCGCCCTGCCTAGGTTGACAGCGTATGACGGTGCGTTTTTACGGGGGTATCGTAGTCGATAAAAGCAGCACTTTCAGCGCTGCCATTTCCATCGTCACGGTCACTGGTTTTAGCGGGTGTGCGTCGCGGGCCAATAGCCGGCAGCGGTCTGGCTGTCGATGACGTGGTGTGCGCTTTGCGGCCCGCGGGTTCATCGGTTTCCCTTTTGAAGAATCGCGTCAAGCGCCCATCTGCCCATACGCCGGCTTCCCGCTGCGCTGCAGCCGCCGGTAGGTCGCGCCCTTGCTGCTCGTCGCCGTCTCGACCTGTTCGAACGCCATCGGCACCGTGCCGTGACCGAAGAGTCGCTTGCCGGCGCCGAGCACCAGGGGGAAGATGAACAGCCGATACTCGTCGATCAGGTCGTTCTGCAGCAGCGTTTGCAGCAGGTCGGTGCTGCCCCAGGTCTGCAGGGTCTGGCCGGGTCGATCCCGCAGCTTGCGGAGTTCGGCCACCACGTCGCCCTCGAGCAGGCTGGCGTTGTTCCAGGCGACATGTTCGAGGCTGCGCGATGCCACGTACTTGGGCCGCGAGTTGAGCGCGGTGGCGATGGTGTTGTCGGGGTCGGCGATCTGGGGCCAGTAGTTGGCGAAGATGTCGTAGGTCTTGCGCCCGAGCAGAAACCCGTCGGCGTCCGCGAACCCCTGCGTGACCAGCCGCCCCATGACCTCGTCGGCATAGGGCGCCTGCCAACCTCCATGCAAGAAGCCGCCATCGCGGTCCTCGTCGGGCCCGCCAGGAGCCTGCATGACGCCGTCCAGGGTCAGGAATGCATTCACGATGATCTTGGGCATGGTTGCGTCCTTTGTCGTTCGGCCTGTATCGGGACGACGAACGACGGCTGCCGAATTCGACATGTAGGGACTGACGCTTGGGTCCTGCTTGCCACCAACCAGGCGTAGGCTTAGTTGCCGATGGTGGCTGATGACTACCCGCGAGGTCTTTCCATGGCGACTTGCGAGACCTTGAAGCCAAGTTTTTCGTAGAACGAAACGAGACCTGGCCTGCCAGCACGCAGCACCCAGGTCATGTCCGGGTTGTCGCCCATGCAAGCGCGCACGAGACCAGTGCCGATTCCTTGCTTCTGTCCCCCCGGTTCGACCACGAGCATGGAGATGTAGCCGTTGGAAATGCCGTCGGTGAGCCCACGGACGAAGCCAACCACCTCGTCCTCCACGATGGCAACCAACGCGATCCGGGACCGTGCGATATCACTGATCGATGATGACCAACGTACCGTGACTACCGGGCGCCACCGCGTGAGGAATGCCTGCCGGAACAATGAAGACCTCGCTGGCTTCGACAGATACGATCTTGCCTTCGATCTCGAGCTTCATTTGCCCCTCAAGGACCAGCAATGCCTCGGCAAACGAGTGCACTTCATTGGGATATGACGACCCGTCCATGCGAACTACTTTGACGTTGGCATTTGCGGCTCGCCCGACGATCTTGGATTTCCATGCCAGCGGCAGAGCGTTGGCTTCTGTTCTCAAACTTACTTTAGTCATTTTTCTAGTGTAGAGAAGGTCCGAACAGTGCCCGCCCCGATCACGTCGGCCGTCGACGCGATGCCTCACGCCGGCTTGTGCGCCGGCCGCGTGTCGACGAACAGGCACAGCACCGCCGTCAGCAAGGCCAGACCGATGTGCATGGTGTAGATCGCGTTGAAGTCACTCCGCTGCACGATGCCGTGGCCGAGCACCAGCACGGTGATGGCCACGCCGATCACGCCGCCGATCTGGCGCGTGGCCTGGTTGACCGCGCTGCCGACGGCATAGTGCTGGGCCGGCAGCTTGCTGACGGCCGCGCCCGAGAGCGAAGGCAGCACCAACCCGACGCTCGCGCCGGTCAGGAAGAGGCCGGGCAGCCAATGCGTGAGGTACGCCGGCTCAACGCCCGGCATCGTCATGAACCACAGGCCTGCCGTCGCATAGAGCAGCGCGCCGCCGACCAGGAACGGCCGATGCCCGTAGCGGCCCGCCAGGCGCCCGGTGATGACCGCCACAGGCATCACCATCAGCGGGCCGGGCGCGATGGCCAGGCCAGCCATGGCCTGGCTGTAATGCCACACGTTGCTCATGTAGAAGAAGAAGGTGAAGAACATCATCGCGAAGGCGATGCCGAAGGTCAGCGTGGCTGCGTTGACGGCGCTGTAGGTGCGATGGCTGAAGAGGCCGAGATCGACCAGCGGCTCGCGCACGTTCCTGGCCCACACGATGAAGGCGACGAACGCGATCACACCGGTGGCGACGATGGCGCCCAACTGCGTGCGCGTCCAGGCCGCCGATTCGGCTTCGACAATGGCCAGCGCGATGGCACCCACGGCCACGATCAGCAGCGCCATGCCCACCACATCGACCTTGCGCCGCGTCGAAGCGCGCGCCGATTCGGTCAGCAGCGAGGCGCCGCGCCACAGCGAGATCGCGCCGATCGGCAGGTTGATGAAGAAGGCCCATTGCCAGCCGATGGTTTGAACGACGAAAGATCCCAGGCTGGGGCCAACGGCCGCCGCGAAGCCGGCCACCGCGCCCCACAGGCTCACCGTCACCGCGCGCTTGCTCTGCGGGAAGGCGGCCAGCACGATGGAGAGCGAGGCCGGCGTGAGCAGTGCCGCGCCCACCGCCTGCAGCACCCGCGCCGCGATCAGCCAGCCCACGCTGCCGGCCAGCCCGCAGGCGGCCGATGCGGCGATGAACAGCGTCACGCCGAACATGAAGACGCGCTTGCGGCCATGCGCATCGGCCAGGCCGCCGGCCGGGATCAGCATGGCTGCGAAGACGACGGTGTAGGCGTTGAGCACCCAGGACATGTCGGCCGCGGTGGCGCCTGGAAAGCCGGCCCGCAGCGCGCCGAAGGCAGCGTAGAGCATGGTGCTGTCGAGCGAGACCAGAAAGGCCGCGACGCTGGCGACCCAGAAGATCGGCCATGGCGAGGCCTTGGGGTGGTGGGGTTCGGCGATGCTTGCGGCGGCGACTGTGGCTGTGGTCATGGCTGTTTCCGGAGATGTCGGTGAACGAGGATCGAACCGAACTCAGCCGCGCTGCGGCAGGTAAGCCGGTGTCGCCGCCGTGAGCCCCTGCTTGGCCAAGCGCGTGCGCTCATCACCCAGCACTTCGTCGAGCCCGGCTTCCAGCCCATCGAGAGCGAGCTTGACGATCTCTTCCGGGCTGGTCTTGGGCGCATCGATGCCGCGCACGAGATCGGTATCGACGAATGCCATGTGCAGCGCGAGCACCTGCGTCTTCTGTGCCAGCAACTCATGGCGCAAGGCGTTGGTGAGTGACCATGCGGCCGACTTGCTCGCCGCGTACGAAGCCAGCAGCCCACCGTTCATCCACGAGGCGACCGAGAGCACGTTGAGGAAGGCACCGCCGCCGTGCGATGCGAGCACTGGCGCAAACGCCTTGCTCACACGCAGCACGCCGTAGAAGTTGGTCTCGAACTGGCGGCGGGCCAACTCCTCGCTGTCTTCGGCCAGAAAGCCGCCTGGCGTGCCGATGCCGGCGTTGTTGATGACCAGGGTCACATCGCCGGCAAGGGCCACGGCAGCGGCCACGTCTTCAGGCTGGGTCACGTCGAGGCGGATGGGCACCACGCCGGGTTGCGTGACGCTGGCCGGGTCGCGCGCCCCGGCGTAGACCTTGCGCGCGCCGCGGGCCAGCAGCTCGCGGGTGAAAGCCAGGCCGATGCCGCGGTTGGCGCCGGTGACGAGAACGACTGCGTTGTCGATTTTCATGATGGTGTCCTGAAAGTGAAAGGATGAAATATGACGCCTGTCATATTGTTGGGCGAACGAGAGGGAACTTGCATGTCTTGCCGTTGATGCAAAGAGCCGCGCTGTGGCCGGGTCAGTGCGCGGCCGCAGCCGGCAGGTCGTATTGCCGAACGAGCGCCTTGCGTGCCGCCGAAAGCACCGCCCGCCCTTCGGCGTTGTCACCGAGCGCGCGGCCCAGTTGCAGCGAGCCGACCAGCGTGCCGGCCACCACGCCAGCGGCCGCGTGTGGCGCCTCGGGCATCGCCTTGCGCACGGCGGCCATCAGGCGACGCACGCGCATGGCCGAGGCTTCGCGCACGGCTTCCGATTGGCGCGGCATGTCGGAGCCCAGGGCAGCCACGGGGCAGCCTGTGTCCATCGACGCGAGGTGCTTGTCTGCCAGATAACTTTCGACCAGCGCGCGGAAGGTGCTCACGCCCTGGCCGCTGCGCCGTTCTGCCGCGCGCGCCACCGACTCGACGCTCTCGCGGCCGGCGCGTTCGAGCGCTTCGACCAGCAAGGCATCGCGCGAACCGAAGTGCGCATAGAAACCGCCGTGCGTGAGCCCGGCCTCCTTCATCACCTCGGCCACGCCGACGCCCGCATAACCATGGCGGCGAATGGCACGCGCTGCGGCATCGACGATGCGTTCGTGCGTGTCTTCCTTGCGGGTGTTGGGGGTGCGGCTCATGGCGGGGGAGGACGAGTAGGTGTCGCGTCGATCGGAAAGAATATGACGCTAATCATATTTCATCTACTGTGGCTCGTCAAGCCGGCCGATCGATGCTTGCGATAGCGTCAGCCGATCAGGCCGACGACGACTTCGGCGCCCGCGTGCACCAGTCGATCAGTGCCATCAGCGCCACCTGCACCGGCAAGCGCAGCCACAGCAGCCACACCGGCACGCCAAACAACTCCGGTCGCTGCAGCATGTAGATGTGCGCCGGCGTCACGGCGATCGTCAACAGCAAGAGGCCGATGCCGGCCGCGCGCCGCGCCGGCCGCCATAGCAGCCCGGCGGCGCCCAGCAGCTCGAACACGCCACTGACCAGCACCGCCTCGCGCGGCCATGGGATGTACGGCGGCACGATGCGCATCTCGGTTTCGGATCGTCGGCCGGTGCGCTGCGGCTGCACGCAGGCGACAGGCAGCGCGCGGCGCTCGGTGTACGCTGCCATTCGAACCGCCCACACCAGCCACCTGTTCGACCCAAGCCGCACGACCCGACGCCCATGCCCTCCACGACCATCACCTCGCCAAACCCTCCCGCGGACCCGCCCTGGTATCAGCCCGTCGCCGACGAAGTGCAGCTGTTCGAAGCCGCCTACCTGGCGCGCATGCCGGTGCTGCTCAAGGGCCCCACGGGCTGCGGCAAGACGCGCTTCGTGGAGCACATGGCCTGGCGCATCGCGCAGGGCCGCGCGGACAAGTCAAGCAACGCCGCGCCCGCGCTCATCACCGTCTCATGCCATGAAGACCTCAGCGCCACTGACCTGATCGGCCGCCATCTGCTGCTGGACGACCGCACTGTGTGGACCGACGGCCCACTGACCCGCGCGGTGCGCAGTGGCGCGATCTGCTACCTCGACGAAGTGGTGGAAGCGCGCAAGGACACGACGGTCGTGATCCACTCGCTGGCTGATCACCGCCGCACGCTCTCCATCGACAAGACCGGCGAGCTGCTGCAGGCGCACCCCGATTTTCTGCTGGTGATCTCGTACAACCCCGGCTACCAGAGCGCCGTGAAGGACCTGAAGCCTTCCACGCGCCAGCGCTTCGTGAGCCTCGATTTCGGCTACCCGTCGGTCGAGCTGGAGACGACCATCATCGCGCACGAAAGCGGCATCGATCTCGCGATGGCCGAGCGGCTGGCGCTCATCGGCCAGAAGGTACGCCACCTGCGTGAAGAAGGCCTGGACGATGGCGCCAGCACCCGGCTGCTGATCTACGCCGGGCAGTTGATGGTGCGCGGCATTGCACCGCGGCGGGCTTGCGATGTGGCGATCGCGCGGGCCATCGGTGATGACGCGGCAGTGCACGATGCCATCGCCGACATCGTGGATGTGCTGATGCCATGAGGAAGGACGACGGCGCCGCTGCTGCAGCGTTCGCGCAGGTGGCGCGTCGGCTCTCGCTGTTCGCGCGGGCTTTGGCCGATCGGACGGTCGAGTTGCGCGGGGTGGCGGTGCCGCGTGCGCATTGGCTGGGGCGTGAAGGCGAGGGCGGCGCCATCGAGTTGCCGCTGCACGCGGATTCGGCGCGTTCGCTTGCCGAATGGCGCGTTCGGGTCCTGCGCGAGGCGATCCCTGCGAGCGATGGCGGACGGCGGCGCATGGCGTCGTCGGCATTTGTGTCATCGACTCTTGCGTCGCCCGTTCTGAAGACATCTGCTCGAGCGTCGCCGGCCCTGGCGGCATCGCGCCAGCCGATCTTGTTGCAGCGCGTGTTCGCCATCCTCGATGCCGGGCGTGTCGATGCGGTGATCGCCACCAGATTCCCGGGCGCGCGCGAAGTGTTGCGTGGCTTGCGTGCCGAAGTGCTGCAGTGCCGTGGCCCGCTGCGCTGGCATCGCCCGACGGCTGCGCTGATCGAAGGCCTGATCCAGTTTTCGCTCGGTGCGCAGCGCGAGGTTCTGGTCGCATGCGACCCGACGAACCGTCTGCACCGCCTGCTCGATCTGGCGCGCGACGCAATGGACGCCTCGTGCCCAGCCGATCCGAGTCGGCAGGCGGCAGTCGAGATTTGCGCGCTGCTTGGCGCCAGCGACCCACGCCGCTTCACTGTCGCGCAAATACTGACAGATGGCCGCATCGAGCTGTTGGCACCGGACGCGGCCGAGGCACTGACATACGACAGCGCGGAGTCCACCGGTACCGGCGGCGATTCCGATTCGCCGGACCTGGCAGCAGACGGAACCGGCCGCTTCCAACCCGGCGCAGCCCACGGCACCAGCGGCGCGCATGGCGCAGAAGATGCGTCCCCTGACGACCCCGACGCGCATGTCGATTGCCCCGAACCGCCGCCTGGCACAAGCCGCCGCCAACCGACGCCATCGGAGTGCACCGGCCACCAGACCTACGACGAATGGGACCACCACGCGCAGCGCTACCTGCCCGATTGGACCTGCGTGCACGAGCATCGCCTGCGCGGCGGCGACCCGCAATTCCTGCACAACGTGCGTCTTCGCCACGCCGCGGTCGCACGTCAGATCCGCCGCCGCTTCGGCGCGCTGCGCCCAGAGGCGCGGGTGCGGCTGCGGCGATCAGCGGACGGCGACGAGATCGACCTCGACAGCGCCATCGAACAACGCGTCGAGCGCCGCGCCGGACGCACCGGCGATGACCGCGTCTACACCGCGCACAAAGCAGACCGCCGCGACGTGTGCGTCGCCTTCCTGGTCGACATGAGCGGCTCCACCGGCTTCCAGCTGCCGGAACCCGCGGCGCTGACGAAGACCACGATGGAGACCGCCCTCGACGAAGACCAGGGCTACTTCTACGGCGGCTTCTCAAGCCCCGCGCCGTCACCACCCAGGCGCCGCGTGATCGACGTGGCCAAGGACGCCATCGGCCTCATGTGCGACGGCGTCGAAGTGCTGGGTGACCGCCACGCGGTGTTCGGCTTCTCGGGCGACGGCCGGCGTCAGGTCGACATCCATGTGGCCAAGCGCTTCGACGAGGCCTGGTCGGCCCACAGCGCCGCAGCCATTGGCGCCATGCAGCCGCAGCGCTCCACGCGCACCGGTGCGGCGGTGCGCCATGCCACGTCCGCACTCAGCCGTGAAACCTCGGGCACGCGGCTCTTGATCGTGCTGACCGACGGCTACCCGCAAGACGGCGACTACGGCCCGAACCCCGACGACGTGGCCTACGGCCTGCACGACACCGCCCGCGCCTTCGAAGAGGCTGAGCGCGCCGGCGTCACCGCCTTCTGCGTCACCGTCGACCCGGGCGGCCACGACTACCTCGGCACCATGTGCCCCGAGAACCGCTACCTGGTCATCGACGATGTGGAGGCGCTGCCCGAACAACTGGCCAAGCTCTACAGCGAAGCTTCGTGGCGCCGCGGCACGGTCTGAACGCCGGCCTCACCTGGCCACGCGCGCGATCAACTCCGCCCAATGTGTGCCACCGCACAGACTATCCCGCGCGGGTTTGTTAGCGTGCCCTCGAATGTATCTACCGTGCCTGACCCCTTGACCGATGGAATTTGCGACATGAAGGCCCCCTTTCGACCGACACCGGCGCCAGACGATGGCGCGCCATCGGCGCCTTTCGGCGACCGAGACCGAATCACGGCCTTTCTGGAAGGAACGGTGTCGTCCGGTGCGTCTTCACAAGAGGTGGCCGAGGCCGTGATTACTGCTTTCGGCGGCATCGAGTACGAGTTGATGCCCATTGTCGGCCAGCGCGGCGTGGCCGCGCTCTACAAGCGCGCCGTGCATCTGGCCCGGCCCAGCCACCCCTGGTTGCCACCTGCCGCGGAAGGCATCGCCGCCACCATGGACCTGGCCGCCCTGCGCACCGCGCTCGCCCAGCAACGCGCGGCCGATGCCGCGGCCGCCGGTGCGCGCCTGCTCCAGACCTTCTACGGGCTCCTGTCCAGCCTGATCGGCCCCTCGCTCACCGAGCGGCTGCTGCGCGCCGTCTGGGCGACCTTTTTGGGCGAACCGCCCGCCCGGGACAACACCACATCATCATGACAAGCAAAGTGATCATCGACCGCCTGGCCACAGGCGTTCCCGGCCTGGACGAGATCTTGGGCGGCGGCCTGCCCGAGTTCTCCTTCAACCTCATCGCCGGCCAACCCGGCTGCGGCAAGACCACGCTCGCGCACCAGATCATGTTCGCGCTGGCCACGCCCGAGCGGCCGGCCATCTACTTCACCGTGCTGGGCGAGCCGCCGCTCAAGATGCTGCGCTACCAGCAGCAGTTCGACTTCTTCGACACCGAAGCCATCGGCCGCAGCATCCGCTTCGTCAACCTCTCGGACGAAGCTGCGGCTGGTGACCTGGAGCGCGTGCTCGAACGCATCGTGGAGGAGGTGACCGCGCACAGCCCGGCGCTCGTCTTCGTCGACTCTTTCCGCTCCGTCGTGCTCGCCAGCGAAACCGATGGCAACCCGCACAACAGCCTGCAGCAGTTCGTGCAGCAGCTCGGGCTGATGATGACCAGCTGGCAGGCCACCACCTTCCTCATCGGCGAATACTTCACCGAGACCGATGCCAACCCGGTCTTCACCGTCTCCGACGGATTGATCTGGCTGCGCCAGAGCGTGCAGCGCAACTCCATGGTGCGCAAGATGGAGATCATGAAGATGCGCGGCCAGCCCACGCTGCCCGGGCTGCATACTTTCCGGCTCGGCAGCGCGGGGCTGGAAGTCTTCCCGCCGGCCAGAGTCTCGGCACAAAGCGACGCCGTGGCCGAAGCGCAGTTCGCCGCACCGAGGCTCAGCATGGGCGTGGCGGGGCTGGACGCCATGCTGGGCGGCGGCTTGCCGAGTGGGTACTCCTTGCTCGTGGCCGGGCCGTCGGGCTCGGGCAAGAGCATTCTTGCCGCCGCGTTCCTGGCCGAAGGCGCCAGAGCCGGCGAGACCGGGGTCATCGTCGCCTTCGAGCAGCACCCGAGCCGATCGCGCAGCCGCATCGTCGCCGACCTGATCGCGAGTGGGAAGGTCGGCCTGGTCGAGAACCGGGCCGCCGATCTTTCCATCGACGAGATCGTGTACCTGCTGATGCAGGAGATCCGGCGGTTGGGCGCCAAGCGCGTGGTCATCGATTCGCTCTCGGGCTTCGAGTTGGCCTTGGCGCCGACGTTCAGAGAAGACTTCCGGGAATCGCTCTCCAGCCTGGTCACCGCGCTGGCGGGGATCGGCGTGACGGTGCTGATGACGTCGGAACTCGAAGACCGCTACACCGACCTGCGCTTCAGCCCCTACGGCACGGCCTTCATGACCGATGCGATCATCGTGCAGCGCTATATCGAGGTCGAGAGCCGGCTGCGGCGGGTGATGGCGGTGGTGAAGGTCCGGGCGAGTGCACACTCGGACCAGTTGCGTGAGTTCAGCATCGGGGCAGACGGCATTCGCATCGGCGAGATGCTGGTCGACCAGGAAGGCTTGCTGGGCGGGCGGCCGACGCGCAAGTTGCAAGAGCAGCGATCCCCATGACCGATACCCCGGACCGGCCAGACGAAGCTTCGCGCAAGGCGAAGTACGAACTCGTTCGCCTGAACAGCCAGGTGGCGGCGATGCGAGCCGTGCTGGTCCAGTTGCTGCAGGACGTGGTGCGAGCCGACAGCCGCCTCGACAAGGATCAGGCGGCCCAGCTTCTGGAAGCGAACGAGCAGCTTGTCTTGAGCGCGCTAGGCGCCCAGTCGGAAGCGGAGACCGCCCACGGCGCGCTGGAAACGGCCCATGGCGCACTCGACGAAGCATCGCGCGTGGGCGGGCTCGACCCGCTGACCGGCTTGCTGAACCGAACCCGGCTGCTCGACCGGTTCGACACCGCGATCTTCAACGCGAAGCGGCACGGCACCCGCGTGGCATTACTGTTCCTGGACCTCGATGCCTTCAAGGCGATCAACGACAGCTTCGGCCATGCGACAGGAGACCGCGCGCTTCAGGTCGTAGCCCATGGCCTCTCGTCGCTGGTCCGCGAGATGGACACCGTGAGCCGCCATGGCGGCGACGAGTTC
>JAMFRW010000120.1 GCA_026224975.1 Rhodoferax sp. | reverse complement strand
GGCATGTTTTGCGCGAGCGGCGTATTGCGAAAGTGCTGATCCATTTCGTGTGCGCCGGTCAGCATCTCATCAAAACGCTCGGGCCCTTGCGCCAGCACGATGGACAGGCCGATGGAAGACCACAGCGAATAGCGACCACCCACCCAGTCCCAGAAGCCGAAGGTCGTCGTGATGCCGAACTCGGCCGCGGCCTTCACGTTGGTGGTGGTCGCGACGAAATGCTTGTGCGTGTCGGTGCCGCCGTTCGAGAGAAACCAGGCTTTCGCGGCATGCGCGTTGGCCATGGTTTCCTGCGTGGTGAAGGTCTTGCTCGCGATGATGAACAGCGTCTCGGCGGGCTTCAACTTGCGCAGCACCGGCGTGATGTCGTGCCCATCCACGTTCGAGACGAAGTGGAAGGTGAGGCCCGGGTGCACGAAGGCATCGAGCGCCGGCACCACCATTTGCGGCCCGAGGTCGCTGCCGCCGATGCCGATGTTGACGATGTGCTTGATTCCGCTGGTCGCCGTCTCGCGCACGCCTTCGGCATAGGCCAGCATGGCATCGAGCACGCGGTGCACGTCGTCGCTGAACGGCGCTTCGCCGCGCGGCGCGCGCAACGCGGTGTGCAGCACGGCGCGGCCTTCGGTGGTGTTGATGGGCTCGCCCTTGAACATGGCGTCGCGCCGCGCTTCCACGCCGCATTCGGCGGCCAGGTCGAGCAGGAAGTGCTGCGTGGCGGTGTCGATCAGGTTCTTCGACAGGTCGGCGAAGACTTCGGGCGCCTGCAGCGTGTGGCCTTCGAAGCGGCCGGGGTCGCGGGCGAAGGCTTCGCGCACATCGAACTCGCGGCCATGCGCCTCGTAGTGGCCTTTCAGCGCGGCCCAGGCTTCGGTCTGGTCACAACGCGTCATTTTAGCCCCTCGATCAGTTTGTCGAGCTTGATCGCATCGGCCGCGAAGGCGCGGATGCCTTCGGAGAGTTTCTCGGTCGCCATCTGGTCTTCGTTGAGCGCAAAGCGGAAGCTCGCTTCGTTGAAGGTGAGCGCATGCACCGGCGCGCCTTCGCAGGCTTTGGGCTCGAGCACGCGCGGCATCGGCGCCTCGCTGGCCTGCAACTCCGCGAGCAGGTCGGGGCTGATGGTGAGCAGGTCGCAACCCGCCAGCGCGGCGATCTGGCCGACATTGCGGAAGCTCGCGCCCATCACCTCGGTCTCGATGCCGAACTTCTTGTAGTAGGTGTAGATGTGAGCCACCGACTTCACGCCCGGGTCGTTGGCGCCGGCGTTGGCGGCTTCGTCCCATTCCTTGCCGGCGGATTTTTTGTACCAATCGTAGATGCGGCCGACAAAGGGCGAGATGAGCGTCACATGCGCATCGCCGCAGGCCACCGCCTGCGCAAACGAGAACAGCAGCGTGAGGTTGCAGTGAATGCCTTCGTGCTCGAGGATGCGCGCGGCCTGGATGCCTTCCCAGGTCGACGCGCACTTGATCAGCACGCGCTCGTGGCCGATGCCTGCGGCTTCGTACAGCGCGATCAACCGGTGCGCGCGCGCGACCGAGGCGGCGGTGTCGAAGCTCAGGCGCGCATCGACTTCGGTGGAGACGCGGCCGGGCACGACCTTCAGGATTTCCAGCCCGAAGCGCACCAGCACCTGGTCGACGATGCCATCGAGCGGCTCGGCGCTGTGGGCCTTGACGGTTTCGGCCAGCAGCGGCGCGTACTCCGGCTGCTGCACCGCCTTGAGGATGAGCGAGGGGTTGGTGGTCGCGTCGCGCGGGGCGAATTGCGCGAGCTGCTTGAAGTTGCCGGTGTCGGCAACCACGGTGGTGAACTGTTTGAGCTGATCGAGCTGGTTCATGGCATTCCACGGCAGTGAAGCAAGGCTCGATTAGAACCCCTTCACGCGCGTTGGTGCCGTGGCGGAAGCATGTTGTTGCTCGCCTGTAACCGCGCCTGTCACCGCGCTTGCTCACGATCCACCGCGGGCCGTCGCGCGCAAGCACACACCGCCAGCGCCGAGAGCGCGAACCCGGCGATGGCGAGCGGCGGCAGGTGCTCGCCGAGCAGCGCAAAACCCATCAGCGCCGAAACACCCGGGATCAGATAAAACAGGCTCGCCACCTGGCCCGCCTGGCCGCGCCGCACCATCACGAAGAGCAGGCTGAACGCGCCGATGGAGTTGACCAGCGCCAGCCACAGCGCGGCAAACACCAGCTCGCCGTTCCACTGCACCGCAAAGCCCTCGACCTCGCCGGCGAGCGCCGTGGCCATCACCGCGGCGACCGCCATCTGCACGAAGCTGCCGCTGCGCAAATCCATTCCGGCGCAAAAGCGCTTCTGGTAGAGCGTGCCGAGTACCAGGCCGGCGAGGCCCAGCAAGGTGGCCGCATACGCTGGCCAACCGCCTGAGCCCATCAGTGGCTTGCCCGCGACCACCATCGCAACACCGATCAACCCGCCGAGCAGGCCCACTGCCTGCCAGCGGCCGATGCGTTCGCCGAGCCAGGCATGCGCGCCGAACGCCGTTGCCAGCGGCATCATGCCGATCAGCAGCGCCGCGACACCGGCCGACAAGCCCAGCCGCAGCCCGCAGTACACGCCCGAAAAGTGCAGCCCTTGCATCAGCAGGCCAACGACCATGAGGTGCGCCCACTCCCGCCCGCGGCGCGGCCACGGGGCTTTCGTCAACACGGAGATGACGCCCAGCGCGACGGCGGCGAGCCCGAAGCGGAGCATCAGCAGCGTGAACGGCCCGGTGTGCGCCAGGCCGAGCTTGCCGACGACGTAACCCGAACTCCACAGCAGGATGAACATCAGCGGCAGGCTGGCGGCGGCCAGGGGCTGCAGCGGCAAACGGTTGAAACCCAGCGTGAGCCGCTGGATCGTGAAGGTGGACATGGAGGATCTCCGGTTCGGTCTTTCGATGGCTCGCACTTTAGAAAGCATCCATACGAGACACAATCCATCACCATGGCGCTACAGAGTTTCCAAAATCAGAACAGTGGGAGCCACACATGGGCCGTCTCGAAGATCTGTTGACCTTTGCGCGCGTTGTCGACGCGCAGAGCTTCTCGGGCGCCGCGCGCCTGCTCGGCGCGACCAAATCCGCCGTCAGCAAACAGGTGGGCCGGCTCGAAGCGCAGCTCGGCACCCGCCTGCTGCACCGCACGACGCGCAGCGTGAGCCCCACGCCCGAGGGCCGCGGCGTTTACGAGCGCGCGCTGCGCCTGATCGACGACGCCCAGGCACTCGAAGCCGAGGTGGCCGGCGGCCAGGCCGCGCCGCGCGGGCTGCTGCGGCTGAGCACGTCGACCGCCTTCGGCAACCTGCAATTCACCGCGCTGATGGGCGAGTTCTGCGAGCGCCATCCGGCGCTGCAAGTCGTGCTCGGCCTGAACGACCGTTATGTGGATCTGGCCGAAGAAGGCTTCGACGCCGTGCTGCGCCTCACGCACGCGCCCAGCGCCGGCCTGGTCGCGCGGCGGCTCGCGGCGATCCGCTATGTACTTTGCGCGGCGCCGGCTTATCTGGCGCAGCACGGCACGCCGGCCACGCCGGAGGCGCTCGCCGACCACCGGTGCCTGTGCTTCGGCTACCTGCACACGCCGGAGCAATGGCGCTTTGCGAACGCCGAACGAGGCGAGGTCGCCATCGATGTGCGCGGCGCCCTGCGCTTCGAGAGCGGGCTCACGGTCAACAGCAGCGAATCGCTGCGCGTGGCCGCACTCGCCGGCATGGGCATCGCCGTGCTGCCAACCTATGCCATCGGCCCCGACCTGCGCGCCGGGCGCCTCGTGCCACTGCTGACGGAATGGCAACCGCGCGGCGGCCTGGCCGATGCCGACACGCTCTACGCCGTCTACCTGCCCAGCCGCTACCCCAGCCCGAAGGTGCGCGCGCTGATCGACTTTTTGCTCGAAAAAATGGGTGACATTCCGCCCTGGGACCGGCCGGTGGGCGATGCGCCGACCTGACGCCGGCACATCGCCGAACACCCCCCCAGCGTGTTACCCGGCGCCAGCGGCCCACCCGAGATCGGACCCGCGGCCCGCCATGAGCGTTTGGGCCAATGGGATTCAGCGGTTCGGCCATAGGCGGTTCAGGCCCGGCGTTCCTACACTGCGGCCCGATGCTTCCGGAAGTGAAACCGATGATGGAGACGACGAGCGCGCCGAGGGCGCCACTGAACGGCATTCGCGTCCTGGACCTGACACGGCTGCTGCCTGGCCCGGTGTGCACACTGCATCTGGCCGACCTGGGCGCCGAGGTCATCAAGATCGAAGACACAGGCGCCGGAGACTATGCGGCGCCGGCGTTGCGCAGCCTCGTCCACCGCAACAAGCGGGCGATGCGGCTGGATCTGAAGCAACCCGAAGGCGTGGCCGTTCTCGAACAGCTGGCGCGGGGCGCCGATGTGCTTGTCGAAGGCTTTCGCCCCGGCGTGATGGACCGCCTGGGCGTGGGCTATGCCGCGCTGTCGGCCCTCAACCCCAGGCTGGTCTACTGCAGCATCACCGGCTTCGGCCAGACCGGGCCGTTACGCGACGAGCCCGGTCACGACATCAACTACTGCGCGCTCAGCGGCGTGGCCGACCAGCTCGGCACCGCCGACGGCATGCCGGCCTTGTCCAACCTGCCGATCGCCGACCTGCTGGGCGGCTCGCTGACGGCCGCCATGGGCTTGCTGGCCGCGCTGTTCGATGCGGCCCGCACCGGGCGTGGCCGGCATGTGGACGTGGCCATGGCCGACGCCGCGCTGGCCCATGCCGTGCTGCCCATGGTGGCTCTGGCCACCGCTGGCCGGACCCGCCGGACCGGCCGGGACAAGCTGACCGGCGCGCTGCCCAATTACGCGATGTATGTGACCAGCGATGGCCGGCACCTGGCCGTCGGCGCGCTGGAGCCCAAGTTCTGGCGCGAGTTCTGCCAGGTCATCGGCCGGCCCGACCTGGCGCCCACGCATTTTCTGGAAGATGCCGGCGCTGCCACGGCCGTGCGCGCCGAGGTGGCTGGCCTGATCGCCGCCGAGCCGCTGGCGCATTGGGGCGCGCTGTTCGAAGGCAAGCAATGCTGCGTCACACCGGTGTTGCGGCTGGAGGAGGCGCTCGACCTGCCGCAGTTCCAGGCCCGCGGCATGGTGCAGCGATCGGAGGGCCAGGCCGCGCAACTCGCCTGCCCGGTGCGGATGAGCGGCTTCCAGTTCGAAGTGACACGCGGCGCGCCCGCGCCGGGGCAGGACACCGATGCACTGCTCGAAGCGCTGGGCTACGACGCGGCCTCGCGCCAGGCGCTTCGGGAGCGCGCGGTGGTCGCTTGAACCGGGTTCTAGAATCCGGCCGCTTGCCAGCCGCCCCGCTGCCCATGCCGATCACCACGGTCACACGCCACACCATCGCGATCCAGCAGGTTCATCAGATCACGCTGGGTGCACGCTCGAGAGGGCTGGACGTGCCGGCCCTGCTGTGGCGCGCGGGCATCTCGCCGGCGCTGCTGGAATCGCCCCTGTCGCGGGTGACGCAGGCGCAGTACGCCGCGCTGATCCTCGTGCTGCGCCATGCCACGCGCGACGAGCTGTGGGGCCTGTGCAGCCAGCCTCTGCCGATCGGCAGCTTCGAACAGTGCGTGCAGTTGCTGATACGCAGGCGCACGCTCGGCGAGGCGCTGGCGTTGGGGCTGCGCCATTGCCGTCTGCTGCTCAGCGATTTCGTGCCCCGCCTGAGCGTCCACGGCGACACGGCCAGCCTGGCGCTGACGCCGCGCGGCCCCAACACGGCCAGCCTGGCTTATGCGCAGCGCGCCTTCGTGTTTCTGGCCTATGGCCTCGCCTCGTGGCTGGTGGCCCGGCGCATTCCGCTGAGCGCGGTGGACTATCGCCCGAGCGACGATGCCGCTGCCGACCGCAGTTGCGACGCGGTGCAGCTCTTCCAGGCACCGTTGAACGCCAGCGCACCAACGACCGGCTGGCGCTTCGAGCGCCGCTGGCTGGCGCTGCCGGTCGTGCAGAACGCGCAGAGCCTGCGCGAGTTCATGCAACAGGCCCCCGCCAGCCTGCTGGTCAAGTACCGCGACCAGACCAGCGTGACCGAAAGCATCCGGCGCATCCTGCGCCACCACCTGGCCGGGGAACTGCCGTCGCTCGAAGCGCTCGGGCGGCAACTGGCGGTCACCCCGCAGACGCTGCGCCGGCGCCTGGCCGATGAGGGACAGGGCTTTCGCGCCATCAAGGACGATCTGCGCCGCGATGCGGCGATCGAGTACCTGGCCCGGCAGGATTTCACCCTGCTCGAGATCGCCCAGCGGCTCGGCTTCTCGGAGGCCAGCACCTTTCACCGGGCGTTCAAGCACTGGACGGGGGTGGCGCCGGGGGAGTACCGGCAGACCCGGTTGCGCCCGGGCTGAGGCGATCACGCCCACCGCGGCCTGACCGTGGTTCTCCGAACCCGAACACCCACTTCCAGAAATGCCGATGGCGCGCAGCCGGAGGACAGGCGATCCTCGGGCTCATGGGATGGGTTGTCGAACCGAACCCGGATGACTGGAGACCTCATGCTGAAACCTTGGAACTCCGCTGCCGGCGCGGCGCGGCGCGTCGATCGCTTGCTGGGCTGGATCGCCTGCACGCTGCTGGCCGCGAGCGCGGCCACGGCCACGGCCCAGACCGCCGCGCCCATCCGGCTGGTGGTGGGCTACGCGGCCGGCGGGCCGGTCGATGGCGCGGCGCGGCAGTTCGCGCCCTTGCTGGGCCGCGAACTGGGCCGCCTCGTCCTGGTGGACAACCGGCCCGGCACGGCCGGGGTGATGGGCGCGGAGCAGGTGTCCAAATCGCCGCCCGATGGCGACACGCTCTACTTCGGCGCCAGCCCGACGATCACGATCAGCCCGCACGTGCTGAAGTCGATGAAGCTCGATCCGGCCAAGGACCTGACCGCGATCGCCCCGGTGCTCAGCTAAGCCAACGTGCTGGTGGTCAACAAGGATCTGCCGATCCGCAACCTGGCGGATCTGATCGCGCTGGCCAGGAAGAAGCCGGGCCAGTTGTTCTACGGATCGGCGGGCGTCGGCGCCTCCAACCACCTGAGCGGCGAGCTGTTCGCCGCTCAGAGCCAGATCAAGCTGAGCCATGTGCCCTACAAGGGCAATGCACCGGCCATGACCGACGTGATGGGCGGCCAGATCGCGATGATGTTCGACATCGTCAGCACCGCGCGCAACTTCATCCTGAGCGACAAGGTGCGGGCGCTGGCCGTCACCTCCAGGGAGCGCAACCCCTCGCTGCCCGATGTGCCGACGATGCGCGAGGCCGGCCTGGCGGGCTACGAGGTGATCGGCTGGTACGGTATCTACGGCCCAGGCGGCATGTCACCGGCGCTCGTCGGCAAGCTCAATGTGTCGATCGAGCGGGCCCTGGTCGACGAAGGCCTGCGCAAGCAATGGCTCTCGCAAGGCTATGACCTCTGGACCGGCAAACCCGAGGTGCTGGCCCAGCAGGCCCACCGCGATCTGGAGATGTGGCGCGGCGTGACCCGCGGCATCCAGATCGAGTGATGGCCATGCGACTGCATCAGCTGTTCCAGCGCTGGCGCGCCGAGCGCGGCACGCAGGTCTTCCTGCACCTGCCAGGGCAGGCGCTCGATTTCGAGAGCGTGGGCCGGCAGGTCGATGCGCTCGAGCAGGAAATGACCGCAGCCGGCGTGCGCCCCGGCGACCGCGTGCTGATCGTGGCCGAGAACTGCCCCGAGCACGTGGCGCTGATCCTGGCCTGCAGCCAGGTCGGCGCCTGGTCCTGCGGCGTGAATGCGCGCATGGCGCCGGGCGAGGTGGCGGCCTTCGCCGCCAAGGCCGACGCGCGGCTGATCTACTTCACCGCCGCCGTCTCCCCGGCCGCCGCCCGGCATGCCGAGCGCCATCTGGCCGGTGCCTCGGTGCTGCCAGGCCTGCGCCGCAGCGGCGTGCGTGTCGAGGCCGTGGCCGAAACGGGCACGCTCGGATCGACCGTCGCCGCGATCATCTTCACCTCGGGCACGACCGGCGCGCCGAAGGGCGTGATGCTGACGCATGACGGGCTGACGCACTTCGGGCGCATCTCGGCCGAGTCGCGCCAGCTGAACGGGGCCGACCGCTCCTACGCCTACCTGCCGATGACCCACATCTTCGGCCTCGGCACCGTGCTGGCGGCCTCGCTGCACGCCGGCGCCAGCCTGGTGATGCGCCCCCAGTTCGACGCCGCCGACGTGGTCCAGGCGCTGGCGCACGGCCGGGTAACGCAGCTGCAAGGCCCGCCGACGCTGTTCTCGCGCCTGCTGTCGCACTTCGACGAAGCCGGCATCGACCACCCGGCCTGCCCCGATCTGCGCTACCTCTACACCGGCGCCGGCCCGCTGGACATGAGCCTGAAGACGCAGGTCGAGCAGCGCTTCGGCCAGCCGCTGCACCACGGCTACGGGCTGTCGGAGTACGCGGGTTCGGTCTACGTCACGGCGCTGGGTGAGCACCGCGCGGACACCTCGGCAGGGCTGCGGGTCGAGGGCGCCGAGCTGCGCATCGTCGGGCCGGACGGGCAGGATCTGCCGGCGCTGCAACGCGGCGAGATCTGGCTGCGCGGCCGCGGCCTGACCGCCGGCTACTTTCGCGACGCGGCGGCCAATGCCGAGGCCTTCAAGCCGGGCGGCTGGTATGCCAGCGGCGATCTCGGCTACCTCGGCGAGGACGGCGCGCTGTTCGTGGTCGGCAGGTTGAAGGAGATGGTCATCCGCTCCGGCTTCAACGTCTACCCGGCCGAGGTCGAGGCGAGCCTGCACGCCTTCCCGGCGATCCGCAGCGCGGCGGTGCTAGGCCGGCCGGAGGCGCACGGCAACGAGGCGCTGATCGCGTTCGTGCTGCTGCGCGACGACGGCGCCGCGCTCGACCGCGCCGCCCTCGACGCACACTTGCGCGAGACCCTGGCGCCGTACAAGCGGCCGTCCGAGGTGCATGTGATGCGCCAGTTTCCGATGACGCACAGCGGCAAGGTCATCAAGCGCGAGCTGCTCGCGCAACTACGGAAGGAGGGCAACCATGCGTCCCCTTGACGGCATCACGGTCCTGGCCTTCGAGCATGCGGTGGCGGCGCCGGTCTGCACCCGGCACCTGGCGGACCAGGGCGCGCGCGTGATCAAGATCGAGCGCCCCGGCGTCGGCGACTTCGCCCGCGCCTACGACCAGCGGGTACTGGGCCAGTCGTCCTATTTCGTCTGGGCGAATCGCTCGAAGGAAAGCCTGACGCTGGACGTCAAGCATCCAGAGGCTCGGCCGATCCTCGACGGCCTGGTCGCCAAGGCCGACGTGATCGTGCAGAACCTGGCGCCGGGCGCGGCGGCGCGGCTGGGCCTGTCCTTCGAGCAGCTGACGGCCCGGCACCCGAGGCTGATCGTCTGCGACATCTCCGGCTACGGCGACGACGGCCCCTACCGCGATAAAAAGGCCTACGACCTGATGGTGCAGGCCGAGGCCGGCCTGCTCGCCGCCACCGGCGACGGCGAGGTGATCGCGCGCGCCGGCTTCTCGGCCGCCGATGTCAGCGCCGGCATGTACGCCTACGCGGGCATCCTGAACGCGCTGCTGCTGCGTGCCCGCACCGGCCAGGGCTCGCGGGTCGACGTGGCGATGCTCGAGACGCTGGCCGAGTGGATGGGCAACCCGATGTACTTCACCCACGACGGCCAGGCCGCGGCGCCGCGCAGCGGGGCCTCGCACCCGAGCATCGCGCCCTACGGCCCGGCGCTGGCCGGCGATGGGCAGCGCCTGTTGCTC
>JAMFRW010000119.1 GCA_026224975.1 Rhodoferax sp. | reverse complement strand
TCCCCGGCGCGTGGAAGGGCGACGCCAGCCGCATCTTCGATTTTTGTGCCGCCATCGTCGATGCCACCAAAGACCTGGCCATCGCCTTCAAACCGCAGATTGCCTACTTCGCCGCCCACCGCGCCGAAGCACAGCTCGAAGCGTTGATTGCGCACATCCATTCGGTGGCGCCGAATGTGCCCGTGATCCTCGATGCCAAGCGGGGTGACATCGGCAGCACCGCCGAGCAGTACGCTCGTGAGGTGTTCGAGCGATACGGGGCAGATGCGGTCACGCTGTCACCCTTCATGGGCTTCGATTCGATCGAGCCGTACCTGGCTTATGCGGGCAAGGGCGTGATCCTGCTGTGCCGCACCTCGAACCCTGGCGGCGGGGATTTGCAGGGGCAAGTCTTGGCGGGTGGCGACAAGGTCTTCGAGCGCATTGCGCGGCTGGCGCACAGCGAATGGAACGGCGGCGGGCAGATCGCGCTCGTGGTCGGCGCGACCTTCCCGGCCGAGATCGAACGTGTGCGTGAACTCGCGCCGACGCTGCCGCTGCTGATCCCCGGCATCGGCGCGCAAGGCGGCGATGCGGCGGCCACGGTGCGGGCCGGCTGGCGCGGGGCGAAAGGGCGCACCACGGCGCCCATCATCGTCAGCTCCTCGCGCGCGGTGCTTTATGCCAGCCAGGGCGACGACTTTGCCGCCGCGGCGCGGGGCGTGGCGCTGGCCACGCGGCAGGCGCTGAACGACGCGCGCTGAGCGGCTCTTGGCGGCATCGGCCGCACGGGCAGCCATTTCCGACGCTTGCTACCAGACGAATCGCTGCGTCTGACCGTGGCTTCGGGTTCAATCTTGGGGGCTGTGACATGCCTGTGTCGGGCTAGTATCGATTCTGATTCAGCAAGACAGGCGCCGCATGGCGATCAGGCCACCCCGTTCATCACAGCCCGAGCTGACAGAAACCGCGCTGCGTTTGATCGGCCGGTTTTTCTTCGGCACGACCGGGGTGATGGCGATGGCGGTGGCCGCGCTGCTGTTCGTGGCCAAGCCGCCGAGCGTGGGCGCGGAGCCGCAACGGGCGCTGATGGCCGGGCTGCTGGCACTGGCCGGCGTCTGCGCGCTGGCGGTGCGGCGCAGCGAGCGCGAGCGCTTTCCCATGTATTCGGTGCTGATGGGTGTTTCGGTCGGCGTGATCGCATTGGCTGGCGGCATCGGGTTGGCGCTGCACGACGGCATTCGCAACCCGGCCCTCGGTTTTTGCGCGCTGGTGGTGTGCACCGTCACCGCCATCACCAGCTTCCGGCACGGCCTGGCGCTGATGGTGCTCACGACCACCGACTTCCTGGCGCTCGCCATGGCCGAAGCCGGCGGCTGGTTGCCCACGCCCGAAGACGCCACGCCCTGGCTGTTGGCACTGGCGCTGCAAAAACTCATCGTCGTGAGCGCACTCATCGCCGGCACGCTGATCGCCAAGGTGCTGCGCCACTACCTGCACGCCGCCGCCGAGCGCGAGCGGCGCTTTGCCGGGCTGCTGGGCATTGCAGCGGATTGGTACTGGGAGCAGGACACCGCATTTCGCTTCACCCACATCGCCGAGTCGGTCGCCAACGCCTGCGCCATCCCGCTGGCGCAGCGCGTGGGCCACACGCCGTGGGAAACCACCGCACTCGGCCTGACCGACGAACAGCTAGACGCCCACCGCGCCGATCTGGAAGCGCACCGCGCCTTCAGCGGCCTGCTCACCCGCCACCGCGCTAACGATGGCCGCTGGCGCGTGCAGAGCCTGAGCGGCGAGCCCAAGTTCGATGCACACGGTGCCTTCAGCGGCTACTGGGGCGTGGCCCGCGATGTCACGCAGGAGCTGCGCACGCAACGCGCCGTGGCGGCGAGCGAAACGCGCTACCGTGAGCTGTTCACGCGCTCACCCTCGCCGTTGCTGCTGCACCGGCGAGGCTTGATCTTCGATGCCAACGAAGCGGCGGCGCGGCTCTTCGGTTTTGCCGATGCCGAGGCGATGAACGGCTTTCCGGTGATCGACCTCTTCCCCGATGGTGATTCGCGCGAGCGCGCGCTGGAGCGCGTGGCGCAGCTCGAAGCGCTGCCGGTGGGCGAAGGCCTGCCCGTGTCCGATTTCCAGGCGCGTTCGGTCGATGGCCACCCGGTCTTCGTGCAGGGCACGGCGGTGCGCGTGGAAACCGCAACCGGGCTGGCCACGCTCTCGATCTTCTTCGACATCACCAAGCGCAAGGCGGTGGAAGGTGCGCTGCGGCGCTCGGAGGCGATGCTCTCGCACCTGTTCGCGACCAGCCCCGACTGCATCACCCTCAACGAAATGGCGAGCGGCCGCTATGCGATGGTCAACGACGCCTTCTGCGACCTCACCGGCTACGAGCCCGATGAAGTGGTGGGCCGCACGCCCGCAGAGCTGGCGCTGTGGCGCGACCCGGCCGACATGAAGCGGCTGGTCGCGCTGCTCGAACACGGCGGCGCAGCGGTCGACATGCCGGCCGAGCTGATCGCCAAATCGGGCGCGACGGTCTCGGTGCTGCTCTCGGCCGGGCGCTTCGTGATGGACCGGCACAACTACGTGGTGGTCAACGCACGTGACGTAACGGCTTCGGAGCGCACGCGGCTGGAGCACGCGGCCATTCTGGAGCGCGCCTCCATCGGCATCGCCTTCACCCGCGACAACCGCTTCGTGCAGGCCAACCCCTGCTTCGAACGCATGTTCGGCTGGGAGCCTGGCACCCTCGCCGGCAAGCCGGGCGCGGTGGTCTGGCCCGACCCGAAGGCCTACACCGACATGGGCGCCATCGCCGGGCCGCTGCTGGCGCAAGGCCAATCGTTCTCGATGGAATGCCGCATGGCGCGGCGCGACGGCAGCGAGTTCTGGTGCCGGCTGCTCGGGCAGGTGGTCGACCGCAACCACCCCAGCGACGGCGGCACGATCTGGATCGCCGACGACGTGACCGAGCGCCGCCGGCTCGACCAGGCACTCGCCGCAGCGCGCGACGCCGCCGAGGCCGCGAGCCAGGCCAAGAGCGCCTTCCTCGCCAACACCAGCCACGAAATCCGCACGCCGCTCAACGGCCTGCTCGGCCTGGCACGGCTGGCGATGCAGCCGGAACTCGACGCCGAGCGCCGCCAGCGCTACCTCGAGCAGATCTTCGACAGCGCGCAAAGCCTCGCGGGCATCATCTCCGACATCCTCGATGTCTCGAAGATCGAAGCCGGCAAGATCACGCTGGACGACGTGCCCTTCTCGCTGCCCGACCTGCTGCAGGCGGTGCACCACGCCTACCACGCGCTGGCCGAGGCCAAGGATTTGTCGCTCGCCCTCGTCATGGCCGAGGGCCTGCCCGGCACGGTGCGCGGCGACCCGCACCGGCTGCGACAGATCCTCAGCAACTTCATCACCAACGCGCTCAAGTTCACCGAGCGCGGCGGCGTGCGCCTGGAAGCGACGAGCGTGGCCGCGCCCGCTTCCTCGGCCGGCTGGACCCGCGTGCGCCTGACCGTGACCGACACCGGCCCCGGCGTCGATGCCGCCATGCAAGACCGGCTCTTCACAGCGTTCTCGCAGGGCGACAGCTCCATCACGCGGCGCCATGGCGGCGCGGGGCTGGGCCTCTCGATCTGCCGCGAGCTGGCGCAGTTGATGGGCGGCGAGGTCGGCATGGACACGCGCGAAGGCCACGGCAGCACCTTCTGGGCCGAGCTGCCGCTGCAACACGCGCTGCCCGCCCTGCCGCCGCCCGGCACCGAGGCACGCGATGCCGAGCGCCTGCGCGGCGCGCGGGTGCTGCTGGTCGAAGACAACCCCGTCAACATGATGATCTCGGTCGCGATGCTCGAACACTGGGGCGTGCGCGTCTCGCAGGCACTCGATGGCCAGATGGCGATCGCCGCGGTCGACGCCGCGCATGCCGCCAACGACCCCTTTGACGCGGTGCTGATGGACGTGCAGATGCCGGTGATGAGCGGTCACGAAGCAGCGCGTGAGCTGCGCCAGCGCTACCCGGCGAGCGAGCTGCCCATCATCGCGCTCACGGCCGCCGCGCTGGTCTCGGAACGAGAGGCCGCGCTGGCCTCGGGCATGAACGACTTCCTCACCAAGCCGATCGATTCGCCGCAGTTGCGCGATGCATTGGCGCGGCATGTGAAACGGCGCGGCGGCGACGGCGCGGCTTGAATCACACCACCAGCGGCAACTCCCGCAGCCGCTTGCCGGTGAGCACGAAGAGCGCATTCGCCAGCGCCGGTGCGATCGGCGGCGTGCCGGGTTCGCCCATGCCGCCGGGCGGACGGGTGCTGGGCACGAGGTGGGTTTCGATGACGGGCGATTCGGCCAGACCCAACACGCGGTAGCCGGGGAAGTTGGTCTGCGCGACCACGCCGTCCTGGATGTCGATGCGGCCGTAGAGCGCCGCGCTCAGGCCGAAGATCACGCCGCTTTCCATCTGCTGCGCCACGATGCCCGGGTTGACCACCGTGCC
>JAMFRW010000118.1 GCA_026224975.1 Rhodoferax sp. | reverse complement strand
TCAAGCACCTGGAGTTCTATTACTTCCACAACTGCGTCTACGACTTCATGTGGAAGAACAACAAGCGGCGCTACAGCGAGAAGTTCCCGACGATGGACATTCTTCGCAAGTACAACAAGGACTACAAGCTGATCTTCGTGGGCGATGCGACCATGAGCCCCTACGAGATCCTTCAGCCGGGAGGCAGCGTCGAATACAACAACGAAGAAGCCGGCGCCGAATGGATCGCGCGCCTCACGCAGGCCTTCCCCAAGTTCGCCTGGATCAACCCCGAGCCGCAGGGCGTGTGGGGCTATCGGCAGAGCATCGCCATCGTTCAGCAGCTGATGAACCAGCGCATGTTTCCGCTCACCTTGGCCGGGCTGGAAGGAGCGATGCGCCTGCTGAGCAAATGACGGCCGGCGGGCTGGCTGCGGTTCATCCGGTTGTAGCGCCTGCGTTCGCAAGCGTTGCGCGGTCACTCGCCGCCTACCTTGCGGCGCTCGTCATGTCGTTTCTGCTCGTGGGCTGCGCCAGCCTGCCGTTCTTCGGCAGCAAGGCGGATTCTGTCGATGCCACTGGCGTGAGGGCCAACACCGCGGCCTCCGCCCCCGATGCCGCCGCGTCGGCCGCCGCCGCCGAGCGCGCCGAATACCAGTTCGAGGTGGTCGCACCCGACCCGATGCGCGCGCTGCTCGTCAACTACCTCGACCTCTCGCGCTTTCAGACCGCGCCGACCACCGAGGGCATCACCACCGCCGAACTCGAGCGCCTGCGGCTGGCCGCGCCGGCCCAGGCGCGCGCGCTGCTGGAGACCGAGGGCTACTTCAACGCCGAGGTCGCCGTCGAGCGCGTCGCCAACACCAGCGGCAAGCCCTTGCTGCGCATGACGGTGCAGCCCGGCCCGCGCACCCTCGTCACCGGCTTCACGCTCGATGTGGTGGGCGATATGGAAACCGCCGTCCAGGCCGGCGATGCCACCGCCGTGGCCGAACTCGCCACGCTGCGTCGAAGCTGGGGCATGCAGCCGGGCGAGCCGTTTCGCGATGGCGAATGGAGCAGCGCCAAGAACGCGGCGCTGGCGCGCTTGCATTCCGAAGGTTATGCGGCCGCCACCTGGAGCGGTACCAATGCCAAGGTCGACGCAGAGGCCAACACCGCGCAGCTCTCGCTCGTGGCCGAGAGCGGGCCGCTCTACCGGCTTGGCGCCATCCGCATCGAAGGCGTGAGCCGCTACGACGAAGATGCGGTGCGCAAGCTCGCGACCTTCCGCACCGGCGAACCCTACACCGAGAAGCTGCTGCTCGACTACCAGGAGCGGCTGCAAAAGCTCGGGCTCTTCGAAGGCACTTCGGTCGAGCTCGACCCCAACCCCGAAACCGCCGCGGCCGCGCCGGTGACCATCCGCCTGAAAGAGCTGCAAAAGCAGCAGGCGACCGTGGGCGTGGGTTACAGCGCCAACACCGGGCCGCGCTTTTCGCTGGAGCACATCGACCGGCGCATCTTCGGCACGCGCTGGATCGCCAAGAACAAGTTCGAACTCGGACCCGAGCTCAAATCGTGGAGCGGCGAGCTGACCTCCTACCCGCTCGATGGCCTCTACCGCAACCTGCTCTCGGGCAACGTGCAGCGACTGCGCTCGACCGACGAACTGCTCAGCTCCTGGAGCCTGCGCGCCGGCCGCACGCAAGACACGCCGCGCATCGAGCGGCTCTACTACGGCGAGGCGGTGCATGCGCGGGTGGTCAACAATGATCTGACCAGCGATGCCAACGCCATCTCCGGCAACTACAACTGGGTGTTTCGCGATCTCGACAACGTGCTGCTGCCGACGCGCGGCTATTCGCTCTCGGCCCAGGCCGCCCTCGGCGTGGCGCGTGGTGAGCGCACCATCGGCGCCATCAACGAAACCGGCCGTGGCCCCTTCGGCCGCGCCTATGGCCGCATCACCTGGTACAAGCCACTCGGCTCCAACTGGTACGCAACAGTGCGTGGCGAGGCCGGAGAACTCTTCACCAACAGCGTGGTCAGCGTGCCCGACACATTGCTCTTCCGCGCCGGCGGTGACGACTCGGTGCGCGGCTACGGCTACCGCTCGCTCGGGCCCACGGCCTACGGCATCCTCGTCAGCGGCCGGGTGTTGATGACCGGCAGCGTCGAAGTGGCGCGGCCCATCTCGCCCAAGTACCCGGCGTTCTGGTGGGCGGCGTTCATCGATGCCGGCAACGCGGCCGACCGCTGGACCAACCTGAATCCCGTACTCGGCTACGGCCTGGGCTTGCGCTGGCGCAGCCCCGTCGGGCCGCTGCGGCTGGACCTTGCCTATGGGCAGGAGGTGAAGCAGTTTCGCGTTCACCTGAGCGTGGGGATCGCGTTCTGATGGCGACCGAAGCGAACACACCCGAGACGGCTGCGGTGGCCGCGCCTGTCGTCCAGCGCCCGAACTACGCGCTGCGGGTGATCGTTGCCGGCATCGTCGTCATCGTGCTGGTGCTGGTGGCGGCGCTCTCCACCGTCTGGTGGGCACTGCGCAGCGAGTCGGGCACGGCGTGGGTGCTCTCGTACGTGCCGGGCCTGCAGGTAAGCGGGCTCAAGGGCGCACTGCTGAGCGACTTCGAAGCCGACCGCGTGGCCGTGCGTTTCCCCGGCGGCAAAGACACTCTCGCGCTGACCGGCCTGGGCTGGCGCGGCCTGAGCATCGAGAAGGGCTTGAAGAAAACCAGCCGCGTGCGCATCGTCGTCGAAGACCTGCACGCCACGCGCATCGATGCGCAGATCGCGCCCGGCACCAATACCGAACCGCTGAAACCGCCGGCCGACATGCAACTGCCGGTCGAGATCGAGCTGCGCTCGGTGCGCGTCGGTGAACTGCATGCCAACGCGCTCGGCGACAAGCCGCTGCGCAATCTGGCGGCGCGCCTGCACATCGGCGCGAATGGCGGTGCAGAACACCGCATTGACCAGATCAGCGTGGCATGGGACCGGCTGCTGGCGAGCGGCACGGCGAGCATTGCCAGCAGCGGGCCGATGGACTTGAAGGCCACGATTGATCTGACGCAGCAGGCCGCGGCTGCGCCGGGCGCTGCTGCACCGGCTCCCGCATCTGCACCACCCGCGGCGAACGCCCCGCCCACGAGCACCACAGAAGCCACCGCCATCCCGCCCTGGAGCGCGCACGCCACCCTCGCCGGTCCGCTCACCGCGCCGTTGCTGCAAGCCACGCTGAGCGCCCAACCCACGCCGCAGCGCCCGGCTCAATCACTCGATGCACGCGCCACGCTGCGGCCCTTCGCTTCCTGGCCGCTGGGCGATCTGCAAGCCACTGCGCGTTCGCTCGACCTCTCGGCCTTCGGCAGCGCGCTGCCGGCCACGGTATTGAACATCGATGCGAACGCTGCCAGCACTGGACTAGACCAGCCGGCACTCTTATCGCTCACGCTCGCCAACGCCGAAGCCGGCCGCTGGAACGAAGGCAAGCTGCCGGTGCGCCACCTCGCCATCGAGCTGCGCGCGCAGCCCAATGACACCCGCGTGCTCGAACTGCGGACCTTCGATGCCGACCTGGGCACGAAGCAGCAAAGCGGCGGCCGCATCATTGGCCAAGGCCGCTGGACTGCTGCCACGTGGAACCTCGACGCGACGCTGAAATCGCTGCAACCATCCTTGCTCGACGCGCACGCCGCGGCCATGCAACTCAGCGGGCCGGTCAAGCTGGTCGGCACCGGTTTCGATGCTGCCACGGCGGACGACTACACCGTCGACCTCAAGGCCGACCTGACCGGCCAACTCGCCGCGCTGCTGGGCAACAAGCGCCCCGCGCGCAACGTGCAGTTGAAGCTCGACGCTGCCTTGAACCCGCTGCGCATCGAACTGCGTGATGCCAAGGCGCTGGCCGGCGGCGCGCAGGCCACGCTCAGCGGTCTGGTCACACGCGTCAATACCGAAGCGCCGTGGGTCATCAAGGGAAAGACCGCGCTGGTCGATTTCGACCCCTCGCCGTGGTGGCCGGGCACCGACGATTCACCGTGGCGCCAAGGCCCGCACAAGCTGAATGCCAAGGGCGATTTAGACATCACCTTGCCGGCGGACGTGGGCCAGCGCAAATCCACCGATCTGCTCACCGCCCTGCGCGGCCAGGCCGCCATCCGCTTCGACAACAGCCTGCTCGCCGGCGTGCCGCTCACCGGCGAGGCCACGCTGCGCAGCACCGATGGCGCCGTCGCGCTGCCCACGCTCAAGCTCGACGCGGCCGGCAACAGCCTGCAGGCGCAAGGCCGCATCGGCGTGGCCGCCAAGGCCGGCGCCAACGACGCGTGGGACGTGACGATCGCAGCGCCCTCGCTCGATCGCCTCGCGCCTATCTACCGCCTCTTCCAGCCACGCGGCGCGAGCACCGCCTTCACCGGCGCGCTCGTCGCCAGTGCCAAGGCTACCGGCCGCTGGCCGGCCATGAGCACTCAGGGCGAACTCGCTGCGAGCGGCGTGCGCGTGGGCGACGCGAGCGTGCAGCGGGCTCAGGCGAAGTGGCAACTGGGCACCTCGTTGAACGCGAATGTGGACCTGCAGGCGACGCTGACCGGCGCGACGCTGGGGGTGGCGGCACCGCCAGCCGGCGCGCCTTCGCTGGAAACGCTGCAGCTCACGCTGAAGGGCACCGGCCGCGCGCACACGCTTGACCTGCGCGCCGAATCGAAGAGCTTGCCGCCAGCCTGGATCGATGCGCTGCAGAGCAACGCCGCAGGGCGATCGGCACCGGCGAACACATCGGCCGCGGCATCGTCGCCGGGTGCCACCGCCGTCGTCGTCGCACCTTCGGCGGCATCGGCATCGGCATCGACAACAACGCCCAGCACGCCGACAAACGCCGACATCCCCCAGGCCATCCCCGTGCAAGCCAACGCCAGAACCCTCGCCACCCTGCGCGCGCAGGGCGGCCTGCTCGATGCGCCCTCTTCACCGGCAGCCGGCTGGCGCGGCAGCATTCAGCAGATCGACGTGCGCAGCACGCTCGCGAATGCGCCGGCGCTGCTCGCCACGCGCGATGTGGCCGTTGATCTGCAATGGGCGCCCGGCCCGCTGCGCGCCACCGTGCAGCCGGGCCGCGCCGAAGTGTTAGGCGCGGCACTGCGTTGGAGCCGCATCGCCTTCCAGGGCGCCGTGGACGCCACCGGCACCACAGCAGCCCGACCCGCGCAGATCGATGCGCAGGCCGACATCGACCCCGCGCCCATCGCCCCCGTGCTGGCGCGCCTGCAACCGGCCTTCGGCTGGGGTGGCGACCTGACCATCGCAGGCCATGTGTCGCTCAAGAGCGCGCCCACCTTCACGGCAGACATCGTCATCGAACGCAGCCGCGGCGACCTCACCGTGACCGACGAAACCGGCACGCAGTCCCTCGGCCTGAGCGACCTGCGCGTGGCGCTCAACGCCAGCAACGGCATCTGGAACTTCACGCAGGCGCTCGCCGGCAAGACAGTGGGCGTGGCGGCCGGCGCGGTCGTCGTGCGGACCTCGCCGCAAGCGCTCTGGCCCACGGCCGATGCGCCGCTGCAAGGCGTGCTCGAACTGCAGGTCGCCAACCTCGGCACCTGGGGCACCTGGGTGCCGGCCGGCTGGCGGCTCGACGGCGCGCTGCGCGCCAGCGCCTCCATCGCCGGCCGCTTCGGCGCGCCCGAATACACCGGCCAGGTCGTCGGCACCAAGCTGGGCGTGCGCAACTTATTGCTCGGCGTGAACGTGGCCGAAGGCGATGTGGCCATCGCCCTGCAAGGCAGCACGGCGCGCATCGAGCGCTTCGCGGCCAAGGCCGGCAACGGCACCGTGCGGCTCGAAGGCAACGCCAGCCTGGGCGTCGCGCCCAAGGCGCAGTTGAAACTCACCGCCGACAAGTTCCAGCTGCTCGGCCGCGTCGACCGCCGCATCGTCGCGAGCGGCCAGGCGCAGTTGCTGCTCGACAAGGACACGCTGGCGCTCGACGGCACCTTCGGCGTCGACGAGGGCCTGATCGACTTCACCCGCAGCGACGCGCCCACGCTCTCCGAAGACGTGGTCGTGGTGCGCGGCAAGCAGCCCGATGTGCCGAGCGCCGCCGAATCGGCCGCATCGGCCGCGGCCGCCGCCCAGGCCGCGCCACCGGCGGCGACCGGCCGCAAGGTCGCGCTCGATCTCAACGTGACGCTCGGCGAGAAGCTGCGCGTGCGCGGCCGCGGGCTCGACACCGGCTTGCGCGGCGAGTTGCACATCACCTCGCCCGGCGGCCGCATGGCCGTCAACGGCACCGTGCGCACCGCCGACGGCACCTACCAGGCCTACGGCCAGAAGCTCACCATCGACCGCGGCCTCATCACCTTCGCCGGCTCCACCGACAACCCGCGGCTCGACATCGAAGCCACCCGCCCCAACATCGACACCCGCGTGGGCGTGCAGGTCACCGGCACCACCGCCAACCCGCGCGTGCGGCTCTTCTCCGAGCCCGAACTCTCCGAGATCGACAAGCTGAGCTGGCTGGTGATGGGCCGCGCCAGCGACGGCCTGGGCCGCACCGACACCGCCCTGCTGCAACGCGCCGCACTCGCCCTGCTCTCCGGCGAAGGCCCCGGCGTGACCGACAAGATCACCAAGGCCATCGGCCTCGACGAAATCTCGCTGCGCCAGAGCGAAGGCGAAGTCAAGGAGACCGTGATCTCGCTCGGCAAACAGATCTCGCGCCGCTGGTACGTGGGCTACGAGCGCGGCCTCAACGCCACGAGCGGAAGCTGGCAACTCATCTACCGCGTGGCCCAGCGCTTCACCCTGCGCGCCCAGTCGGGCCTCGACAATTCACTCGACGCGATCTGGACCTGGCGCTGGAATTGACGGCAGCCGCATACTTGTCGCCCCGCCCCGAGACACCGAATGAAAACCTACACCATCGAAATCCAGCGCGTCAAAGCCATGACGAACGGCTCCGGCCTCGTCGAAGCCCAGATCGACGCCATCGTGCAACCGGCCCCCACCCGCGACGAAGGCGCGCCCACCACGCGGCTGAGCATGACCGAGGACACGGCGCGTGTGCTCGTCGCGCTGCTGCGGAATCAGCTGACGGAGATCGACAAGCGGAAGGCGCGGAGTCAGCGGTGAGGTGGGTGGCGGGCATCCGCGCGGGCGCGCCGCCGCAGGGCAGCCGCTGACTACAATCCGCAGCCGCTCGCCGTAGTTCAATGGATAGAACGGCCGCCTCCTAAGCGGCAGATACAGGTTCGATTCCTGTCGGCGGGACCAACGACGCGTTCCGCAAGCTCTACCGAAAGCTCCAAATTCTTCGTTTTACCTATGAGGAAGAGGCGCAAATGTCCACGCCGATCCATCGAGGTCCACGCAAATCCCGACACGGCTGGGGGTAGATTTGGGGGTAGATTGATTTTCGTCGGAAAATCTACCCCCAGATGAACACGCTCACCGACTTGGCGATCCGTTCCGCGAAGCCCGCCTCGAAGGCGCTCAAGCTCTTCGACGGTGGTGGCTTGTACCTGTTCGTTCCTCCCGAGGGCGGCCGGCTCTGGCGTCTCAAATACCGCTTCGATGGGGCGGAGAAGTTGATGGCGCTCGGAAAATTCCCCGAGCTTTCCCTCAAGCAGGCACGTGGCGCGCGAGACGCCGCGCGGCGCTTGTTGGCCGATGGGGTCGACCCGGCCGCCGCCAAGAAAGCAGAGAAGGCGGCCAAACGCGTCGAGGCACTCAATACTTTGGAGGCCGTCGCTCGAGCGTGGCTCACGCATCGAACGCCGGCTTGGAAGGCCGGCACACTGGGGGCTATCCAAAGCTCACTCGAGAACGACGTCTTCCCCGTCTTAGGTCCCAGGCCAATCGCCGACATCTCTCCTGCTGAAATTCGTGATGCCGTTCAAGCCATCGAGACGCGCGGAGCGGGCGAAACGGCCCGGAG
>JAMFRW010000117.1 GCA_026224975.1 Rhodoferax sp. | reverse complement strand
CGAAAGCTACATCCACCCGCTGACCATACTGGCCGGTTTGCCTTCGGCAGCCGTGGGCGCGCTCTTGATGTTGAAGCTCTTCAACATGGACCTGACGCTGATCGCGACCATTGGCATCCTGATGCTGATCGGCATCGTCAAGAAGAACGCGATCATGATGATCGACTTCGCGCTCGACGCGCAGCGCACGCACGGCGCCGATGCCACCGCGGCCATCCGCGAAGCTTGCGTGCTGCGTTTCAGGCCGATCATGATGACGACGCTGGCCGCGCTGATGGGTGCCTTGCCGATCGCGCTCGGCCTGGGCGCCGGGGCAGAGTTGCGCCAGCCGCTGGGCCTGGCGGTGGTGGGCGGCCTGCTGTTCTCGCAGGCGATCACGCTCTACATCACGCCGGTGATCTTCATCTACCTCGACCGCTTCAGCGGCAAGGGGCCGGTGACGACACCGGAAGAAGTGGTGGTGCCGGCGGCGCATTGAACTGCAGTCCAGGCGGCGCCGTCCGGCGTCACTATCGAATCAATGCAGTGGCGTGCCCGGCGGCGCCGTGTTCATCAGCGTGAACACCGGCTCACCGACGCTGCGGGCTTCGGTCTCGGATTCGGTCGCAGAACGCACGCCGCGCACCGTCAGATCGAG
The DNA here is from genome assembly GCA_026224975.1 of Rhodoferax sp. Taxonomy (GTDB): domain Bacteria; phylum Pseudomonadota; class Gammaproteobacteria; order Burkholderiales; family Burkholderiaceae_C; genus LMDS01. The sequence goes on along the minus strand of JAMFRW010000117.1, from coordinate 10,557 downwards.
GCGCAGTGCGATGCCGGCGAGCGGGTGGTTTCCGTCGAGCACGATGTGGCCGGGATAGGCTTCGGTGACCGTGTAGATCGCGTCGGAGCGCAGTCCCGGCGTGGTGGCGCCGGGTGGCACGCCGTCGAACTGCATGCCGACCTCGATGGTCTCGGAGAACACCGAACGTTCCTCGAAAAAAACGAGGGCCGGGTCGTAATCGCCGAAGGCATGTTCGGGTTCGAGGTGCAGCGTGGCGGTGAAGCCGGTGGTCTGGTCGGTGAGCGCTTCTTCGACCTTCGCGAGCAGGTCGTCGCCACCGAAAAAGAACTCGACCGGTTCCTTCAACTCGTCGATTAGTTGGCCTTGCGTGTCTTGCAGTCGCCAGGTCAGGCTGACGACGCAGGGAGTGGTGATAAGCATGCAAAGATCATCGCACAATCGCCTCATGGACATCACTTTGGAGACGCCCTTGTTGGGCGGTTTATCCCCTCGCTTATTCATGCGCCGGCACTGGCAAAAGAAGCCGCTGCTGATCCGCCAGGCCGTTCCCGGTGGCATGGCGCTGATAGCCCGCCAGGCGCTCTTCGAACTGGCCGCACAAGACGAGGTGGAGTCGCGGCTGGTCGAGCACAAGAGCGGTGCGTGGACGATGCGCCAGGGCCCCTTTGTGCGGCGTTCGATCCCGCCGCCCGCACGCCCCGGCTGGACGCTTCTGGTGCAGGGGCTGGACCTGCACCTGCCGGCTGCGCACGAACTGCTTTCGCGCTTTCGCTTTGCGCCGGATGCGCGGCTCGATGACCTGATGATTTCGTATGCGAGCGATGGTGGTGGCGTCGGCCCGCACGTCGATTCGTACGACGTGTTTTTGCTGCAGGTCGCGGGCAGAAGGCGCTGGCGCTTCGGGCGTTGCAAGTCACCCGAGTTGGTGCCCGGTGTGCCGCTCAAGATCCTCGCCAACTTCGAGCCCGAGGAAGAATGGCTGCTCGAACCGGGCGACATGCTGTACTTGCCGCCGAACTGGGCGCATGACGGCGTGGCCGAGGGCGAATGCATGACGGCCTCGGTGGGCTTTCGTGCGCCGCGCCAGGAAGAGATCGGCCGCGAGGTGCTGCAGCGTTTGCTCGATGGCGGCGAGCCCGAAGACGACCCGCGCCGTCGTGATCCGCTGTACCGCGATCCGCAGCAGCCGGCGGTGGACGAGCCCGGCCGTGTGCCCACTGCATTGCAAAGTTTTGCAACCGACGCTGTGCAACGTTTGCTGGCGGACCCGCTTGCCACCGCCTGTGCGCTCGGCGAAGTGCTGAGCGAGCCCAAGCCTGGCGTGTGGTTCGAGGCGCCCGAGTCGATTCCGCCGGTTGCGCACTTGCGCACCGAAGGGGTGCAGCTCGATCGCCGCACGCGCATGCTCTACGACGACCACCATGTGTTCATCAATGGAGACGCCTTGCGCGCCGGCGGCCGCGATGCGCGGATGATGCGGGTGCTGGCCGACCGGCGCTGGCTTGGCGGGCGCGACGCCAGGACATTGAGCGATGAGGCGATGGAACTCGTCGAACAATGGGCCGGCGCGGGATGGCTGCACCCGGGCGTTCCAGCCTAGGCACAGGCGAAAGGAGAAGCGACGATGGGCACTTCGTCAGGAATCGATCCGCCGGACGAGTGGACGACCGAGCCGGTCGATGAACGGGCCGGGGCGCCGGTCGAAGATCAGCAGGGCGCGGCGTCCAGGCGCACATTGCTGAACGAGCCGGCGAGCGATATGGCAGGCCGCTTGGCCGAGCTGCAGGAGAACGTTCCCCAAGGCGGCGCCCGCCAACCCATCACCACCCGCAGCGACTTCCACACCGCCATCCTCAGCGCCTTCGCCGAAGCCGCCAGCGCAGGTTGCCGCGAGCTGTGGCTCTGCGACACCGACTACGCCGATTGGCCTCTCGGCGAGCGCGCCGTGATCGCCAGTCTCACCGAATGGGCGGCCTCGCATCGGCGCTTGACGCTGATCGCCAACCATTTCGACGATGTGGTGCGCCGCCATGCGCGCTGGGTCGAGTGGCGTAGGAGCTGGGCGCATCTGGTGCATTGCCGCACCAATATTGAGCTTGAGCGGGACAAGATGCCGACGCTGCTGCTGGCGCCAGGCCTCGTTTCGGTGCGCCTCATTGACCCTGTTCACCACCGTGGCGTGGTGTCGAAAGAGGCGGCAGACGGCCTTCAGTGCCGTGAAATCGTTGATGCAGTTTTGCAACGCTCGGAGGAAGCCTTTTCTGCGACCACGACCGGGCTCTAGGGAAATCACGGGTGCTGGCTATAATTACGGGCTAGGCGGCGGGTGCGCAACTGCGCTCCGCGCCTGTGAACGCTGGGGCTCTGCGAGATTGGAGGGTTCCCACAATGGCCGGTAATTGTTCGACCCCCCTATAAATTGAGGATACATATGACCAAGTCGCTCCTGCTCGCTTCCATCGTTGCCGCTGTTGCCCTCGCCGCTTGCGGCAAGAAAGAAGACGCTCCCGCTGCTGCCGCTTCGGCAGTGGCTGCCCCGATCGTGGCTGAAGCCGCATCGGCCGCTGCTTCCGCTGTCGACACCGCTGCTTCGGCCGCTGCAGACGTGGCCATGAGCGCCGCCAGCTCGGCTTCCGCCGGTGCCGAAGCCACCGCCGATGCCATGAAGGACGCCGCCGGCAAGGCTGCCGATGCCGCCAAGGACGCTGCTGGCAAGGCTGCCGATGCCGCCAAGGACGCTGCTGGCAAGGCTGCCGACGCAGTCAAGAAGTAATCGGTTCACCGATTCGAAAGAGCCGCCTGCGGGCGGCTTTTTTACGCCTGTGCATTGGGGGCGGTACGGCGAGTTTTGGTCGTGCCGTCGGGCGGCGATCTACGTGATCGTGAGCCAGTCGAATCCCACCGCTGGATCTGCGATGACAACGTCGTTCGCTGCGCCGCCGCACACTTCAGCCAGCGCCAAACGCACCAAGGCCGGGCTGTTGTTTTGCGCGCTCAAATGTGCCGCGACCAGATGCTGCAAGCCGCCGTGCAGGCAGGCTGCGAGGATCTGCGCAGCCGTGTCGTTCGACAAGTGCCCGTAGCGTCCGCCGATGCGCGCCTTCACCGAAGCCGGGTAGCGAGACGCGGCGAGCATCGCGCGGTCGTGGTTGCATTCCAGCAGCAGCGCGTCGCAGCCTTGCAGGTTGTCCAACAGGTGCGAGGTGATCGAGCCGGCGTCGGTCAGCACACCGAGGTGCCGGGCGCCGTCACTCGCCCGCAGTTGCAGCGGCTCCTGCGCATCATGCGTTACCGTGTAGGGCTGTAGCGCCAGATCGCCGATCGCAATGGCCTGCCCGTCGCGCGCAAAGTGGATGAGGCCGGGCAGGTCAGGTTCGCCGATGGCGCGCCAGGTGCCGCGGCTCATCCACAGCGGGATCTGGTGGCGGCGCGAAAGCGTCACCGCGCAGCCGATGTGATCGCCGTGCTCGTGGGTCACGAAGATGGCGTTCAGATCGATGGGCGCCAAACCCGCGCGCGCGAGGCGCGATTCGAGTTCGCGCATCGAAAACCCACAATCGACTAGCACGCGGCTGGCCGTCATGCCGCTGCGCGCCTCGATCACCGTGGCATTGCCGGTGCTGCCACTGCCGAGGCTGCAAAAGCGCATCGGCATGGGCGGCCGCTCTCTTACCGCTCTCTTACTTCAGCTCTTCGAGCAGCAGGCGCGTGATGCGCTTGCCGGCTTCGCCGTTCTCCGGACCGCCTTGCGCGTTGAGCACCGAGACCGTGCTGGTTTCGCCATCGGCCTTGACCGACACGCGGTAGCGCGCCAGGCTGCTCAGTTCGTCCTTCTTGCCGAAGCTGAAGAGCTTGCTGAAGAAGCCAGGTTCTTCCTTGCCGGCGAACTTGGGATCGACGTAACGCACGAAGTACACGCCCTGCGTCCGGTCGCGGTCTTCGACGGTGAAGCCGCTGCGGTCGAGCGCCACGCCCACGCGACGCCAGGCACGGTCGAAGCCGTCGTCGACCTGCAGCGTGGCGGCAGGGCGGTCGGTGAGTTCGCGGGCGTGCGCCGGGCCGCCGGTGGCCGTGCTGGCCACGGCCGTCTTGGCGACTTCTTCCTTGGCGCCGAGCTTGACCATCAGCCGAGACAGAAACTCGCCTTCGAGCTGCGGGTCGGCTGCGCGGGGCTGCCAGACGGTTTCTTCCTTGCGCTCGCCCTTGTAGGTTTCTTCCATCCCGCGGTGCGTGATGTAGACATCGGTGCCGTTCGCGCCGCGCTCGACGCGGGTGCGGAACTTGTCCAGTTCGCCGGTGGAATACGCGCCGTCGAAGACCTTGCCGAGCGTGCTGCGGATGATGTCTTGCGGCAGCTTGGCGCGGTTCTCGGCCCAGTCGGTTTCCATCACGCCGGCGGCGGGCTGGTCTTGAACGATGCTGAAGCCGCGTTCTTTCCAGAAGGCCTGCAGTTGCGGCCAGAGCTGCTCGGGCGTGAGCTGCGTTCGCAGCCAGCGCACGTTGCCGTCGCGTTCGATGCGCAGGTCGCCGATGGCCTGCGGCGCTACGCCGGCCGCGGCTTCGGGGCGCGGCGCAGGGCCGGCCGTGCCGGACTGGAAGGCGGCTGCGCTCACCGTGCCGCTGGCGGGCTGCTGGTAGCGCGAATCGCGGGCGAGCTGCGTGAGATCGGGCGGCACTTCGAGGCCGTCGGTCTTGTTGGCCGCGGTGCTGCGGTAGTCGACCTTGTCGCCACCGACGAGGTTCTCGATCGTCGAGCAACCGGCAAGCGCCATGGCGACCAGCACGACGGTGCTGCGCAGGGCCAGGGGGCCGGACATCGGGATAAGGGAACGGGTCACGTGGTGTGTCTCCAAAGGATCTGGGCCGCGCGCCCGGCCGCGCAGCGCGGCTCCTGGGCGACGGGGGTCGTCGAGGCGCAAGCGCTCGAGCCGAGGGTGTTCAAGCGGGCAGCAGTCCGGCGTCGCGCAGCGACTGCTCGAGCAGCGCCTGGCCGGCTTCGGTGAGCGGTGTGATCGGCAGGCGCAGCGCGTCGCCGCACAGGCCGAGGCGCTTCATCGCCCACTTGGTGGGTGCCGGGCTGGGCTCGGCGAAGAGGTTGGTGTGCAGCGGCATGAGCTTGAGGTGGATCGCCGCCGCATCCTTGGCGCGGCCTTCGATCGCGGCCATGCAGAGTTCGTGCATCGCGCGCGGCGCCACGTTGGCGGTGACGCTGACATTGCCATGGCCGCCGAGCAGCATCAGCGCCACGGCGGTGCCGTCGTCACCCGAGTAGATCGAGAAGCCGCTCGGCGCCTTCCTGATAAGCCAGCTCGCGCGGTCGATCTCGCCGGTGGCCTCCTTCACGCCGACGATGCCGGGGATATGTGCCAGACGCAGGACGGTGTCCACGTTCATATCGGCCACGGTGCGGCCGGGAACGTTGTAGAGCACCATCGGCACATCGACCGCTTCGGCGATGGCCTTGAAGTGGCGGTAGATGCCTTCCTGCGAGGGCTTGTTGTAGTAGGGCACGACCGACAGCGTGCAATCGGCGCCGACCTTGAGCGCATAGCGCGACAGCTCGATCGCTTCGGCCGTGGAATTGCCGCCCGCGCCGGCCATGATGGGCAGGCGGCCCTTGGCATGCTCGACCGAGACGCGGATGATTTCGCAGTGCTCGTCGACCGAGACCGTGGGCGATTCGCCGGTGGTGCCGACCACGCCGATGCAGTCGGTGCCTTCGGCGATGTGCCAGTCGATCAGGCGCCGCAGCGCGGGGTAATCGACGCTGCCGTCTTCCTGCATCGGCGTGACCAGCGCCACGATGCTGCCGAGAATGGGTTTCATGCGGGTTCCTCTGAATCGCGAGATTTTACCTGCCCGGCGCAGCCCGTCTGTGTCTGGAGCATGTACCTGGACGGAGCCTCCCCAGCAGCGGGTTGCCTCGGCGCTTCGCGCACCGCCACCAGCCGCTGGACGAAGCGCTGCGGGCCATCCAGAAAGCCGTCTTCGAAGGCGATAACGCGCAGACCGCCGGCGAGCGACAGAAGTTCGCCGCGCCCGAGCAGGAATTTCGGGTTGGACGGCTTGCCGACCGTCTCGTTACCGGCCGCGAAGGTTTCGTAGACCAGCACGCCGCCCTCGGCCACGCTCGCGATGAGAGTCGGCATCAGCTCGCGCCAGAGGTAGTTCGTGACGATCACCGCGTCGAAGCGCCGGCCGGGCACCGGCCAGGGGGCGTTCTCGATGTCGGCGACGACGATTTCGCCCAGGCCCTGGAGCGGCGCCAGCGCAGCAGCGTCGCGGTCCACGCCGGTGACGCGGCAGCCGCGCCCGGCGAACCAGCACAGGTGCCGGCCACTTCCGCAGGCGACATCGAGCACCGTCGCGCCGCGCGCGATCAGGTGCGACCAGCGCTGCACCCAGGCCGAAATTTCACCGCCGTTTTGGCCCGCCATGTCAGAAGCAGTTCCACAACTGATTGGCCAGCGTCATCATCACGTCGGGCCGCAGGTAGGCCGCGAACACCGCCAGCAAGGCTGCAGCCGCTGCACCCCAGGCCATGACGCGGCGCATCGGCTTCATGTCGGCACAGGCACTGCGGTTGGCCGGCTGATCGCCTGTTCCTTGACCGGCAGGTTGACGATGGCCGCGAAGACGCCGAGCGCAATGGCGATCCACCAGACCACGTCGTAGCTGCCGGTCACGTCATAGAGCTTGCCGCCCAACCAGGCGCCCAGAAAACTGCCGATCTGGTGGCTGAAGAACACCACGCCGCCGAGCATCGAGAGGTAGCGCACGCCGAAGATCTGCGCCACCAATGCGTTGGTCGGCGGGATGGTCGAGAGCCAGAGTACGCCCATGGCCGAGGCGAAGATGTAGACGCTCCACGGGGTCAGCGGCACGTTGATGAAGATCGTGATCACCACAGCGCGCATCGCGTAGATGGCCGAGAGGATGTAGCGCTTGGGCAGCCGCGCGCCCAGCGTGCCGGCGGTGTAGGTGCCGATCACGTTGAAGAGGCCGATCAGCGCCAGTGCCGTCGTCGCCACATTCGGCGTGAGCCCGTGGTCCTTGAGGTAGCTCGGCATGTGCACGCCGATGAAGACCACCTGAAAGCCGCAGACGAAATAACCTGCCATCAGCCACCGAAAGCTCGGGTAGGCGATCGCCTCGCGCAGCGCGCCACCGATGCTTTGCTGCGGGCCCTTGGCGGCCACGCCTTCGGGTTCCTTCAAGCCGAAGGCCAGCGGCACGATGATGAGCGCGGCCAGGCCGAGCACGAAGAGCGCGTTCTGCCAGCCGATGCCGCCGATCAAGCCGTTTTCGACCGGCACCATCAGGAACTGGCCGAACGAGCCGGCAGCCGCCGCCACGCCCATCGCCCAACTGCGTTTTTCGGGCGCCACGTTGCGCCCGATCACGCCGTAGACCACCGCGTAGGTCGTGCCCGATTGCGCCATGCCCAGCATCAACCCGGCGCTGCCCATGAAGGCCAGGCCGGTCGTCGACAAGCCCATCAGCACCAGCCCGCCCGCATAGAGCAGGCTGCCGACGATCAACACGCGATAAGCGCCGTAGCGGTCGGCGATGGCGCCGGTGAACGGCCCGGCCACGCCCCAGGCGAGGTTCTGGATCGCGATGGCGAGCGCGAAGGTTTCGCGGGTCCAGCCGCGGTCCATGGTGATCGGCTGAAGCCACAAGCCGAAGCCGTGGCGTATGCCCATCGAGACCGTCACGATCATGGCGCCGCAGAGCAGCACCTGCTTCATCGAGAGCGTGGGGCGTGGCGGGGGAAGGGTGGCTTGCATCGGCGTCGCGATTTCGCTTTTCGATCAGGCCGCGCTGGCCGCATCGAGCGCGGCAATGGCCTCGGCATCGAGCTTCAGCCGCGTGGCCGCCACCAGCCCGTTCAACTGCTCCAGCGAGGTCGCACTCGCGATCGGCGCGGTGACAGCCGGCCGCGCGATCTGCCAGGCAATCGCCACTTGCGCCGGCGTGGCGTTCAGCCGCTGCGCCACCGCATCGAGTGCATCCAGAATGCGCAAGCCGCGCTCGTTCAAATACTTCGCCATGCCCTGGCCGCGCGTGCTCTTGCCGAAGTCGGCCGTGCTGCGGTACTTGCCCGTCAAAAAGCCTGCAGCCAGCGCATAGAAGTTGATCACGCCGACTTCGTTTTTCAGGCAGACGGCTTCGAGTTCATCCTCGAACACCGCGCGGTCGTAGAGGTTGTAGAGCGGCTGCAGGCTTTCGTAGCGCGGCAGCTTGTTCGCGCTGCTCACGTCCAGCGCTTCCTGCAAGCGCGCGGCGCTGTAGTTCGAAGCGCCGATCGCACGCACCTTGCCTTCCTTGATCAGCTCGGCATAGGTTTCCAGCGTTTCCAGCAAGGGCGTTTTTTCGTCGTCCTTGTGCGATTGGTAGAGGTCGATCACGTCGGTCTGCAGGCGCTTCAACGAGTCTTCGACGGCGCGGCGAATCCAGGCCTTGGAGAGGCCGACCTTGTCGGGCGCGAGTTCCATGCCGACCTTGGTCGCGATGATCACGCGGTCGCGCTTGCCGCCTTGCTTGAGCCACTTGCCGATGATGGTTTCGGACTCGCCGCCGGTGTGGCCGGGCACCCAGCGCGAGTACACATCGGCGGTGTCGATGAAGTTCATGCCGGCGTCCAGCCAGGCATCGAGCAGGCTGAAGGAGGTGGCTTCGTCGATCGTCCAGCCGAACACATTGCAGCCGAAAGCGAGCGGGGAGACTTGCAGGCCGGAGCGGCCGAGCGGGCGGAGGTTCATGGGAAGCGTCCTGTTATTCCATCGATTCGATCATTGTGCCGGCTCCTAGAATCCGCCGCATGGCGACCAAGACGAACAGCAGCACGAACAGCAGCAACTACGGCGAAGCATCGATCCGCGTGCTCAAGGGCCTCGAGCCCGTGAAGCAGCGCCCGGGCATGTACACGCGCACCGACAACCCGCTCCACATCATTCAGGAAGTGATCGACAACACGGCCGACGAAGCACTCGCCGGCCATGGCAAACGCATCGATGTGACGGTGCATACCGATGGCTCGGTCAGCGTCGAAGACGACGGCCGCGGCATCCCCTTCGGCCTGCACCCGGAAGAGCAGGTGCCGGTGCTGGAGATCGTCTACACGCGCCTGCATGCCGGCGGCAAGTTCGACAAGGGCGCGGGCGGGGCTTACAGCTTCTCCGGCGGCCTGCATGGCGTGGGCGTGAGCGTGACCAATGCGCTCTCGCATCGACTGCAGGTCACGGTCTATCGCGAAGGGCAAGTCGCCACGCTGGCGTTTTCGGCCGGTGATGTGATCGAGCCCCTCGTGCTGCGAAAGATCGGCGCCGGAGACCGCAAGACCGGCACCACCGTGCGCGCCTGGCCCGACCCCAAATACTTCGAGAGCGCCGACCTGCCCAAGGCCGAGCTGACGCACCTGCTGCGCAGCAAGGCCGTGCTGATGCCGGGTGTGACGGTCACGCTCACGTTCGAGAAATCGGGCGACAAACAGACCTGGCTCTTCAAGGGCGGCCTGCGGGACTACCTGATGCAAACGCTCGTCGCCGACCCGGTCATTCCGCTTTTCGAAGGCGCGCACTACGCCGACAAGGGCGAGACCGAAAACTTCGCCGAAGGCGAGGGCGCGGCCTGGTGCGTGGCCTTCACCGACGACGGCTCGCCGGTGCGCGAGAGCTACGTCAACCTGATTCCGACCGTTGCCGGCGGCACGCACGAATCCGGCTTGAAGGATGGCCTCTTCGGCGCCGTCAAGGGCTTCATCGACATGCACAGCCTATTGCCCAAGGGTGTGAAGCTGATGCCGGAAGACGTGTTTTCGCGCGCCAGCTTTGTGCTGAGTGCCAAGGTGCTGGACCCGCAGTTCCAGGGCCAGATCAAGGAGCGGCTCAATTCGCGTGATGCGCTGCGGCTGGTCTCGACCTATGTGAAGCCATCGATGGAGCTGTGGCTCAACCAGCATGTGGACCACGGCAAGAAGCTCGCCGAACTGGTCATTCGCCAGGCGCAAACCCGCCAGCGCGCATCGCAGAAGGTCGAGAAGCGAAAGGGTTCCGGCGTGGCCGTGCTGCCCGGCAAGCTCACCGATTGCGAGAGCCGCGACCTTAACCTCAACGAGCTGTTTCTGGTCGAAGGTGATTCGGCCGGTGGCAGCGCCAAGATGGGCCGCAACAAGGAAACGCAGGCCATCCTGCCCTTGCGCGGCAAGGTGCTCAACGCGTGGGAAGTCGAACGCGACCGGCTGTTTGCCAACAACGAAATCCATGACATTGCGGTGGCCATCGGCGTCGACCCGCACAGCGCCACCGACTCGCCCGATTTGAGCGGCCTGCGCTACGGCAAGATCTGCATCCTGAGCGATGCCGACGTGGACGGCTCGCACATCCAGGTGCTGCTGCTCACGCTGTTCTTCCGCCACTTTCCCAAGCTCGTGGAAAGCGGCAATGTCTACATCGCCAAGCCCCCGCTGTTTCGCATCGACGCCCCGGTGCGCGGCAAGAAGCCGGCCGCCAAGATCTACGCGCTCGACGAAGGTGAACTCACTGCCACGCTCGACAAGCTGCGCAAGGAAGG
>JAMFRW010000116.1 GCA_026224975.1 Rhodoferax sp. | reverse complement strand
GGGCGCGTTCGGCCAGACCAACACCGCGAACGCCGACACGCCCAAGTTCAAGACGACCAGCGTGGGTGGCTCGTACAACTTCGGTTTTGCCACGCTGGAAGGCTTCGCCAATCACAACACCTATGACGTGAAGAAGGCCACGACGATCTTGATCGGTGCCGTCGTGCCGATCCCTCTTGGAATTAGCGAGATCCGTACTTCGTATCAAACGCTGAACGCATCCGGTGGCGGAACCGATGCCAACGACGCCCACCAGATCTTTCTCGGGTACTGGTACTACCTTTCGAAGCGCACGTCCGTATATGCCAATCTGGCCCACCTGGCCAACAAGGGAGGGGCGAACTACGTAATCTCCGGTGGTCCGGCCGTTGGCGCGCTGAAGGGTTTCTCCAGCACGGGCTACGAATTCGGTCTGCGTCACTTCTTCTGAGTCCCGCGCACCGCTTGATGTGACTCCGCGACTGTCGCGAGGTCCACATCTGGAGGGCGGTGGTTCGAGCCTCCTTGTCGACCGGAAACAGTGGCTGAATCCACGCCTGTCGGCGACGCCGGAGTCCGCCAGTCTCGATGAGCTGGCGGCAGCCTTCGACCGCTCCTCACGGAACCGCAGCGGCGAGCATCCACGTGTCGTATCGTTCGACCGGTTTTCTGAGGACCTCCTTCAGGCGTCGAGCATGCGAGCCAGAAGCTCTGCGCCGTTCATCCGCGCGCAGACACGGACACGGCGACTCGCTATCAGGCCACCTCATTGTGAGCGCCTCGCCGTCCCCCGTGACTTGACGGCGTTCCGCCCTGGGCAGATCGAGCGGCGTCGTGAATCTTGCAGAGACGTACCTCACAATTCGACAGCTTGCGCAGCCCGTTGGCCAGCGAATCCACCAAGGGACCGATTGCTTCGCGCCAACGCGAAGCACCGAGCCCATGATCGATCCACTTGGCCACGCACCCAGAGACCCCGGCGCCCCGACGGCCACACGGGCGTCCTTCGAGGATTGGACCAGCTACCGCGAACTCGGGCTCGTATTTGAGTGATCGGGTCGCAACGGATTTTGCGGGGCAGTGAGCGCAGGTAACCCTGAAGGGTGGCGGAGTCGCCGGCGCGCTTGCGCTTCCACGGCGTGCTGGCGACCAAGGCCGAGATGTGCGCGCTGGTGGTGCCGCAAGAGCCTGGGGCGCCGGCCGCCCAGGCCGCGCGGAGCCCACTTGCAACGCGATGTCCGGAAAGGCGGGTTCATCTCGTACGTGATGGAAGGGGCTGCATGTGCCCCCGATCCGATTCGCATGCGAGGAGCGCCGATGATCCAGTTCCGAGTCCAGTGGCCCAACGCCGGCCACGTCCTGCTTGCCGGGCCGGTGATCGACGTGCTCGCCGACGACGCTTCGGTGACTGCCGTGTCCCAGGCACTCGGCCGCCACGATTTCGAGATCCCCGACGGCACGGCCAAGGTGCAGTTGTTGGCGCGCTTCACCGCCGGGCTGCCCCTGTTCGTGCCCGAGAACCTCGAACCCTTCACGGTGTTCGACGCCAGCCAGATCTACCGCGTCGAGCAGGACGCGCTGATCGCGGAGACGGCGATCATCACCAGCCCGGACGGCGTCGATGCGAGCCGCACCGTGCACCCGCTGATCCAGACGGTCTCGGCGGCGAACGCGCTCTCGGGTGTCGCGGTCGCCGAGCTGCGCACCGAGTTCCTGGACATCACAGCCCATTGGTTCGAGAACGCGCCGTCGCGCGAGTCGAACCTGAACGCGGCCGACACCGAGCCCGACAACGAGTTCGTCGCCCTGGCTGCCACCGGCGTGCAGCCGCCGCTGTGGTTCGCGCACTTCCCCAAGGGCATGGACCCGGGCGCGCCCGAGACGAGTGTGCTGGCGTTCTTTCGCCCGCATGCCCACTACACCTACGGCACCGCCTTCGACCTGCGCCACTTCGACCGTGGTTTGCAGGACCTGAACCGCTACCTGCTCGCGCCGAAGGACCACGAGCCGGTGGAACTCGATGGCGTGCCCACCACGGCGTCGGAGCGCTTTCCCTTCGCCGACCCGTACTACCCGCTGCGCATCGGCTGGCAGCAGGCGGTGCTGCGCAGCGGCAAGCAGATGGTGGTGCTGCACCCGTGGCCCACCAGCGGGCTGCAGTTCGGCGCCGCGCTCACGTCGGCACTGCCCGCGGTGATCGACCAGATCCTGGTGTTCCTGCACGGCACCGGCCGCGCCGGCGCAAGCCAGCCGCACCTCGAACTCGGCCGGCTGGGCGTGGCCGGCTTCAGTGCGGGCGGGCCGCCGGCCGTGCAGGCCATGAAAGCCAACCGCAGCCGCGTCAAGGAAATGTACCTGTTCGACCCGTTCCCGTTCTTGCCCGAGATGCCGTTCGTTATCGACTGGGCGTTCAAGACACCGGACTTCCGGCTGCGCATGACCGGCGCCAACTTCTGGGGCCAGTGCGAGACCGTGCGCCGCGCCGTGGTGGCCGGTGTGAGTGGCGAGGCGGGCGACTTGTTCGTGACACTGCGGCCCACGTCGCTGGTGGTCTTCAAGCCCGAGAACAAGGGCGGCAGCCACTACTGGAACTACGTGATTCACACCCAGCCGGACCTGCAGAGCGCACCGCACGTGCACCACCAGTTCGCCGCGTTCGGCGGCGACGAACTGGAGAGCGACGAGAACTTCGACATGCTGTCGAACAAGACCTGGCTCGAAGAGTTCCTGGTCGAGTCGGCGTTTTGACGCGGGGGCGTGGCGATGCAGCACTGGTTTCGATCGGGCTTCGGCGAGTGGTGGGTCGACCGCAGCCCACCGCCCGGCCTGCGCGCCGGCGAGCACGAGGATCAGGTGGGCATCGACGAGGTGCGTTGCGTCGACACGCATGCCGCGATGCAGCTGGTCTGGCGCATCTTCGGCGACGGGTACGGCCTCGACGCGGGCTTCGAGTTCAGCCGGCTGTTGCCGGACGAAGCACTCGGCATCGCGCTGCCGCGCCTCTCGCGTGCGGAGCGCCACCGCATGCTGGCGGGCCTGATCGCCGACGGGCGGATGCGCATCTGGCGCCGCCGCAAGCGCCACGAGCGGCGCGTCAGCGGGGCCGGTATCGGTGGCGAGCAGGGCAATGCCGGCGTGCACGTTCCGCCCGATCGCGAGCCGATGCCCAGGGCCCGCGCGGTGCCGGCCGAGGTGACGGCATCGGCCGCCGCGACCCGCCTGCAGCCGGCCGAAGCGGCCGACACCGCCTGGTACGAATTCGTGCTGCTCGACGAACTCGGCATGGGCCTGCGCGAGGTGGCGATCGAGATGACCACGCCCGCCGGCACGCAGCGCCTCACGAGCAGCCGGGGCGGCGTGGTGCGCATCGAGAACGTGCCGCCGGGCACCGGCTTCGTGCGGATCGACGGCGACTCGCTCACCGAGGCACTGCGCGGCCGTTTCGGCCACCCGCGGCGGTCGTCGAAGCCGCCGCAAGAAACGGCCCTGTTCAAGGTGATCACGCCGTCGCGGGCGCAGCGCCTGTTCCGCTTCCCGCACGAGCAACCGCTCCAGGTAATGGTGGTGAGCCGCACCGACGTCGTCGTCGCGGGATCGGACGCGCGCTGGCGCGAGCGCATCGCCTCGGCCGATTGCATAAACCGTTGCCGTTTCACACCCGGCGAGCTCGACGCGCTGCACCTGTGTTCGCGCGGCAATGCGGAGTCGGTGCAGGTCGATGGCGAAGGGCCGCCGCCGCCGGCGCCGCCGCCCGATGCGTCGGCTGCCGCCGCGCGCGCTGCGGCGACGCAGGCGACCTATACCGTACGGCCGGGCGATTCGCTGTGGGCGATCGCTGGCAAGGTGCTCGGCGACCCGCTTCGCTGGCTGGAATTGCGACACGCCAACGCTGCGCTGTTCGAGCAGCGCAGCCCGAACCTGATCTTCGCGGGCGAAGTGTTGCAGTTGCCGACCGAGCCGGCGTTCGGGCTGATCCCGTCGCCGTCGGCCTGGCCAGATGCGGATTCGCCGAGCCTGCCCGCGTTCATCGACCTCGACGTCGACTCCTTGCACGAGGCGTTGTTCGACCGGGAAGGCACCAGCGCCTTCGACCGCGTGACCGGCCCGCTGGTGCGTGTGCCGTCGGCGCCTGAGCCGGTTTGGGACTCGGCCCAGCCGGCTGCCGACGCGGCTGCGGTGCTGGCCAGCGTGGTGGCACTGGAGCAGGGTGTGCCGCTCGACCTGCTGCTGCAGCCGCCGGATCTTCCGGAGTTCGATCCGGCCGAGCGGGCGGGACCGCCGAGGGGGTGAGGCGACTCCATGGGAATCTCCAGCTCTGCGGGCAAGCCATGCTTGCGGTGCAACTGCTCGAAGCCAACCCACAACAAGGGCCCATCGTCGGCCAGTCGATCTCCGCTGGCCACGGCCTGCGGCAGATAGAACCGCGTGAAGCTCCAGTCGATGGCTCGAGGGAAATGAGTCTGGTCGTATCCGCTCAGGGCGGTCGCCACAAGCGGAGACATCGGCTTGTCTGGCATCGACGCGAACATCCGAAGCCGCTGATGAGGTATGCCTTCCTCCCGCTACTGCTGATGCCGGTTATCTACGCGCTGTGCAGAACCTAGTCCAGCAGGGGTAGGCGCACACCGCTCTCGGCCCAGGTTCGACGGGCTCGTCGCGCGTGTCGGATAGGCTCGGCGCCAATTCCCCAGCCTCTTGGAGCCACGCATGATTCTTACGGTATTCCGCTCCCGCCTCAACGAAGGGCACCGCGACGAGTACGACCGCCATGTCGCCCTGACGGCGGCTCTCGCGGAGAAAACGCCAGGCTTCCTCGGCCACAAGATGTTTGTCGCCGATGACGGAGAACGCGTCACGCTCGTCGAATTCGAGTCGATGGAGTGTCAGCGAGCATGGTCGCTCAGTGCCGAACACAAGGCTGCAGCCATCGCAGGGCGCCGAAGCTTCTATGACGAATACCAGATCCAGGTCTGCACCGTCGAGCGCCAATCCAGATTCGCGGCGTAGGTGGTCGACGTTGCGTACAAGCCCTCGTTGCTTATCGAGCTTTCCGTAAATGGCGACATCACCAGAGTTCGGCTTGAACCCAACAGGCGGCGATGATGGAGGGGTGGTGTTGTGCGCTTTTGAGTTTGTTGCGGGCCGTGATGTCGAGCTCGTCGAGATCGGCCGGACAGAAATTGGCCAAG
>JAMFRW010000115.1 GCA_026224975.1 Rhodoferax sp. | reverse complement strand
CCGGGAAACCGACCCGACGCAGCGCGCGCACAAGACCGCGCTGATGCAAAAGGCCAACCAGGCCTATGCGGCGAACGATTTGCTGGCGCTGCTCGAACTGCAACTGCAGATCGAACAGGTGGACGCCAGCCACATCGCCAACGCCAGCGTCGAGCGCATCCGCCACTACAACAAGGTGCTGGCCGAACAACTGGCCGAGTTGAAGAACGAGACCGAGGCGGTGCAGCTCGACTTCGAGATGCGCTTCGTGCTCGACCTGCCGCACCAGGTGGCGCCGAGCCAGCTCGGACGCATCGCCGACGAGGAGGTGCGCCAGATCCGCGCCGTGCTTCTGACGCTGCAGCGCGACCGCCGCACGGTGGAAGGCGACCGCGCCGCGGCCAAGGCATGGCTCAAGCGCGAACGCAAGCGCTTGAAGGACGAGGCAGCGGAGTTCGACTTCTTCTTCTGACCTTCGCTTTCAGTTGTCTATGAGCGCCGGATCCCAGGCATAAACCTTCTGGTGCTGGTCGCCCAGCCCGGCGATGCCCAGCTTCATCTCGTCGCCGGGTTTCAGGAAGATCGGGCTCGGCTTCTTGCCCATGCCCACGCCGGGCGGCGTGCCGGTGCTGATGAGGTCACCGGGGTAGAGCGTCATGAAGCGGCTGATGTAGCTCACGAGCTGAGCCACCCCGAAGATCATCGTGCTGGTGTTGCCGGTCTGCATGCGCTGGCCGTTCACGTCGAGCCACATGGAGAGCGATTGCGGATCGGGCACTTCGTCGGCCGTCACCATCCACGGGCCGACCGGGCCGAAGGTGTCGCAGCCCTTGCCCTTGTCCCAGGTGCCGCCGCGCTCGATCTGGTATTCGCGCTCCGAGACATCGTTGACCACGCAATAACCGGCCACGTACTTGAGCGCATCCGCCTCGCTCACATAGCGCGCCTTGGTGCCGATCACCACGCCCAGTTCCACTTCCCAGTCACCCTTGACCGAGCCTTGCGGCAGCACGACCGCATCGTTGCAGCCGACCAGGCTGCTCAGCGTCTTGGTGAACAGAATCGGCTCGGGCGGCACCGGCAGGTTGGATTCGGCGGCGTGGTCGGCGTAGTTCAGGCCGACGCAGAGGAACTTGCCCATGCCGCTCCAGGGCGGGGCGATGCGGCCGGGCTGCGCGACTACAGGCAGGGAGGCCAGGTCGAGTTCGTGCAGGCGCTTCAGGCTGTGCGGCGTCAGCGTGTGCGAGGTGATGTCGGGCAGCGCGCTAGAGATGTCGCGCACGACGCCGTTGGCATCGAGGATGGCGGGTTTTTCTGCGCCCTTGGCGCCGTATCGCATGAGTTTCATGGGTTCTCCCTTTCGAACAGTTAATTGGACCAGCCGCCGTCGATGATCTGAGCGGTGCCGGTGGTGAAGGCGGATTCGTCGGAGGCGAGGTAGACGGCGAGCGCAGCGATCTCGGTGGTGCGGCCCACGCGGCCCATCGGCTGGCGTGAGACAAAGAGCGCTTCGACCTGTTCGATGGTCTGCCCGCTGGCCTTGGCCTGTTCGACCATGCGGTCGCGCAGCGAAGGCGATTCGACAGTGCCGGGGCAGATGGCGTTGCAGCGAATGCCCTTGGTGATGAAGTCGGCCGCGACCGATTTGGTCAGGCCGATCACCGCCGCCTTGGTGGCGCCGTAGACGAAGCGGTTGGGCGCGCCCTTGATGCTGCCGGCCACCGAGGCCACGTTGATGATGGAGCCGCCGCCGTTCTGCAGCATGGGCGGCAGGAAGGCGCGGATCATGCGGTACATCGCCCGCACGTTGAGGTCGAACGAGAAGTCGAACGCCTGCTCGTCGCACTCCAGGATGTTGCCGGCATGCACATAACCGGCGCCGTTGAAGAGGATGTTGACAGGAGCCTTGTGCTGCGCCTCGATGCACGCGGCGAGCACGGCATTGGCATCGGTCACATCGAGCCGGCGGGTTTCGCAGCCGGTCTTCGCGGCCAGGTCAGCGAGCAGGTCTTCGTTGATGTCGGTCGCGATCACGCGGGCGCCTTCGCGCACGAAGGCCTCGGCGGTGGCGCGGCCGATGCCCTGGCCGGCGGCGGTGACGAAAGCGGTCTTGCCTTTGAGTCGTTCGGTCATGTCTTGTCGCTCCTGGGGTTGCGTGGCCGCCAGTCTATGCCGGTAAAGAATGATTTAGGCTGCGGGAGCCGGGCAACATCGGGTTTGCCAGCGCAACATGGGCATGGCGGATGCTTCACGCCCGCAAGAATCAGAAGTCGAACCAGTACAGTCCCGCCACATGAACCAGCCCGGCCAAGAACCTTCCCCCGCATCCGATCCCGCACGGCCAGCCAATGCTGTGGCCTTGAAGGCCGAACCCGATCTCCGCCCCATCTCGCGCCGCAGCCGCTGGCTGGGCAGCGTGATCGCGGTGCTGGCGCTCGCGGGGCTCGGCGGCCTGGCCTGGTATCTCACGCACAAGCCGGCGGCCACTACCGCCGGCGCCACAGGTCCGGGCGGTCCCGGCGGGCCGGGTGGCCCCGGAGGCCCAGGGGCGCGCGGCGGGCGGGGCGGCCCGGCCAGCACCGTCGGCGTGGCCACGGCCAGGCAGGCCGATATTCCGTTGCTCATCGAGGCGCTCGGCACCGTCACGCCGGTGGCCAATGTGACGGTGCAACCACAAGTCTCGGGCGTGCTCACGCAGGTGCTGTTCAAGGAAGGGCAGATGGTCAAGAAGGGCCAGGTGCTCGCGACCATCGACCCGCAGCCTTTCCAGATCGCGCTCGACCAGGCCCAGGGCGCGCGTGTGCGTGACCAGGCGCAGCTCGAAGCCGCGCGCGTCACGCTGCAGCGCTACCAGACGCTGCTGGGCCAGGATTCGATCGCCCGGCAGGATGTGGACACGCAGGCCGCACTCGTCAAGCAGCTCGAAGGCACCGTTGCCATCGACCGCGCGGCCGAAGGCACGGCCCGCCTCAACCTCGGCTACAGCCGCATCGTGGCACCGATCAGCGGGCGCGTGGGGCTGCGCGTGGTCGATGCGGGCAACGTGGTGTCGTCGGGCAGCACGACCGGCGTGGCGGTGATCACGCAGGTCAACCCCATCGATGTGGAATTCGCGATCCCGCAAGACCGTGTGCCCGAGATCCAGGCGCGTGTGAACTCCGGCGCCAGGCTGCCCACGGCCGCCTACGACCGCACCCGCACCGTCAAGCTGGATGCCGGCATGTTCTCGACGCTCGACAACAGCGTCGACACGCAAACCGGCACCGTGAAGGCCAAGGCGCGTTTCGAGAACGCACAAGGCACGCTGTTCCCCAACCAGTTCGTCAACGTGCGGCTGCTGCTTCGCACGATCACCGGCGCGGTGGTGGTGCCGGTGACGGCGCTGCGGCACGGGCCGAATGGCGATTTCGTCTACGTCGTCAACGAGGACCACACCGTGGCGCTGCGCACCGTGACGCGCGGTGAAGCGAGTGTGGACAACGTTGCCATCGCTTCCGGCCTCGAACTCGGCGAGCAGGTCGTGACGGAAGGCGGCGATCGCTTGAAGGATGGCGCGCGCGTGCAGACCAGCGTGGAGCGGCCGGCGGGTGCAGCCTCGGGCGGGGCGTCTGGTGCGCGCGGGCGACGTGGTGCGCGAGCGGCAAGTGGTGCGGGCTTAGGCGCCAGCGGCGGAGCAGGTGACGACGCCGGTGCCGGATACGCCGCCAGCGGTGCCAGTGGTGCCTTCGGCCACCGCCGCGAACGCGGTGCGTCGGGCGCTGCGGCGTCCGGTGACGCGCCTGCCAGCGCCTCGCGTTGATCGCGCGATGAAGTCGATCGTCACCGCAACCGGGTGGCTCACGCGATGAGCCCGTCCAGCCCCTTCATCCAGCGCCCGGTCGCCACCTCGCTGCTGATGCTGGCCATCGTGCTGGCCGGCATCGTGGGATTCCGCTTCCTGCCGCTGTCAGCGCTGCCGCAGGTCGACTACCCGACCATCCAGGTGCAGACGCTCTACCCCGGCGGCAGCCCCGAGGTGATGAGCAACACCGTCACCGCGCCGCTGGAGCGCCAGTTCGGCCAGATGGCCGGGCTCGACCGCATGAGCTCCACCAGCGCGGCTGGCGTCTCCATCATCACGCTGCAGTTCACGCTCGGGCAGACGCTCGATGTGGCGGAGCAGGAAGTGCAGGCTGCCATCAACGCCGGCGGCTCACTGCTGCCGGCCGACCTGCCCGCGCCGCCCGTCTATGCCAAGGTCAACCCCGCCGATGCGCCGGTGCTCACGCTGAGCGTCACTTCCGATTCGCTGCCGCTCACCGAGGTGCAGAACCTCGTCAACACGCGGCTCGCGCAAAAGATCAGCCAGGTCAGCGGTGTAGGCCTGGTCTCGCTCAGCGGCGGTCAGCGGCCTGCCGTGCGCATCCAGGCCGACACGCAGGCGCTCGCCGCCAACGGCATCGGGCTCGACACCTTGCGCACCGCCATCAGCTCGGCCAACTCCAACGGCGCCAAGGGCAGCTTCGATGGCCCGAAGCGCGCCTACACCATCAACGCCAACGACCAGCTCGTCTCGGTGGCCGACTACAAGAACCTGATCGTCGCCTACAAGAACAACGCGCCGATCCGCATGAGCGATGTGGCACGCGTGGTCGACAGCGCCGAGAACACGCAGCTCGGCGCGTGGGCCGGTCTTGTCTGCCCTTCGAGCGGCAGCGCGTCGGAACCCGCCAAGGCAACGAGCAGCAAGACCGCCGATGCATCCGCTTCGGCCTGCGCCGGCCTCGAAGGCCGCCAGCTCCTGCCGGCCATCATCCTCAACGTGCAGCGCCAGCCGGGCGCGAACGTGATCGCGACGGTCGATGCCATCAAGGCGCGGCTGCCCGAACTGCAGGCCGGCCTGCCCGCCTCGCTCAAGATCGATGTGCTGAGCGACCGCACGGCCGGCATCCGCTCCTCGGTCGAGCATGTGGAGATGGAGCTGGTGCTGGCCGTGGTGCTGGTGGTGCTGGTGATCTTCGCCTTCCTCGGCAGCCTGCGCGCCACGGTGATCGCGAGCATCGCCGTGCCGATCTCGCTGATCGGCACCAGCGGGCTGATGTACCAGCTCGGCTACAGCCAGAACAACCTGAGCCTGATGTCGCTGACGATCGCGACCGGCTTCGTGGTGGACGATGCGATCGTCATGATCGAGAACATCGCCCGCTACATCGAAGAGGGCGAACGTCCGATGGCCGCCGCGCTCAAGGGCGCCACGCAGATCGGTTTCACCATCATCTCGCTCACCGTCTCGCTGATCGCGGTGTTGATCCCGCTGCTGTTCATGGGCGATGTGGTGGGCCGCCTCTTCCGTGAGTTCGCCGTCACGCTGGCGATCACGATCCTGATCTCGGCCGTGGTGTCGTTGACCCTGGTGCCGATGATGTCGGCGCGGTGGCTGAAAGGCCACGAGAAGGGCCACGACGAGAAGAAGACCGGCATCGCCGGCCGCGCGCAAGCCTTCTTCGATGGCGTGATGAAGCGCTACGACGGCGCGCTGCACTGGGTCATCGCCCATCAAGCGATCACGTTGATCGTCGCGCTCGCGACCATGGCGCTCACTGTCGTGCTCTACCTGACGATTCCCAAGGGCCTGTTCCCCACGCAGGACACCTCGCAACTGCAGGCCCGCATCGAAGCCGCGCAAGATGTCTCGTACGACCGCATGTCGCAGCTTCAGCAAGATGCGGCGCGCGCGATCCTGCAAGACCCGGCCGTCGCCAGCCTCAGCTCCTTCGTGGGCGTGGACGCGGCCAACAACACCATGCTGCACACCGGCAGCATGCTGATCAACCTCACGAAAGATCACGGTAACCAGCAAGACGTGATCACCCGGCTGCGGGAGCGCGCGCATGCCGTCGCCGGCGTGACGCTGTATCTGCAGCCCACGCAAGACCTGACCATCGACGCCGAAACCGGGCCGACGCAATACCGCGTTTCGTTGGAGGGTGTGGACAGCGCCACCATCACGCTGTGGATGAACAAGCTGATCGCGCAACTGCAGACCGTGAGCCAGGTTCGCAATGTGAGCAGCGATGCCGGCGCGCAAGGTCTGGCGGCGTACATCAACGTGAACCGCGACACCGCCTCGCGCCTCTCCATCACCGCGAGTTCGGTGGACGACGCGCTCTACAGCGCCTTCGGCCAGCGCATCGTCTCGACCATCTTCACCGAGACCAACCAGTACCGCGTGATCCTGGAAGCGCGCCCCGGCGTGCTGACCAACGCGCAATCGCTCGGCACGCTCAACCTCATCACCGGCTCCGGCGTGGCCACGCCGCTCTCTGCCGTGGCCACCATCACCGAGCAGAGCGCGCCGCTGCAGATCACGCACGTGGCGCAGTACCCTGCCAGCACGCTGAACTTCGACACGGCCACCGGCGTATCGCTCGGCACGGCCGTCGATGCGATCCGGCAGGCCGCGAAAGACATCGCCTTGCCGAGCAGCGTGACGCTGACTTTCCTGGGCGCCTCCGGCGCCTACGAAAACTCGCTCAGCAACCAGCTCTGGCTGATCCTCGCCGCGGTCATCTGCGTCTACATCGTGCTCGGCGTGCTCTACGAAAGTTATGTGCACCCGCTGACGATTCTCTCCACACTGCCCTCGGCCGGCGTGGGCGCGCTGCTCGCGTTGATGGTCACCGGCAACGACCTCGGCGTGATCGGCATCATCGGCATCATCCTGCTCATCGGCATCGTCAAGAAGAACGCGATCATGATGATCGACTTTGCCATCGACGCCGAACGCGAGCAAGGCATGAGCGCCCGCGATGCCATCCACCAGGCGGCGCTGCTGCGCTTCCGGCCGATCCTGATGACGACGCTGGCGGCGCTTTTTGCGGCAGTGCCCTTGATGCTCAGCTTCGGTGACGGCGCCGAGTTGCGCCGGCCACTCGGCCTCGCGATTTTCGGTGGGCTGATCGTGAGCCAGATGTTGACGCTGTTCACGACGCCGGTGATCTACCTTGGGTTCGATCGGTTGGGGCGTGGTTCGCGTGGTCCTCGGGCGGTTGAGGATGAGTCGGTTGGGTCGGGGTCTTCGGCGTGAGGAGCGGATCGCATCAGGGGCTCTTTGGCAGGGGCTCATGCTGTGGCAGTCGGCGGGTACGCCGACTGCACGAAGGCGCGCAGGCCCGAGGTCGCGCCGCAGAACTCACTACGCTTACTTCGTGCGCTGCGTTCGAACAGCCGCGGCGAGTCAGTTCACGACGGGCGCACGCGCGCCGACCTCGAACCTGCGCTCCTCCGACGCCACAGAAATCGCCCCTGCCAATGAGCCCCTGCCGCGACGACAACGAGCGGCGGTGTTCGGAAGGGGCACCTCACTCGTTCAGCGAAGGCGCGGGCGGGCTGGGCGCTGCGCTTCGTGG
>JAMFRW010000114.1 GCA_026224975.1 Rhodoferax sp. | reverse complement strand
GCGGAAAGCTGCGCGTGGTTTCGAGTCTGAGGAGTCCGTTGGTTGCGCCCGCGACGCCGTGGTGATCGATGGCGATTCGAATGGCCGCTTGCGCCTGGAATGCTGCAGCGCGGTTGAAGCGCGCGTGAATGCCGTCGGGCATGTTGACGGTCGCATGAAACAGGCCTGCGGGGTTGCCGGAGGCCTCTTGAGCGATGGTTGGATAGCGGTCTAACAGGGTGACTTGCCAGCCTTGTTCGGCCAATGCCCAGGCTGTGGCGCAACCGGCCAAGCCGGCTCCGATGATGATGGCTCGGCGGCGTTCTGTGCGTAGATCGAAGCGCGATGCCAAGGGTGAAGCATTTACTCCCTCTCCCAGAGAGAGAGGGGGCAATACCGAGGGGAGAGTGCGTAAGACCGGTGGGCGCCCGGGTGCGACGGTGCGGCTGGACGCTCGCCGCGGCGTGAACCTCGGCGCAAAGCGCGCAAGCGTGATATCCCGTTTGCCGCCAGTACCCGCCCCCAAACTCACCTCGAACCCCGCCGACGTGAGCCCTTCGCGAACGGCGCGTGCTGCCGTCCAGCTAGACGCCGTGGCACCCGGCGCGGCCAGGCGAGCCATGGCCTTGTAGAGGCGGGTTTGCCACATCTCGGGGTTGGTGGCGGGCGCGAAGCCGTCGAGGTAGAACGCATCGACATTCGCGATCAGTTCGGGCAGCCAGGCGGCCACGTCGCCGAGGGCCAGCAGCAGTTGCACGCGGCCCGCCTCGAAGCTCAGGCGGTGCAGGTTGGGCGACAAGGGTGGCCAGGACTCGATCAGTGCATCGGCCAGTTCGCGTGCCGGCGAGGCGGCGTGAGCAGCGGCCAGATCGTCGCGCGAGAACGGATGTTTCTCGATCGAGATGAACACGAGTCGCTCGCAGCGCCGCGGGTCGCGCTGCCAGGCTTGCCAAGTCGCGAGGAAGTTGTTGCCCAGGCCGAAGCCGGTTTCGAGGATGACGAAGCGATCGCGCCCTTGCCAGCGCGCGGGCAGACCGTTGCCGGCGATGAATACGTGGTTGGCTTGCGTGAACGCGCCAGAGAACGGGTGATAGACATCGCCGTAGCGGCTCGAACACGGAACGCCGTCGGCGTTGAATTGGAGCGTGGCGGAAACGACGGGCGCGGTGTTCATCGCGATTCGCGGGCCATTGAACCAGGCGCCATCGAGTTCATCACGACGCGCTCGACATGCGCGATTGCAACCAGATCAACAGTCGATCGCGCGCCGGCGCCAGCCCGCGGTAGGCGAGCACCGCGTCGCTCATGCTGGCCAGCGCATCGTGGACTTGCGCGGCTCGCTCGGCGGTGCCGATGGCTTCGGCGAGCGGCTGCACTTCGACGTGGATCGTGAACACTGCTTGGCGTTCGATGGGCAGCGGGATGAAGGTCTGGCGCTCGGTGCGGAAGAAGGCTTGGGCGGCGAGCGGGGCGCTTGACGCTGTATGAGCCGGCCAGGGAAGCGCCGCGCAACGCTGCGGATGCGTGTCGAGCGCTGATTGCCGCGTGATGGTCCAGACGAAACGCTCCCATGGGTCTTCGCCAGTGACCAGCCGCGCGAGGTGCTCGCCCGCCTTCACCAGCAGCGCGTTGTCGGCGACCGGCGCGTGCACTTCGGCGAAGTGGCGGCCGATCTTGTCGGCGGGTGCCCAGTGCGAGGGCAGGCAGACCGCGAGCCATGGGATGCGCGCGGTGGCGCCGTCGATCACCGCGAAGTCTTCTTCGAAGGCCAGGCTGAGCAGGCCCGCGAGGCGCCAGGCGGGTGGCACTGTGTTCAGGCAGTGGCCGATCTCGGCCGGGCCGCTGCCTTGGAGCGTGGGCTCGGCAGAGCCTTCTCCAACGTTCTGATGCCCACCGCCATCGACCGTCAGCGACCAACCGAGCAACGGCGCACTGAAGGCGCATCCACCGTCCCACACGAACGCCTCGGGATGCTCGCGCGCCGCCTGCCGCGCGAGCGCATGAAGAGCCGGCATAGCGTCGAACCCGGGTGACGCGAGCAGCGCCTGATCGGCATGTGCCGTCAGCACGGCAAGCTTCTCGCGCAAGTGGCGTGAACCGAGTCGCACCGGCGTGAGCTGCGCCGTGCCGGGTGCGAGCCGCCGCAATCCCGGCTGCATGCGAAACGGTGCCTGGACGGTCGCGAAGTCGAAGGGCATGGGCGGATGATGAAGCAGAAGAGGCGTACCAAAGAGAAAGGGCGCCCAAGGCGCCCCGTTCCGATCTGCGCCGAGTGGCCTCAGACGCGCTTGCGGTACTCGTGCGTGCGGGTGTCGATTTCGACCTTGTCGCCCGTCTGCACGAACAGTGGCACATCGATCTCGAAGCCGGTGGCGATCTTCGCCTTCTTCAGAACCTTACCGGAGGTGTCGCCCTTGACGGCGGGCTCGGTATCGGTGATCTCGCGCACCAGGCTGGTGGGCAGTTCGACCGAGATGGCCTTGCCGTCGTAGAACACCACTTCGACAGCCATGCCGTCTTCGAGGTACTGGATGGCGTCGCCCATGTTCTCGGACTCGACCTCGAACTGGTTGTACTCGGCGTCCATGAAAGCGTACATCGGGTCGGCGAAGTAGGAGTAGGTGCACTCCTTCTTGTCGAGCATGACCTGGTCGAGCTTGTCGTCGGCCTTGTAGACGACTTCGGTGCCGGAGTTGGAGAGCAGGCTCTTCAGCTTCATGCGAACGGTGGCGGAGTTGCGGCCACCGCGGCTGTACTCGGTGCGCAGCACGACCATCGGGTCCTTGCCGAGCATGATGACGTTGCCGGCGCGAAATTCCATTGCGGTCTTCATAGCGATTCCGTTTGCGTTGCGGTTGGTGTGTGGGGCATGCGCCTTGCTTCTTGCCTCATCGCTTTTTGTCGCGGTGGGCAGTCGGCCTCTGTCAAGACATTCTTGGCGCCTGCTCGCGCGCTGGGCCAGACATGCCTGGCAGGAGGCTGGCGCGCGAAAAGCCCATGATTTTAGCCTCTTTCGGGCGGAGGTTCGGCGCCTGCCGTGGCGGGGTGCTTTGCGCCCCGGCGATTCAGCGCTGCTTTTCGTCGACGAACCGGAGTAACGAGGTCACGAGATCTTGCTGTGCCAGCAGGGTGTCTCGCCAGCGGACACTCCAATGTTGCCAAGCGGAGAGTGTTGGCAAGTCGATCGAAGCGACGGGCGAGCCGCCGTTCCAGGCATGCCAGAGGCGCTGCACCGAGGTGGCGACTTCGGCATCGGCATCGACGCTGGTCTTCGCCTGAAGCTGCATGAAGGCGTCGAGCTTGACGAGATGCGCGCCGTCGTCCTGCGGGTAGATCTGCCAGACGGAGGGCGCGCCGGCCCACTGTGCTCGCACGAAGGAGTCTTCGCCACGCACGAAGTTGAGGTCGCTGGCCCAGAGCAGGCGGTCGTAATCGATTTGCGTGAGTGGCGGAAGTTCGACGGCGCGCAGTTGGCCTTGGCCTAGCTCCGTGCCGAGCAACGCCTTCGCCTGCCGTGCGCCGTGGCCGTGGGTTGCCAGCAGCAAGGTCGGCTCATCGGAAAGCGCGTCAATCAACGCCGGCAAGGCCGGCTGGTCGTAACAGAACAGGCTCACCACACGCTCGCCGGCACGGCGAATGAAGTACGTGTCGAGCGCCGCCAGCCACGCCTCCCTATCGAAGGCCTCGCGCCGCGCCATCAGCCCCGGCTCGCGGATCAAGCCGCCCGTCGCCGGTGTGAAGCCCGGGTAGAAAAACCACTTGAGCAGCCCGGTGCCCGGCCCGCTCATCTGCGGTGACGCCAGGCCATGGCTTCGTTCGACAAAGTCTTCCGCGCTCAGGTATTCGAGGTTGATCCACAACGGCGGCGCGGCCATCTCAACCATGCGCTGCACGAATGCAGCCGGCGGATCGCACCCGAAGGCCTCGACGACGACGCTGCCCGGCTCCCCTTCGAACGCCGCCACCTCGAACGCCCGCACGCTCACGCCCGCCGCACCCGAAGGCGCCATCCACGCCAGCGCCGATGCGTCGTCCACCCACAGGCACACCGGCTCGCCGCGCGATGCCAGATCGGCCGCCAGCCGCCAGCACACGCCGATGTCGCCGTGGTTGTCGATCACGCGGCAGAAGATGTCCCAGGTGCGCAGGCTCATGGCGGCGATTATCGGCAGCGCTTGCCGTGTGCAAGCCCGCGCTGGCAGAGCGCGCCGGCGCCGCGCGGCACAATCGCGCTCGATGACCGAAGGCAACGAACTCCCCAACGACGCGATCGACGTCGACACCGCCCGCGAGAAGCTGCTCGCCGACGTGGCCGCGCTGCCCAGCCTGCCCGGCGTCTACCGCTACTTCGATGCGCAGGACGCGGTGCTCTACGTGGGCAAGGCGCGCGACCTGAAAAAGCGCGTCTCGAGCTACTTCCAGAAGAACCACGGCGGCACGCGCATCGGCCACATGATCACGAAGATCGTGCGCCTGCAGACGACGGTGGTGCGCTCCGAGGCCGAAGCGCTGCTGCTCGAAAACAACCTCATCAAGACCCTCTCGCCGCGCTACAACATCCTGTTCCGCGACGACAAGAGTTATCCGTATCTCAAGATCACCGGCGGCCCTCGCACGACGAACACGGCTTCCGGAACAGGCACCGGGCCAGCCGCCTTGAGCTTCCCCCGCGTCGCCTATTACCGAGGCGCGGTCGATCAGCGGCACCGCTACTTCGGCCCGTTCCCCAGCGCCTGGGCGGTGAAGGAATCGATCCAGATGCTGCAGAAGGTGTTCCGCCTGCGCACCTGCGAAGACACGGTGTTTGCCAACCGCACCCGGCCTTGCCTGCTCTACCAGATCAAGCGCTGCTCCGGCCCGTGCGTGAACCTGATCGCGCCCGACGACTACGCGCGTGATGTGAACAACGCCGAGCGCTTTCTGCTCGGTGAGCAGCAGGAACTGACCGACACCTTGCAGGCGCAGATGATGGCCCACGCCGAGGCGCTGCAGTTCGAGCAGGCGGCCGAGATACGCAACCAGCTCGGCGCGCTCTCGCGCGTGCTGCACCAGCAATCGGTGGAAGACAACACCGGCGTGACGACCAAGGATGCCGACATCCTCGCCGTCAAGGTCGAAGGCGGCCGCGCCTGCGTCAACCTCGCGATGGTGCGCGGCGGGCGGCACCTGGGCGACCGGCCGTACTTTCCCAGGCATGTGGAAGAAGCGGTCGATGCGGCGGCTATCGACGATGCGCCGCCCGCCGAGGGCACGGATGCCGCGAGCGCGTCACCCGAAGTGCACGTGCTCGAAGCCTTCATCGCCCAGCACTACCTCGATGGCGGTGTGCCGCCTTTGCTGGTGCTGAGCCATTCGGTCGACAAGGCCTTGATCGACGCCCTCACGCTGCAAAGCGGCATCAAGGTCACGGCCCAGCACCAGCCGCGCGAGCCGCGCCGCGCGTGGCTGGACATGTGCATCAAGGGCGCGCAGCTCAAGCTCGCGCAGTTGCTGGCCGAAGAGGGCTCGCAGCAGGCGCGCACGCGCGCGCTCGTGGAAGCGCTGGGTTTGGGCATCGAAGACATGGAGACCTTCCGCGTCGAGTGTTTCGACATCAGCCACACCGCCGGTGAATCGACGCAGGCCTCATGCGTGGTCTTCGAGAACCACAAGATGCAGAGCGCGCAATACCGCCGCTACAACATCGAAGGCATCACCGGCGGCGACGACTACGCCGCCATGCGCCAGGTGCTGGTGCGGCGCTACGCCAAGATGGTGGAGGCCGCGAGCCGCGGCGAGGCCAGGCTGCCCGAGCTGGTGCTGGTCGACGGCGGCAAGGGCCAGGTGAGCATGGCGCGCGAGGTGTTCGAGGAACTGGGCATCGAACTCTCGCGCATCGTCGGCGTCGAGAAGGGCGAGGGCCGCAAGGTCGGGCTCGAAGAACTGGTGTTTGCCGACGGCCGCGCCAAGGTCTACCTCGGCAAGGACTCGGCCGCGCTGATGCTGGTGGCGCAGATCCGCGACGAGGCGCACCGCTTCGCGATCACCGGCATGCGCGCGCGCCGCGCCAGCGTGCGAACAGGCGGCAGCAAGCTCGAAGACATCCCTGGGGTCGGCCCCAAGAAACGCGCCAAGCTGCTGCAGCGCTTCGGCGGCGTGCGCGGCGTGGGCCACGCCAGCGTCGAAGACCTGTGCACGGTCGACGGCATTTCCAAAGAACTCGCAGAGGACATCTATCGTGCGTTGCATTGATTGGCGGCGAATGCTTTTTCCGATCACAGGCCGGTTCAGGGACGACGCGGGTGTCATCGACACGCGCAGCAAGGACGTGCTCATGCGCACCGGCCTGGCGGGCCTGAGCCTGCTGGCCGGTTGCTCGGCACCGGCCCCGGAGCCCGCACCGCCGGGCGCTGCGTCGTCGACGGCCGGCACCCAGCGTGGCGCTGCGAGCAACTCCGCTCACTCCGGCAACAGCACTCCCGCCGTCGCCGCTACCGCCGCGCCGGTTCGCATGCCGCCGCCCGGGCCGGTGCGCAACTGGGCCGAGGTGCGGCACCAGGCGGCGCTCAGGCTGGTTGCTGCCAACCCGAACGGTACTTATATGGGTACGGTGCCCGATCAACTGCTCGCCATTCCCGTGCTCGAGATCGAACTGAACGGTGACGGCAGCGTGCGCCGCATCGAGTACCTGCGCCTTCCCACACAAGCCAAGGACACGACGCAGCTCGCTGTCGATGCCATCCGCCGTGCGGCCCCGTTCGGCGATGTCTCGCGCCTGCCCAAGCCTTGGCGCTTCACCGAGACCTTCCTGTTCAACGAAGAGCGCAAGTTCAAGCCGCGCACGCTCGATTGAGCTCGGTGACTTGTGGTGTTGTGCGCAGCCCGGGCGGCCGTGCCGCATAACTTCGGCACAATGCCCCGATGTTCTTCAATCTCCCCACGCTGCTGACCTGGGCGCGCATCGTCGCGATTCCGCTGATCGTCGGTGTGTTCCACCTGCCCTTGGCCGAAGCCGACCGCAACGCAATAGCCACCGTTCTCTTCATTGTGGTCGCGCTCACCGACTGGGCCGACGGCTACCTCGCGCGTCGGCTCAACATGACGTCGTCGTTCGGCGCGTTTCTCGATCCGGTGGCCGACAAGTTCCTGGTCTGCGCGACGCTGATCGTGCTTGTTGAACTCGAACGCGTGCCAAGCCTCGTGGCGTTGATCATCATCGGGCGCGAGATCGCGATCTCGGCACTGCGTGAATGGATGGCGCAGATCGGCGCGTCGCGCAGTGTGGCGGTGCACATGCTGGGCAAGGTCAAGACGGTGGTGCAGATGGTGGCCATCCCCTTCCTGCTGTTCCACGGCGTGCTCTTCGGCCTGGTCGACACGCAGCTCTGGGGCACGGCGCTGATCTACGTTTCGGCCGTGCTCACCATCTGGTCGATGGTTTACTACCTGCAAAAAGCGCTGCCGGAAATTCGCGCCAAGGCACGGTGACGGAAGCCCTGATCGAACGGGGTCGTTCGACTGCCCCGGTGTTCGTCCGTGCCATGCCCTGGGTCTTTGTGCTGATCTGGAGCACCGGCTTCATCGTGGCGCGTTACGGCATGCCGTACTCGCCGCCGCTGACCTTTCTTTCGCTTCGCTACGCCTGCTCGCTGCTGTGCTTTCTGGTCTGGGTGTGGATCGCCCGCGCCGAGTGGCCGACCGACCGCATGCAGTGGTTGCACCTGGGCGTTGTCGGCATGCTGATCCACGCGGCTTACCTGGGCGGCGTGTGGTCGGCGGTGAAAGCCGGCATCGGCGCGGGCACGGTGGCGTTGCTGGTCGGCTTGCAGCCGGTGCTGACGGCGCTGTGGATGTCGACCGCCGGTTCTGGCACAGCGTCTTCGGGTTCAGAGCAGGGCCGCGTCTCGAAAATGCAATGGGCCGGCCTTGCGCTTGGCTTGGCGGGGCTCACGCTCGTGGTCTGGCACAAGCTCGGCGGCGGCGAGGTGACGCACTGGAACCTGGCGCTGGCAATCTTCGCGCTGCTCGCCATCACGACCGGCACGCTGTACCAGAAACGCTTTGTCACGCCTTGCGATGTGCGCACCGCGAGCAGCGTGCAACTGATGGCTGCGCTCATCGTCAGCCTGCCGCTGGCGATGTTCGAGCATGAACCCGTCGTGTGGCATGCGCACATGATCGGCGCGCTGGCCTGGTCGGTGCTGGCGCTCACGCTGGGCGGCAGCTCGTTGCTCTATCTGTTGATCCAGCGCGGCGCGGCCACTTCGGTCACGAGCCTCATGTACCTCGTGCCGCCGTGCACGGCCGTGATGGCCTGGGCGCTGTTCGGCGAAGCCTTCACGGTTTCGATGCTGTTGGGCATGCTGCTGACGGCCAGCGGCGTGGCCTTGGTGGTGCGTGCATCACCCCGTTGATGCACCGCGTTGGGGGCCTGGGTTCGACGAGCAAAAAACGCTGTGACGCATCGGAAAGTGTCAAGCGAATATAGGGGCTCGCCCCCCGACCGAGGGGCCTCTTTCACGAGGATGATTACGCATAGAATCCGCTTCCGCGCTTGACACTGCGTGAGTGCGCGGCTGTAATCGTTTTGGGCAGCCGCGCCACACTTCTGCAGCCCGTCCACCACCCGAATTCCTTTGAGATACCTTTAGAGGGGGCATACCCGTGAACAAGACCGAATTGATCGAACACATCGCCAAGCAGGCGGATATCTCCAAGGCGGCCGCAGCCCGCGCCCTGGAAGCCGTCATCGGCGGTGTGAAATCGACGCTCAAGAAGAACAACACGGTGTCCCTCGTGGGCTTCGGCACCTTCAGCGTTGGCAAGCGCGCGGCACGTGCCGGCCGCAACCCGCGCACCGGTGCCACCATCAAGATCAAGGCCGCCAAGGTCCCGAAGTTCCGCGCCGGCAAGGCCCTCAAGGACGCCCTCAACTGATCGTTTATTGCGGCAGCACGTCGTCATTCGAATCCACGCTGTACGCAACCACCGAAACAGTCAGCAAAACAGCAGCCAGAATATCGGCACCACGGGTGCTTAGCTCAGTTGGTAGAGCGGCGCCCTTACAAGGCGTAGGTCGGGGGTTCGAGCCCCTCAGCACCCACCACCCCCACACAGCATCGCGGCCCTTGCGGGCATCTGTTCCGGCAGCGTAACGCTCGGATAGAATCGCGGCGCCCAGCAGTCGAAGGCGAACCTTGGTTCGCCTTTGTTGCTTCTGGGCGTTGGATAAATTTTCCGCAAGACATTCCGTCCAACATTCCGCAAGACAAAAGCGGGGCCGGCGGCTCTCGTGCCGCACGGCACGCACATTGAGGCATTCGATGTTTGACTTCTTCCGCAAGCACATGCGTGTGCTGCAGTTCATCCTGGTGTTGCTGATTTTCCCGTCGTTTGTGCTGCTCGGCATCAACGGCTACAACAACAGCAACCGTGATCAAAACGCCACGGTCGCCAAGGTCGCCGGCCACGACATCACGCGCAGTGAATGGGAAGTGGCGCAGCGCGACCAGATCGAGCGTGTGCGCCGGCAGATGCCCAATGTCGATCCGAAGATATTCGACACGTCGGAGATGAAGCGCCAGTCGCTCGACGCGCTGGTGCGTGACCGCGTGATGATGGCCGCCGCCGAAAAGCTCAACCTCGTCACCACCGATGACCGGCTCCAGCGCCTCTTCGTGAGCGACCCGCAGTTCGCGTTCCTGCGCAACCCCGACGGCAGCGTCAACAAGGACGCGCTCGGCGCGCAGGGCATGTCGTCGGAGATGTTCGCGCAGCGCCTGCGGCAGGACATCTCCATGCGCCAGGTGCTGCTCGGCGTGGCCGGCACGGTCTTCGCGCCGGCCGCATCCGCCAGCGCCGCGCTCGATGCGATGTTCCAGCAGCGCGAGGTGCAGGTTCAGCGCTTCGACACCAAGGAGTCGCTCGCCAAGGTCGCCCCGACCGATGCCGACATCGAGACCTTCTACAAGGAGCCGGCCAACGCCGTGCAGTTCCAGGCGCCGGAACAATCGAGCATCGAATACGTGGTGCTCGACCTCGACGCGCTCAAGAAGGGCATCACCGTCTCCGACGAAGACCTGCGTAAGTACTACACCGAGAACCTCGTGCGCTACACCACGCCCGAGGAACGCCGCGCCAGCCACATCCTGATCAAGGCCGAAAAAGACGCGCCGGCTGCCGACCGCGCCAAGGCCAAGGCCAAGGCCGAAACGCTGCTGGCCGAGGTCAAGAAGAACCCGGCGTCGTTCGCCGACGTGGCCCGCAAGAATTCCGAAGACCCGGGCTCGGCAGAGAAGGGCGGCGACCTCGATTTCTTCGCGCGCGGTTCCATGGTCAAGCCTTTCGAGGACGCGGCGTTTTCGCTCAAGCAGGGCGAGATGAGCGGCGTGGTAGAGAGCGATTTCGGCTACCACATCATCCAGGTCACCGGCGCGCGCGGCGGCGACAAGAAGAGCTTCGAAGCGGTGCATGCCGAGATCGAGAACGAGGTCAAGACCCAGCTTGCGCAAAAGCGCTATTCCGAGATCGCGAGCGAGTTCACCAACATGGTGTACGAGCAGCCCGACAGCCTGAAGCCAGTGGCCGACAAGTTCAGATTGGAACTCCGCAGCGCGCAGAACATCCGCCGCACACCCGGCCCCGAGGCCACCGGCCCGCTGGCCAACCCCAAGTTCCTCGAGGCCCTGTTCGCGAGCGATGCGCTGGTCAAGAAGCGCAACACCGAAGCGCTGGAAACGGCAGCGAGCCAGATGGTCTCCGGCCGCGTGGTCACCTATTCACCGGCGCACCAGTTGCCTCTGGCCGATGTCAAGGCCAAGGTCCGCGAGAAGCTGATGACAGTGCAGGCCGCAGCACTGGCCCGCAAGCTCGGCGAAGCGCGGCTTGCCGAACTGCGCGCCGCACCGGCCACGGCCCTGGCCGATGCGCCGCAGACTGTCTCGCGTGCCCAGCCGCGTGAGCTGTCGCGTGCGGTGATCGATGCGGTGCTGAAAGCGCCTTCGGCCACGCTGCCGAGCATCGTCGGCGTCGACCTGGGCGACCAGGGCTACGCGGTCGTCAAGGTCACCAAGGTGCTGGGCCGCGATCCGGTCGCCGCCAACGCGGCGCAAGCGCAAACCCAGTATGCGCAAGCCTGGGGCGATGCCGAATCGCAGGCCTACTACGCCGCGCTCAAGGCACGCTACAAGGTCGATATCAAGGCCAACGCATTCGGTGCCGATTCACCCGCCGCGGGGGCCAGCGCCCCGGCCAACTGAGCGGCTTCGGCTATAATCTTTTCCTCTGCGGTGGCTGTAGCTCAGTTGGTAGAGTCCAGGATTGTGATTCCTGTTGTCGTGGGTTCGAGCCCCATCAGCCACCCCAAAATTTAGTTGAACATCGATCAGCGCCAAGCGGCCTCCGGGAAACCAGAGGCCGCTTTTGTTTGGGCCGTGCGTTGGTGTCATGCGTTGGCGGCACGCGTTTGGGTCATCTTTTGTGCCCTGCACGTGACCGTATAAATACTGCCGTCCGCCGCCAGCGTTGGACGTATCGTCTTGTGCAGCCACATGCGCCACCAAGACACCCAGAGGAGATAGCCCATGGAACAACCAGGCACCGCGAAAAAACCGCTCTACAAGTCGCTCTACTTCCAGGTCATCACCGCCATCGTCATCGGCGTGCTGCTGGGCCACTTCGCACCCGCCACCGGCGAGGCGATGAAGCCGCTGGGCGATGGATTCATCAAGCTCATCAAGATGATCATCGCGCCGATCATCTTCTGCACGGTGGTCGTCGGCATCGCCGGCATGGAAGACATGAAGAAGGTCGGCAAGACCGGCGGCCTGGCGTTGCTGTACTTCGAGATCGTCAGCAGCATCGCGCTCGTCGTCGGCCTGCTCGTGATCAACATCGTGCAGCCCGGCGCCGGCATGAACATCGACGCCAGCACGCTCGACACCAAAGGCATCGCCGCCTACACCGGCCCCGGCAAGATGACGAGCACGACCGACTTCCTGCTCAACGTCATTCCGAGCACCGTCGTCGATGCGTTTGCCAAGGGCGAGATCCTGCAGGTGCTGCTGATCGCGGTGATGTTCGGCTTTGCGCTGCACCGCTTCGGTGGCCGCGGCACGCTGGTGTTCGACTTCATCGAGAAGTTCTCGCATGTGCTCTTCACCATCGTCGGCTACATCATGAAGGTCGCCCCCATCGGCGCCTTCGGGGCCATGGCCTTCACGATCGGCAAGTACGGCGTGGGCTCGCTGGTCTCGCTCGGCGCATTGATGGCGACCTTCTACTTCACCTGCCTGCTGTTCATCTTCGTGGTGCTGGGTTCGATCGCGCGCTTCAACGGTTTCTCGATCTGGAAGTTCATCAAGTACATCAAGGAAGAACTTCTGAT
>JAMFRW010000113.1 GCA_026224975.1 Rhodoferax sp. | reverse complement strand
TGCTGGTCTACCTGCTGATCGTCGTC
Source organism: Rhodoferax sp. (assembly GCA_026224975.1). Classification (GTDB taxonomy): domain Bacteria; phylum Pseudomonadota; class Gammaproteobacteria; order Burkholderiales; family Burkholderiaceae_C; genus LMDS01. Next base: position 37,080 of record JAMFRW010000113.1, on the reverse strand, counting down.
AACTTCCAGTCGTGGATCGATGCGGCCATCATCGTCGCCGCGCTGCCGGCCGCGCTCGCAGGCATCGCCTGGATGCTCTTCATCACCGGCACCACGCTGAGCGTGCCGGCGCTCACCGGGGTCATCATGACGATGGGTGTGGCCACGGCCAACAGCATCTTGCTGGTGTCGTTCGCGCGCGAGCGGCAGCAGGCCGGCATCACGGCGTTGTCGGCCGCGCTGGAAGCCGGCGCCACGCGCATCCGCCCGGTGCTGATGACGGCGCTGGCGATGATCATCGGCATGATCCCGATGGCGCTCGGCCTGGGCGAAGGCGCCGAGCAGAACGCGCCGCTCGGCCGCGCGGTCATCGGTGGCCTGCTGTTTGCAACCGTGTCCACCTTGTTCTTCGTGCCGGTGGTGTTTGCAGGCGTGCACCAGCGCCTGGCCAAGCGCCATGCGGCGCGCGACGCTGCCGCGCACCGCAACGAGCCGCCACCCCTTGCCGCCCCTCAGGAGAATTGAAGCCATGTCCGAGCAACGCCATGCGGCCCTGGGCATCCACCCGATCGATACGACCTCGGCAGACGGTGAGCACCACGAGATGCTGCAGCGCCGCCAGATCGTTCGCCGCACCAAGATCCTGACCCTCGTCGTGCTGTTGCTGCTCGCGCTCGGCGCAGGCCGCACCGTGTTCGTGCGCATGGCCAATGCCAAGGCGCTGGAAGCCGGCACCGAAGAGCGCGCCATCCAGTACGTGAAGACCGCACTGCCCACGACCAGTGGCACCGGCCAGCCGCTCGCGCTGCCGGGCACGCTGCAAGGCCAGGTGCAATCGCCGATCGCGGCGCGCGCCAGCGGCTATCTCAAGCGCTGGACCAAGGACATCGGCAGCCGCGTCGAAAAAGGCGATCTGCTGGCCGAGATCGAAACCCCCGAGATCGATCAGCAGCTCACCCAGGCCATCGCGGCACGCGAGCAGGCGGCTTCGGGCCTGGCGCTGGCGAAGAGCACGGTCGAGCGCTGGGAAAGCCTGCGCCAGAAAGACGTGGTCTCGCAGCAGGACCTGGACGAGCGCCGCAGCGCCGTCGCATCGGCCAGTGCCAACGTGGCCGCGGCCGAAGCCAACGTGCAGCGCCTGCGCCAGACCGAAAACTTCAAGCGCGTGCTCGCGCCCTTTGCCGGCGTGATCACGCGCCGCAATGTCGACGTGGGCGACCTGATCGACGCGGGCGGCGGTGGCGGCGGGCGCTCGCTCTTCGTGCTCTCGCAGACCGACCCGCTGCGCGTCTACGTGAACGTGCCGCAGGCCTATGCGCAGCTCATCAAGCCCGGCCAGCCGGTGACGATCACGCAGGCCGAATTGCGCGGGCGCAAGTTCCAGGGCACGGTCGCGCGCACCGCCGCCTCGATCGACGCCGCGACCCGCACCATGCAGGTCGAGATCGCGCTGCCCAACAAGGACGGCACGCTGCTGCCCGGCGCCTTCGTGCAGGCCACGATGGCGTTAGAGGCCAGCGGCGCCATGTCGATCCCGGCGAACGCGCTGCTCTTCCGCGGCGAAGGCACGCGCGTGGCGGTAGTCGACCCGCAAGGCAAGGTGCGCTTGCGTGCGGTGAACCTCGGGCGGAACTATGGCGAATCGGTGGAGATCCTCGACGGCATTGCTGCGACCGACCGGCTGGTGTTGAACCCTTCGGATTCGCTGGCGGAAGGCGATCAGGTGGCGGTTGCCGCGGCAGGCAAGGATGCCGCGAGCGCGCCGGCGAAAGGCACGCTGTGAATCGTCGCGGACCTTGGACGGCGGCCCTGGCCGCCATCCTCCTCTCCGCCTGCGCCGCCGGCCCCGACTATCACAGGCCCGACGTCATCGCCGCGATGCCGGTCGCGTGGAAGCTCGAAGCGCCGTTCCGCGAAAGCACACCTGCCGATACCGCCGCCAAAGGCCCGTGGTGGCAGCCGTACGGCGATGCCCAACTCGACGCGCTGCAGCGCCAGGCGCTGGCCGCCAATGCCACGCTGGCCGCCGCCAACGCGCGGCTGGCGCAGGCGCGTGCGCAGGTGGCATCGGTGTCGGCCAGCATCTTTCCGCAAGTGAGTCTGGGCGTGCGTGGGTCGCGGCAGAAGATCTCGGCGAACCGGCCGCTCTCCAACTACGCTTCGCCCAACTTCTCGACGGTGCAGAACGAAGCGGCGCTGCAGTTCAACGTCAACTACGAAGTCGATCTGGCGGGCCGCGTGCAGCGCACGGTCGAAGGCGCTGAAGCATCGGCCCAGCAATCGGCCGCCGATCTCGAAAACACGCGGCTGCTGGTCACCGCCGAACTGGCCACCACCTACTTCAATCTGCGCGCGCTCGATGTCGAACTCGACGTGCTCTCACGCTCGATCGCGCTGCAAAACCGCGCGCTGGGCCTGGTGAGTTCGCGCCATGACCTGGGCGCGGCTTCTGGCCTCGATGTGGCCCAGCAACAGGCGCTGCTCGACGCCACGCTCGCGCAAGTCGACGTGCTCCGCAAGCAGCGCAGCCAGTTCGAACACGCCATCGCCACGCTGACCGGCACGCCCGCGCCGAGCTTCGAGCTGCCGGCTGACCTGGCGGCTGTGAACAGCACGGCGTTGCAGTTCAGCGCACCGATCGGCGTGCCGTCGGATGTGCTGGAGCGCCGGCCCGATGTGGCCTCGGCCGAACGCGCGATGGCCGCGGCCAATGCGCAGATCGGCGTGGCGACGGCCGCGTTCTATCCAAGCGTGATCCTGGGCCCGTCGATCGGTGTCGACAGCCGCACGCTGGGTTCGCTGTTCAGCGCCTCCAGCCTGCTGTGGTCGATCGGCGTGTCGGCCACGCAAACGCTCTTCGATGCCGGGCGCGTGCGCGCGAGTGTCGACTTCGCGAACGCCGGCTACGACGCCACCGTGGCGAGCTATCGCCGCGTCGTGCTCACCGCCATGCAGGAAGTCGAAGACGGCATCACCGGCCTGGCCTCGCTCGACCGCGCCACCGCCCAATCGCAGCAGGCCGTGGGCAGCGCACGCCGCGTGCTCGACATGGCGACCGCGCGCTACGAAGGCGGCGCCTCGACCTACCTCGACGTGATCAGCGCGCAGCAATCGCTCCTGACCGTCGAACGCCAGAACGCGCAGTTGCAGGGCCAGCGGCTGGTGACCTCGGTGTTTCTGGTGAAGGCGCTGGGTGGCGGTTGGCCGCAGGCTGGAGATGCGGCGGGGCAGTAGCATTTGGGCGCAGCGCCCTGCTGCGCCACCGAGCCGAGCCGATGACGAACGATCCCCACTGGCAGGAAGACACCCGCGTACTGCACGGCGATTCGCATTTGTCTCGGCGCGAATCGGATCACAAGTCGGTAGTGCCGCCGATCTACTACAGCGCGACCTTCGCCGCCGCTGATGCGGCCGAGTTCGCCGACATGGCCAACACGCCGCGCCACGCCGCCTACTACACCCGCTACGGCAACCCGGTGCACGAGCGCGTGGCGGCCATCGTGGCGGCGCTCGAACACACCGAGACAGCGCTGGTCACCGCCTCCGGCATGAGTGCGATCAGCACCAGCGTGCTCGCACTCTTGAAGGCCGGCGACCACGTCATCGCGCAGAGCCGGCACTACATGAGCACGACCAAGCTCTTCGACGAAGTGCTGCCGCGCTTCGGCGTGGAGGCCACGCTGGTCGAGCAAGGTGACATGGAAGCGTTCGCGCGCGCCATCAAGCCGAACACGCGGCTGATCATGGTCGAGACGCCCGCCAACCCCACGTTGACCATCACCGATCTGGCGGCGGTGGCAGCACTCGCGAAAGCACACGGCATCACGACCATCGCCGACAACACCTTCGCCTCGCCGCTCAACCAGAAGCCGCACGATGCGGGCATCGACATCGTCGTGCACAGCGCCACCAAGTACCTCGGCGGCCACCACGACATCACGGCCGGCGTGGTCTGCTGCAGCCACGCCTTGGCCGAGATCATCTGGAAGATGCACACCACGCTGGGCTCGGTGCTTTCGCCGATGGACGCATGGTTGCTGCTGCGAGGGCTGCGCACGCTGCCGGTCCGCATGGCGCGCCTCAACGCGACGGCGCTGGCGCTGGCCGACTGGTTGCAGGCACAGCCGCAGATCGAGCGCATCTGGTATCCGGGCCTGGCCAGCCACCCGCAGCACGCGTTGGCCGCGCGGCAGATGACGGGCTTCGGCGCGGTCATCGCGTTCGCGGTGCGCGGCGGCTACGAGGCCACCAGCCACTTCGTCGCCCAACTCGAACTGGCCACGCACGCGGTGAGCCTGGGCGGCGTCGAATCTCTGGTGGTGCACACCGCGGCGATGTGGGCCGGCACGATGAACGAAGCCCAGATGATCGCGGCTGGCATCGAGCCCAACTTCGTGCGCTTCTCGGTGGGGCTGGAGCATGTGGAAGACTTGAAGGCGGACATTGCCGCTGCATTGGCAGCATCGGTTTCCTGAAAGGATCGCCATGAACGCATTGAGCCAACTTCTCGGCACCGAGCTGCCGCTCATCCAGGCGCCGATGGCCGGCGTGCAAGGCAGCGCCATGGCCATCGCCGTCAGCAATGCCGGCGGGCTGGGCTCGCTGCCGGGCGCCATGCTGACGCTCGCCGCGTTGCGCGAGGAACTGGCGCGCATCAAGGCCGGCACCCGCCATCCGTACAACGTCAATTTCTTCGCGCACCATGTGCCCACGCCCGACGGCGTTCGTGATGCCGCCTGGCGTGCCACGCTCGCGCCGTATCACCAGGCGTTTGGGCTCGATGTGAACGCCGCGCCCGCCGGCCCCGGCCGCGCGCCCTTCAGCGCCGAAGCGGCGGAGGTGCTGAGCGAGTTCGAACCGCCGGTCGTGAGCTTTCATTTCGGCCTGCCGGATGCGACGTTGCTCGCGCGCGTTCGGCGCTGGGGCGCGAAGGTGCTGTCCAGCGCGACCACAGTCGAAGAAGCGATCTGGCTCGAAGCCCAAGGCGTCGATGTCGTCATCGCGCAGGGGCTGGAAGCAGGCGGCCACCGCGGCCACTTCCTCTCGCACGACCTCACGCGGCAGCTCGGCACCTTCGCGCTGCTCCCGCAGATCGTGCGCGCGGTGAAGCTGCCGGTGATCGCGGCCGGCGGCATCGTCGATGCCGCATCGGTCGCCGCCGCGATGTCACTCGGCGCAGCCGGCGTGCAAGCAGGTACCGCCTATCTGCTGTGCCCCGAATCGCTCGCCAGCCCGGTCCACCGCGCCGCCCTGAAGAGCGAAGCCGCGCGCCACACTGCCCTCACCAACCTCTTCACCGGCCGCCCGGCACGCGGCATCGTCAACCGCGTGATGCGCGAACTCGGCCCCATCAGCTCGATGGCACCGGAGTTCCCGCTCGCCACCGCCGCGATGGCTCCGCTTCGCGCGCATGCCGAGCGCCTGGGCAGCGGCGACTTCTCGCCGCTGTGGTCGGGGCAAAACGCGAGTGCGTGCCAGGAATTGCCAGCGGCGGAGATCACCCGCCTGTTGGCGGCGGGCTTGCAGGCGCAACCCTCGTAGGAAGCTCGCGCACGAACTCACCGATCAAACCACCGGCACGCTCATTCCGCGCGCGACCGCTGGCCGCGCGCCCACGGCTTCCAGCCAGCGATGAAGCGCGGGCTTGGCTTCGAGTGCGGGCGCGAGCACCTGGCCCATCACGGTCGTGGCGGCGAGTGTCCAAGGGTAGGCGGCGATGTCGGCGATCGAATACTCGGCGCCGCCCAGATACGGCGACTCGGCCAGGCGGCGTTCCATCACGCCGAGCAGGCGGTCGGCTTCGTCGGTGAAACGGTGGATCGCGAGCGGCGCGCGCTCTTTGGATCGCACGGCGAAGAAGCCGAGCTGGCCGAGCATCGGGCCGAGGCCGCCGATCTGCCAGTGCAGCCACTCCAGGGTCTTGAACCTGGCCGCGCCGGAGGCTGGCAGGAAGCGGCCGGTTTTCTCGGCGAGATAGGTCAGGATCGCGCCGCTCTCGAAGATCGCCAGCGGGCCGCCTTCGGCCTCGTCGTCTTCGATCGCCGGGATCTTGTTGTTGGGCGAAACGTTGAGGAAGGCGGGCGCGAACTGTTCGTCGCGGCCGATGTTGATGGCGTGCACGGTGTAGGGCAGGCCCAACTCCTCGAGCATGATCGAAATCTTGCGGCCGTTGGGCGTGGTCCAGGTGTAGAGGGTGATCATGGCCGCTCCTTCGCATCGCCGCTTCGGGCTGTTCTGCGACCTTAACGCAATTCGGGCGCGCCGAGCCGTTGCGACACTTGCGCCGCGCAGGCCTTGAGCGATTGGGCCAGCAACCCCTTGGGCGCCGTGTCGAAAGTGCCGGCCGGGCCGATGGCGGTGATGCACAGCACCATGGCGCCGGTGTGGTCGAAGACCGGCGCGGCCATCGCGTTGATGCCGTGCACCACTTCACCTTCGGAGCGGCTCAGGCCGTGTTGGCGCACCGAGTCGCGTACCGACGCAAGCTGCGATTCGAATTCCTTCCAGCTCGGCAGCGCGCGTGGTGGCGGCATGCCCCGATCCTTGCCACGTTCGACGCTTCGCTCGGCCTTCTCGCGACGGCGTTCGGATTCCAGCACGGCCTTGATGACCGCCGCATCGAGGTAGGCGGCAAAGAGCCGGCCGGAGGCCGTGTCGGTCAGCGAGAACACCGTGCCGTGCCGCATGTTCACGTGCACGGCCGCGGGCGATTCTTCGACGCGAACGATGGTCGCGCCGCGCGATCCCCACACGGCGAGTGCCATGGTGTGGCCGCTGCGCTGCGCCAGCTCGGCGATGAGCGGCGTGGCCACATGAACCGGGTCGGATTGCTGCAGGCTGATCATGCCGAGTTGCAACGCAAGCGGGCCGAGGAAGTAGCGGCCGCTCGCTTCATCTTGCTCGATCAGCCCGGCGCGGCCGAAGCTCACGAGATACGGATGTGCCTTGGCCGCCGCCATGCCGGCCTCGCGGGCAATGTCTTTCAGCGCCATTGGGCCGCCGTGGTTGGCGAGCGCCACCAACAGGCGCGCGCCGACTTCAATGCTCTGAATCCCGCGTTGCGCGCGGGTGATGGGTGGGGCCATGATGTTTGCTTCTTGGGCGCTCGTTCGCGTTCGTTGCGATTCTGCGGGCGATTAGACACCACGCAGCCGCCGCTGGATTAGACATTGGCGGATTCATTCGTTAGACTTCCACATTCGCTGATAGCAGATTCGTTGTCCTAAAACGAATTCTTCGGCCGACCCCTTTCATTTCATCCCCTTCATTCCCGAGGCTCCCATGTCCCAACCCAAGGTGTTCGCCAGCCAGGCCGATCTGGCCGAAAAAACGGTTTCGTTCACGCGGCTTTCGGAGAACGCCTATGCCTACACGGCCGAGGGCGACCCGAACACCGGCGTGTTCATCGGCGACGAGGCGGTGATGGTGGTGGACACGCAGGCCACGCCGGTGATGGCGCAGGACGTGATCCGTCGCATTCGCGAGATCACGCCGCTGCCCATCAAGTACGTGCTGCTCTCGCACTACCACGCGGTGCGCGTGCTGGGCGCCTCGGCCTACTTCGCCGAAGGCGCGCAGCAGATCATCGCCAGCCGCGACACCTATGACCTGATCGTCGAGCGCGGCGAGCAAGACAAGGCGAGCGAGATCGGGCGTTTTCCGCGACTGTTCCGCAATGTCGAATCCGTGCCCGCCGGCCTCACCTGGCCGACCATGACCTTCGACGGCACGATGAGCGTGTGGCTCGGCAAGCTCGAAGTCAAGATCGCGCAGATCGGCCGCGGCCACACCAAGGGCGACACCATCGCCTATCTGGAAGACCAGAAGATCTGCTTCTCGGGTGACCTGGTCGAATACCAGAGCACCGCCTATGCCGGCGACTGCTACTTCAAGGACTGGCCGACCACGCTGGACCGCTTGGCCGAATACAAGTTCGAGAAGCTCGTGCCCGGCCGCGGCGCCGCGCTCGAAACCGCGGCCGATGTGGGCAAGGCCATCGCCTCCACGCGCGCCTTCATCTCGGATGTCTACACGCTGGTCAACAACGGCGTGGCGCAAGGCCTGGGCCTGAACCAGATCTACAAGGACACCTACGCCGCGCTCAAGCCGCGTTACGGCCACTGGGTGATCTTCGACCACTGCATGCCCTTCGACGTGACCCGCGCCTACGACGAAGCCACCGGCCACGTGCACCCGCGCATCTGGACGGCCGAGCGTGACACCGAGATGTGGAACACGCTCGAAGGCTGAAGCTTCACAGCGACAGGGCTCAGTACATGCCGACCGAGACAGCCACCGAGCGCGACTTCCAGGCGCTCGAATTCGCCTACCAGCGCCACGCCGATCAGCGGTCGGCTGAGCCTGCCCGCCACCCGGTCGTCATCGTCGGCGCCGGCCCTGTCGGCCTGAGCCTGGCGATCGACCTGGCGCAGCGCGGCGTGCGCGTGGTGCTGCTGGACAACGACCATCGCCTCTCGACCGGTTCGCGCGCCATCTGCTTTGCCAAGCGCACGCTGGAGATCTTCGACCGCCTGGGCTGCGGCCAGCGCATGGTGGACAAGGGCGTCTCGTGGAACGTGGGTCGGCTCTACTTTCGCGATGCTCAGATCTACAGCTTCGATCTGCTGGCGCAAACAGGCCACCAGCGGCCGGCCTTCATCAATCTGCAGCAGTACTACGTCGAAGGTTATCTCGCCGAGCGTGCGGCGCAGTTGCCGAACATCGATCTGCGCTGGAAGAACGAGGTCACGCAAGTCGAGCCCGCGGGTTCGACTGAGGATGACTGCGTGACGCTGACGATCACCATGCCGGAAGGTCCGTACACGCTGCGCGCCGATCATGTGATTGCCTGCGACGGATCGCGCTCGGCGGTGCGCAAGCAGTTGGGGCTGGAGAGCAAGGGCCAGACCTTTCGCGATCGATTCTTGATCGCCGATGTGAAGATGGAAGCGCCCTTCCCCTCGGAGCGTTGGTTCTGGTTCGACCCGCCGTTTCATCCGAACCAATCGGTGTTGCTGCATCGCCAGCCCGACAACGTGTGGCGCATCGATTTCCAGCTCGGCTGGGAAGCTGATCCGGAGGAAGAGAAGAAGCCGCACAACATCGTGCCGCGGGTGAAGGCGCTGCTCGGCGCGGAGGCCGAATTCACACTCGAATGGGCCAGCGTCTACACCTTCTCCTGCACACGCATGGAGCGCTTCCGGCATGGCCGCGTGCTGTTCGCCGGCGACGCGGCGCACGGCGTTTCGCCGTTCGGCGCGCGAGGTGCGAACTCCGGCGTGCAGGATGCCGACAACCTCGGCTGGAAGCTCGCTGCCGTGCTGCGCGGCGAGGCGCCCGATGCGCTGCTGAACAGCTACGCGAGCGAGCGCGAAGCCGCGGCCGACGAGAACATCCGCCACTCCACGCGCGCCACCGACTTCATCACGCCGAAGAGCGAGATCAGCCGCCTGTTCCGCAATGCGGTGCTCGACCTGGCGAAGGCGCATGCGTTCGCGCGAACGCTGGTCAACAGCGGCCGGCTCTCGACGCCGACCACGCTGCACGGGTCGCCGTTGAACACGCCGGATGGGGATGTGTTCGACGGCGCGATGGTGCCGGGTGCGTGTGCGGTGGATGCGCCGATGCGCGACATGGCTGGCATGGGCAACGGCGCGGGCTGGCTGCTCGGCCGTGTCGGCGGTGACGGTTTCACCGCGCTGGTATTCGACGATTCGGCGGCGGCAAGTGCGCTGCAAGGTGCCGCCGACGGGATGGCGGCGTTGTCGGTGGTTCATGTCGTCCAACGTGGATCGCCCACGCCGACGACCAACTTGACCACAACCCTCGAAGACACCGAAGGCCTCGCAGCGCAGCGCTTCGATGCCCGGCCCGGCACCGTCTATCTCGTGCGCCCGGATCAACACGTCTGCGCGCGCTGGCGCACACTGGACGCCACCGCTTTCCGTGCCGCCTTGCGGCGAGCCCTCGCGCTGCCATCGAACGATTCGACGCCATGAACCTGATCACCGACAGCCACTTCGACGCGCCCGACGACTTCTACGAATCGTTGATCGACGCGCACCGCGACCTGCCCACTGCGGCAAGCCACGAACTCAACGCCAAGCTGGTGCTGCTGCTGGCCAACCACATCGGCGACGCGGCGGCGCTGGGCCAGGCGCTTGCGCTGGCACGCAGCAGCGTGCTTCCGGCAACATCACCGACACCCGCACCATGACCCAAGACACCCGCGCCTACCAGAGCGGCTTCGGCAACGAGTTCGCCACCGAAGCGACTGCCGGCGCGCTGCCCCAAGGCCGCAACAGCCCGCAGCGCGCGCCCTTCGATCTTTACCCGGAGCTGGTTTCGGGCACGGCCTTCACCGCGCCACGCGCGTCCAACCGGCGCAGCTGGCTTTACCGCCGCCAGCCTTCCGTCGTGGCCGGCGGTTATGTGCCCTTCGCCCAGCCCCTCTGGCGCACCGGCGCGTTGCAAGGCGCTGCGCTGCCGCCGGAGCCGTTGCGCTGGAGCCCGTTCGCGATTCCGGAGCAGCCGCTGGATTTCGTCGAAGGCATGCACACGCTCGCGCTCAATGGCGATGTGGAAGCGCAGACCGGCATGGCGGTTCACGTGTACCTGGCCAACCGCAGCATGGACCGGCGCGCCTTCGTCAATGCGGACGGCGAAATGCTGGTCGTGCCGCAGCAAGGGCGGCTGGTCGTGACAACAGAGCTCGGCGTGCTCGAAGCCAAACCGGGCGAGGTCCTGCTGCTGCCGCGCGGCATGGCGTTCAAGGTGGCGCTGCCCGATGGCGCGTCGCGCGGTTATGTGTGCGAGAACCACGGCGCGATGTTCGACTTGCCCGAGCTCGGCCCCATCGGCTCGAACGGCCTGGCGAACGCCCGCGATTTTCTGGCGCCCGTGGCGGCCTTCGAGGCGCCGGGCGGGGCGTATGAACTGATCAAGAAATTCGGCGGGCGCTTGTGGACTTCGACGCTCGCGCGCACGCCCTTCGACGTGGTCGCCTGGCACGGCAACCTCACGCCGTGCAAGTACGACACGGCCAATTTCATGACCATCGGCTCGATCAGCTTCGATCACCCAGACCCGTCGATCTTTACCGTGCTGACCTCGCCGAGCGACACGCCGGGCACGGCGAATTGCGATTTCGTGATCTTCCCTCCGCGCTGGCTGGTGATGGAAAACACCTTTCGCCCGCCCTGGTTCCACCGCAACCACATGAGCGAATTCATGGGCCTGGTCTACGGCCAGTACGACGCCAAGCCCGAAGGCTTCAAGCCGGGCGGCGCGAGCCTTCACAACAGCATGGTGCCGCACGGGCCGGATGCCGAAGCCTTCGAGCGCGCTTCGGGCAGCACGCTGCAACCGCAAAAACTCGACGGCACGCTGGCCTTCATGTTCGAGAGCCGCTACCGCTTCATCCCGACCGAATTTGCCCTCGCCGGCGGCGCGCTCGATGCGCAGTACGCGAGCTGCTGGCAAGGCCTGCGCGACCAGTACAAGGAGTGACCATGCCCACCTCCCGCATCGATGCAACGCATGACGCCGCGCTCACCAGTTGGGTGGCTTCGGCCAACGCCGAAGGCAGCGAGTTTCCCATCCAGAACCTGCCGTTCGGCATGGTGCGCCCGCGGGGCAGCACGGCGGCTTTTCGGCCCGGCGTGGCCATCGGCGACCGGGTGGTGGACCTGCTCGCCGCCTGCGATGCGAAGGTGCTGCCGGCCGACGTGACCGACGCCTTGCGCGCCTGCGCGCCGGGCGAGCTGAACGCGTTCATGGGTGCCGGCCGCGCGGTGCGGGTGGCGCTGCGCCGGGCGTTGTCGCAAGCGCTTTCCACCGGCAGCGCTTTGCAGGCACAGCTTCAGCCTTGCCTCACTGACCAGGCGAGCTGCGAGCATGCGCTGCCCTGCCGCATCGGCGACTACACCGATTTCTACACCGGCATCCACCACGCCACGACGGTAGGCAAGCTGTTCCGGCCCGACAACCCGCTGCTGCCCAACTACAAGTGGGTGCCGATCGGCTACCACGGCCGCAGCTCGTCGATCGGCGTGAGCGGCCAGCGCTTTCGGCGCCCGCTCGGCCAGTTGAAGGGCGGTGCCGATGCGCCCCAGCTCGGCGCCTCCCAGCGGCTGGACTACGAACTCGAAGTCGCCGCCTTCATCGCCACGCCGAACGATCTCGGCAGCCGCGTGAGCATGGCTGATGCCGAAGAGCATGTGTTCGGCCTGGGGCTGCTGAACGACTGGTCGGCGCGCGACGTGCAGGCCTGGGAATACCAGCCGCTGGGCCCCTTCATCGCCAAGAACTTCGCCAGCACCGTCTCGCCATGGATCGTGACGTTGGAAGCGTTGGAGCCTTTTCGCGCACCGTGGACGCGCGCGGCCGACGATCCGCAGCCGCTGCCCTACCTCGACAGCGCCGCCAACCGCGAACGCGGCGGCTTCGACATGCAGCTCGAAGTGTGGCTTCAGACCGATGCCATGCGCGCCGCAGGCGAGCCGGCCACGCGGCTCATGGAATCGAACTTCCGCGATGCGTACTGGACGGTCGCGCAGATGGTGGCGCACCACAGCGTGGGCGGCTGCAACCTGCAGCCCGGCGACCTGCTCGGCTCGGGCACGCAATCCGGCCCGCTGCCCGGCCAGGGTGGCTCGCTGCTGGAACTCACGCAAGGCGGGCGCGAGGCCATCGCCTTGCCGAATGGCGAGCGGCGCACCTTCTTGCAGGACGGCGACACGGTGGTGCTGCGCGCGCGCTGCGAGCGCGCCGGGTTTCGCAGCATCGGCTTCGGCGATTGCGCGGGGATGGTGATGCCTGCGGCTGCAGCGGGCTGATCGTCGACGGCGCGGGGGCGCACGCGGGATGCGTGCGCAGGTCGAGCGAAAACGCAGGTCACGTCAGGGCTGGGAGCAACTCTTGCTTAACAGCCCTGTTCGATGCACTTTTTCTGCAAGTCCTGTACAACCCAGCGCTTTCGGGCGCGCACACGATGTGCGTTCGACCTGTCTACGAAGTACCCCTGATGACGGATACGACGCCAAGCCACTCCACCACCGTCCACCCGCTGCGAGCCGCTGTTGCGGCGGCCCTGATCAGCGTCACCTTCACCGCCACCACCAGCGCCACCGCCGAAGAGACCTTCGGTGCACTCAACTTTCAGGACGACGTTTATTTCGGCCAGGACGGCGGCTATTCCAGCGGCGTTTCTTTCGCCTGGACGCGCGTCGCTTCACCAGGAGAGGCCAGCATCGCGCCGCCGTTTCTGCTGGCGCCCATCGTGGCCTGGCTCGGCATGCCGCAGGCGACGCTCGCCTCCTGGCGCATCACGCAGACCATCACCACGCCGAGCGACATCGAGCGGGCTGTGCCAGACCCGAACGATTCGCCGTACGTGGGCTCGCTGGTGTTTCGCTCCACGCACGTCTCTGTGCACGCCGACGACGCGGACGTGGCCGACATGCTGGCGCTCGACCTCGGTCTCATCGGACCGGCCTCCGGCGCGGCGCAGACCCAGCGCTTCGCCCATCGGCTGACCGGCTCCAAGCATCCGCAGGGTTGGGCCCATCAGGTGCCGAACCAGGCGCTGGTGAGCGCGGAAGGCTATCGCGCCTGGCGCTTCGCATCGACCGGGGGCGGCGGCGCGAGCAGCGACATGGTGGTGCTGGGCGGCGGCGCCGTCGGCAGCCTGCAGGGTACCGTCGGCGCGGGGGTGATGCTGCGCTACGGCACGCAGTTGCAGCGCAGCTTTCCGACCGTCATGCGCGTGGCCGGGCGCCGAGGCGAACCTTTCCAGATCGGCAGCGGCTGGTTCGTCTACGCCGGCTTGTCGGGCGACAGCGCACTCTACAGGGCCGACATCGGCGGCGACTCTGCCCATGGCGACAACATCCGCGAACGCCGCTCACAGGCGCTCGGCGTGGTGGGCCTGAGCTACGGCTGGGCCGGGTCGTCGCTGAGCTTTTCGGTGCAGAACGCGAGCACACCATACGAATCGAGTCGTCAACGGCAGTCGTACGGGTCGATCACCTACAGCCGGGCGATGCCGTAGCAGCACGCCTTGACATCACACAAGATCGACGGGCCAGAATTCGGCAGAAAATAGGTCGCAGGAAAATACGCATCAACCCTTCCCCAGACCTCACCTGAACGGACCCGATTCTCATGGCGGCTTTCGACACAGAGCGCGTGCTCAGCGTTCATCACTGGAACGACACCCTCTTCACCTTCACCTGCACGCGAGGCGCGAGCCTGCGCTTCGAGAGCGGGCACTTTGTGATGGTGGGCCTGGAGGTGGACGGCAAGCCGCTGATGCGCGCCTACAGCATCGCCAGCGCCCACTACGAAGAGACGCTGGAGTTCTTCAGCATCAAGGTCGAAAACGGCCCGCTCACTTCACGCTTGCAACATTTGAAGGTCGGCGACCCGGTGCTGATCGGCCGCAAGCCCACCGGCACCCTGGTGCTGTCGGACCTGTTGCCCGGGAAGAATTTGTACCTGTTCGCGACCGGCACCGGCCTGGCGCCATTCATGAGCGTCATCCGCGACCCGGACACCTATGAGCGCTTTGAAAAAGTGGTGCTGGTGCACGGCGTGCGCATCGGCAGCGAACTGGCGTACGCCGATTTCATCGAAGCCGAATTACCCAAACACGATTACCTGGGCGAGCAGGTTCGCGACAAGCTCATCTACTACCCCACGGTCACGCGCGAGGCATTCCGGAATCAGGGTCGGCTGACCACCCTGATCGAAAACGGCAAACTCTGCGCCGACATCGGATTGCCCCCTTTGAACCCCGCCACCGACCGCGCAATGATTTGCGGCGGCCCCGCGATGCTCAAGGATTTGCGCGTGGTGCTCGATTCACAGGGTTTTTCCATCTCCAAAGGCATCGGACAAGCAGGAGACTACGTGATCGAGCGCGCATTTGTTGAAAAATGAAACTATGCTTTAATCTGGCGCGACCGCAGATTTGTGCAGTAATGCGGTCACCCATGGCCGCATTCACACATTCCGATGACATATCGGCGAACTCTGGCAAAATCTGATGCATGACGATTCACCCACTGCCTGGCCTCAAGTGATGGACCACTACACAACGATCGAAGCCGCCAAGCTGCTCGGCATGGCAGTGCGGTCGGTGCAATTGATGGTCGACCGAGGTGAACTCGAAGCCTGGAAAACGCCCGGCGGCCACCGCCGAATTTCGCGCACGTCCATCGACCAATGGTTGGCGTCGCGTCACGGCCCGCTGAAAACCACTGCTGCGGCTGGCGGTGTTCGTGCCATCGGCCGCCAAGCGGAATCACGCGAACACCCGCGCATATTGCTGATCGAAGACTCCACCCATTTCCAGAATCTGGTGTCTTTGGTGGTGAAAGAGTATTTTCCGCAGGCTCAGATGCATGTGGCCGATGACGGAATTGCCGGTCTTGCCATGTATGGGCAAATTCAGCCGGATGTGCTGATTGTCGATATTTTGCTGCCAGGTATCGACGGCGCCACGTTGATCACCAGCCTGCGCTCGCATCCGGAGTTTCGCCGCAGCCGCTTGATCGTCGTCACGTCGCTCGACGAAGAACGCCGCAAACCTTATGCCTTCGCGCTCGAAGGTGTGCCGGTAGTCCACAAGCCGCTGATGGTCGCCGAACTGCCTGCCCTGCTCGGCGTGGCGTTGGCCAGCGCGGCGGCTGATCGAGGCACTCCCACCAGCGTTTGACTCACGCGGCGTGCGCTCCGCGCCAGCTCGAACGCGCGGGGATGGCACCAAGCGCGACATAGTCCTCATTCGGCGCTCCGATCACAGGCGCCGATAGTTGCGGTTCGCAACCAATGCTGTCAGCCTCACAGTTGTATCCAAAACAACTGCTTACACCATGGCGTCCACCTTCACCTTGCCCCGCGAATCCTCGGTTTCGCGCGCCTCGGCAACTGGCTCTCGCGCCTCCTCGGCTGCAACCTCCGGCTCGTGGTCGGCGCGTTCGCTCCAATGGCTGGGTGACAAGCTCCGGCGCCCTGCCGGCAAGGGCCGTTCGGCCACGCCCAGCCACGGCGAGGCGCTCCGCCACGACCACCGTGACTTGAGCAGCCTTCTTGACCTGCACGGCGACTCGCGGCTGACCATGCGCCACCTCGCTTGCGTCGAACAGGCGCTCGCGCGGCATGGCTCGCGGGCGTTCAAGGTGCTGCCGGCACAGGTGCTGGGCAAGGCGCTCGCTCAGCTCGAAGCCCTGGCGGTCGACAGCCATCTCGGCGAATTCACCGAACTCCGTCTGCGCCTTCGGCAAGCTGCGAGCGCGCGGTCAGGCTTGGCCGCGCCGCAGGATCTGTCGCAGACGGTGGATGTGTCGGAAGCCTCGCACTCGCTGTTCGACGAAATGGAGCGGAGCTGGACGGGGCAGATGCCAACGGCGGCTTGAACGTCGCCGGCTTTTCAAGTCGGCCTTCGAAACCTCGGTCCCCAAAAGCAAACGCCGGCCACTGCAGCCGGCGTTTTTGTTTGTGGCGCGCGCTATCAATGCTCGGACTGCCACGATTCGTGTTCGATCTCGGCGGCGATTTCCGGGTCCATGCAGGCGACATCGCGCCACATGTCTTGCACCAGCTCGGCCACCACATCCGCAGCGGTCAGCGGTCGGAGTTCGGTCAGGCGCTGAGTGCAGCGGCGGGTCCACTCCTGGCGAAGTGCGGCTTCCATGTCGGCACCGACAGCGGGAAGGCGCGAATCACGGCGAAGCAAGTCGAATTGGCGGGCCGCAGGCGCAGCGCGAGGGGCGACAAGATTTTGGCTTTGAGCAGACATCGTGACCTCCGACACACAAGTTGTCACATTTTGACGGATACGTCGTCCGATGGAGCCCAAAAAGCACTCGACCCACACCTCGCCGTGACTTATTGACGGATCCCGGCCACAGTCAACCGGTAAATATGATCGTTGATCGTCCACTTTTTCGCACGAGCGATTCAGCCAACCAAACGCTGAAAAGTGGCGGCGTTGCGTTGCCCCTGGTCTTCCATGTTGTTGTTGAAGATCGCGTGCGTGGCAAACGTCTGTTCGGCGATGCGCCGTGTGTGGTCAACCAATTCACTCAATTCGGCGTCGTTGTAGTCGTAGTTGAAGCGGTCGGAGGCAGCCGTCTGCCCCGCCACATTCCAGGTCTCGACGTTTCGACCATGCATACGCAGCAGCGCATGGGTTGGATGCGTGATCTCCCAGACTGTCGGCACGCTGTTGGCAAAACCCTGCGGGCCATCGACGATGGTGTGCACCACGCCCATCTCACGCTCGAAGGCCAGCGTGGACGCAGTTTGCTCCACGCCCTCGAACCAGCTCCGATGCCGAAACTCCACGCTCACCCGGTGCCCCTCCATGCGCTCCACGCAGTGGCGAACGTGCGCGTGCCCCTCGTCATTGCACACCAGCCACGGTGGGAACTGGAAATGCACCAGGCCGAGCTTGCCGGCGTGGCGAAGCGGCGCCAGCGATTCGATGAAGCGCCTCCACAACTCGTCCCGGATCTCGACCGCCATGTTCTTGTAATAGAGGTTCGCGCTCACATATCGGCCCAGGGTCTGCTGGATGTCGCGGTGCAGCACCGTCGGCGAAGTCTGGTGTCCTGTAAACAGGCGAAACGACTTCACGTTCATCACGAACGAATCTGGCGTGCGCTCGGCCCACGACTGCGCCGTGGCTGGCGTGGGCATCGCGTAGTAGCTCGAATCGACCTCGACGACGGGAAACTGCAACGCGTAATGCCGCAACCGCGCCTCCGGCGTCTTCGCCTCGCGCGGATAGAAGCGGCCGCAGGCGATCAGCGTTTTGTCCGTCCAGGACGCGGTACCGACAAGAATGCTCATGGTGGTGACGGTCTTCGCGAAGACGGCCGGTAGGCGCTGGATGGAATTACCGTAGCGATGCTGACCACATCACCCCTCGAAACGCCGACCCCTTGATCGGTCGTCCTGCGCCCGCCCATCTCGCGCTCGCATCCGCCAAGCAACCACCTGCGGCGGCCTCGCGTGACCCGTTCGCGTCGCTGAATGTGGAACAGCGCTCCGCGATGGAGCACGGCTTGTCGCCGGATTCGCATGACGACCGCGCCCTGCTCGTGATCGCTGGTGCCGGCTCGGGCAAGACGATGACGCTCGCCGCGCGCGTTGCCCGGCGGGTGCTGGCGGGCGCCGACCCGCAGCGCAGTCAGGCGCCGCTCGCGCAGGTGCTGCAAGAGACCTTCCCGTGGTGCGGCGCGTGGGGCGACGAACTCAAGGCCTTGTTCCGCGGCTACGTGGCCGAGAAGCAGAACCAGCATGTGCTCGCCTACGACGACCTGCCGCTCTACTGGCAGCAGCTTATGGGCGATTCGGCGCTGTCGCTGGCTGTCGGCGCGCGTTTCGATCACGTCCTCGTCGACGAATACCAGGACACCAACCGGTTGCAGGCAAGCATCCTGCTGGCGCTCAAGCCCGATGGCCGCGGCCTCACGGTGGTCGGCGATGACGCACAGTCGATCTACTCGTTTCGTTCCGCCGAACTGCGCAACATCCTCGACTTTCCGGCGAGCTTCGCCGAGCCTGCGCGCGTGATCACGCTGGAGCACTACTACCGTTCGACACAGCCCATCCTCGACGCATCCAACAGCGTGATCGCGCAGGCCTCGGAGCGTTTCGCGAAGCAGCTTTGGACCGACAGAGCATCCTCCGAAAAGCCGACGCTGGTGACGGTGTTCCGCGCCTCGCGGCACAGCGCCGCGCTGGAACTGGAACTCACGCGCCGCAGCATCCCGTTCGTCAAGTTCGGCGGGCTGAAATTTCTGGAAACCGCGCATGTGAAAGACGTTCTCTCTGTCTTGCGTTGGGCGCAGAACCCACGCAGCGCCATGGCCGGCTTGCGGGTGGCGCAACTCGTGCCCGGCGTCGGCGCGGCGAGCGCCAAGCGGCTGATGGCGGCGATCCAGCAAGCGGCCGACCCGCTGCAGGCCTTGAACGACTTCGTGCCGCCCGCTGCTGCGGTGCACGACTGGGCTGCGTTCATCGCATTGCTCGCGACACTCAAAGACGCTGCGACCGATTGGCCAGCCGACATCGAACGCGTGAACACTTGGTACTCGCCGCACTTGCAGCCGCTCCACGACGACGCGCCCGTGCGCCAGGCCGACCTCGACCAGCTCGCCCGCATCGCTGCCGGCTACGCGTCGCGCGAACTCTTTTTGACCGAACTCATGCTCGATCCACCGGACGCTACCAGCGACCGGTCCGGGGCGCCTCATCTCGATGAAGACTATGTGATCCTCTCGACCATCCACTCGGCCAAGGGCCAGGAATGGACGGCCGTGTATGTGCTCAACGTCGTCGACGAGTGCATACCGTCGGACATGGCCACCGGCCACCGCGCCGAAATCGAGGAGGAGCGCCGCCTGCTCTACGTCGCGTTGACGCGCGCCAGGCATCACTTGCATCTGCTCGTGCCGCAACGCTTTTACGTGACTCGGCAAACGGGTCGTGGCGACCGGCATTTGTATGGTTCCTTGACACGATTCATCCCGGAGCCGATCACGCACTTGTTCGAGCGCGTCGCGCCGACTGCACAAGCCGAGCCGCTGCGGCTGATGCTGTCCGAAACGCCCACGATCGACATCTCCGCGCGGATCAAGGCGTCGTGGGCGTGATGACATGGGATCGTCTACCCTCCAAAACGACGATGGCAACCTCGGCCGGCAAAGACCTGGGCTGCCATCGCAAGCCATTCCGCGGTCGGGCGAAACGGCTTCACCTGATCGACTAACCGAATCGGCCGGTCAAGGCTTCTTCAGTGCGTCCTTGACGGTTTCCTTGGCATCGCCGTAGGTGGCTTGCGCCTTGCCGCTGGCCTTGTCGACCTTGCCCTCGCCTTCGAGGTTCTTGTTGCCGACGACCTTGCCGGCGGCTTCCTTCACGGCACCCTTGGCTTGCTCGACGCGGCCTTTGACTTGGTCCTTGTTCATGATCGTGGTCCTTTCGGTGACAGTTGAGAAATTCGGCCCGCCCTGCGCAGTTGCCAAATAAACCCTGGCGCGGCCGACGGGGTGAATTTGCCTGCGCCGACGCGCAGGGTCTGTCGGGCTTGGCGATCAAAAGCTGTAGGACGTTGCCCGTCGCAACCCGGTCGAACAACAAATGAAACACAGCCACGCGGCGCGCGACACGGCGATGCAACGCAGGCTCGCCATGCTCTCTCCGTCCAACCCAGGAGTACCCGATGAACACCCAGCAGATCCAACTCGTGCGCGACAGCTTCGCCCTCGTACAGCCTATCGCCCCGCAAGCCGCGGCGCTGTTCTACGACAATCTCTTCGAGGCCGATCCGCAGTTGCGTGCGCTCTTCAAGGGCAACATGGCGCACCAGGGCGAACGCCTGATGGGCATGATCGGCAGCGCGCTCGCCCTGCTCGACCGGCCCGCCACCTTGCTGCCGGTGCTGCGCTCACTCGGCGCGCGCCATGTGCCTTATGGCGTGCAGGACGCGCACTACGCCACCGTCGGCGCAGCGCTCATCAAGACGCTGGGCCAGGGCTTGGGGAATGCGTTCACGAGCGAGGTGCGCCACGCGTGGACCGACCTCTATGGCGTGATCAGCGCGACGATGATCGAAGGCACGCGCGAGCCTGTGGCAGCCTGATCAGCCAACCACCGTTCGGGCTGGGCAGACCACCGTTCGGGCTGAGCCTGTCGAAGCCAGCGGGATGCGCCAAGCGGCACTTCGACAAGCTCGGTGTGAACGGCTTTGGAGCTTCCCGCGAAGCCCGCCTTCAGTCCAGCATCACGGCCACCTTCGCCAGCAGATCAGCTTTCGAAAACGGCTTGTCCAGCGAAGCACAGCGCGCGCTGCGCAGGAACTCGCGGGCACCGGGTGAGAGTGTGTCGCCGGTGACGAAGAGCATGCAGCGCGCCAGCAATGGATGACGCGCCGTCACCTCGCGCCAGAGGCCGGCGCCGTCCATGTCGGGCATGCGCAGGTCGGAGACGATGGCGTCGAAGCGCGCGGTGGCCAGCATTTCCAAGGCGACTGCGCCCGACTCGGCGGTGGCCACTTCATAACCGGCGCCTTCGAGCATGTCGCGCATCAGTTCGGCCAGCTCGGCTTCGTCGTCCACCACCAGCACGCGCGCCTGCAACGGAGCGCCCGGTTCGGGCAACGGCGCGGGAATGGTTTCCGCCTCGGCCTGGCCGCTGATAGGCAGGCTGAGGCGGAAGCTCGCGCCGCCTTCGGCTGGGCGGGGTTCGAGCGACAAATCGCCGCCATGGTCGCGCGCGAGCGACCGCGACACCGCCAGCCCCAGGCCCGTGCCCATGCCTTCGGCCTTCGTCGTGAAGAAGGGCTCGAACACGCGCTCGCGCGCCGCCGGCAGCACGCCCGGGCCGTTGTCGGCCACACGCAGCCACACACGCGGCTCCCTGTCTTCGCGGCGCTGCTCGATGCCGGTCTGCACGCGCACGCGGCGTTCGCCTTCGCGGCCGGCCAGCGCCTGCTGCGCGTTCACCAGCAGGTTCATCACCACCTGCCCGATCTGGTCGCCATCGGCGATGACCGCCGGCAGCGCTTCGGCCAGGCGCAATTCGAGCTCGATGCCGTGGGTACGGTAGCCGTACTGCAGCATGTCGGCCGCGGCGCGCACCATCTCGTTGAGCGCCACCGGCCCGCGCTGTGACGGCCGGCTGCGCGCCATGTTGAGGAAGGTGCGCACGATGCGCCCGCAGCGCTCGGCGGCTTCGCGGATGCGTTGCGCGTCAGCGCGCAGTTCGGGCAGGTGCTCGCACTTTTCTTCGAGCAGGCTGGCGCGGCCCATCACGATCGCGAGCGGGTTGTTCAACTCATGCGCCACGCCGGCCAGCAGGCTGCCCATGGCGCCGAGCTTTTCGGTCTGGCGCAGGGCTTCGCGCTGGCGTTCGATCTCGCGCGCGGCGTCGTGTGCTTCGGTCACGTCGACCATCGACGCGGTGTAGAACGCCTCGCCGCCGATGTCGGTGCGCCAGAGCACCATCTCGATCGGAAACTCTGCACCGTCGGCGCGCAGCGCGTGCAACTGCATGCGCTTGCCGAGCACACGCGCTTCGCCGCCGGCCTGCATGCGCCGCATGCCGGCTTCGTGCATGGCGCGAAAGCGTTCGGGCATCACGACGGCGCTCACCGCCCGGCCCACCACATCGCTGCGTTCGCGCTGGAACATGGCTTCGGCCGAAGGGTTGAACTCGACGATGCGGCCGGTGTCGTCGGTCGTGATCAGCGCAGCCAGCGCATGGTCGACGATGGCCGACTTGAGCGCTTCGCTGGTGTGCAGTTGCGCGAGCTTGTCGGCGAGTTCCTGCTCGCGCAGCTTGAGGTCGGTGTAGTCGCGGCCGAAGACCGCCACCACTTCGATCGGCCCGTCGCCGGGGCCATAGGGAATGAAGGTTTCGCGCAGGTAGCGCGCGCCACGGCCCGGGTAATCGACCCAGCCTTCGAGCCGCAGCGCCTCACCGGAAAACACGCGTTCGGCCAGCAGTCGATAGCCCGCATAAGCTGCATCGCCGACAACTTCGGAAAGATGCCGGCCAATGACTTCGCTCGCCGGCCGGCCGAGAAAGTCGAGCGTCTCGCGGTTGGCGTAGAGATAGCAGTGGCGGCGGTCGACCACCGAGATGCGCGCGGTGATGTTCTCGAGCAGTACGCTGCTCAGGCGCTCGTCCAGCACCGGCGCCGGCACATCGCTCCAGCGCATCCGGCCGAGCGACGTGAGTTCTCTGGCGGGCAATGCGCGGGCCGCCTCCGTCATACCGAGCCGCCCGCCGGGACGAACACATAGCCCACGTTGCGCACGGTCTTGATCAGTTCGGGCTTGTCGGGATTGCGCTCGATCTTGCGGCGCAAGCGCATGATGCGCAGATCTATCGAACGGTCGAACACATCCCAGCCGCGGTTGTGCGCCTGCTCCATGATCTGGTCGCGGTTGAGCGGCCGGTTGGGGTGGCGCGCAAAGAGCGCGAGCAGGTCGAACTCGGCGGCGCTGATCTCGATGTCAGCGCCATCGGTGCCGAGCAAGCGGCGCTCGTCGAGATCGAGCAGGCAGGCGCCGAAGGCGACGCGGCGCGTGTTGGCCGATGCGGCTGGCGCCGGCACTGCGGTTGATAGCGGCGCGGGCATGACCACACGGCGCAGCACCGCGCGCACACGCGCCAGCAGCTCGCGCATCTCGAAAGGCTTGGGCAGGTAATCGTCGGCACCGAGTTCGAGGCCCACGATGCGGTCCACCGATTCGCCCGCCGTCGTCAACATCATCAAACCGATGTGCGGGTGGGCCTCGCGCAGAAAGCGCGCCAGCGAGAGGCCGTTTTCGCCGGGCATGTTGATGTCGAGGATGGCGAGCGCGGGTGCCTGCTCGGCGACGGCAATGCGCGCGCCGGCCGCGTCGGCGGCGGTGCGAACGGTGAAGCCATGGCGGCCGAAATATTCGGCGAGCAGCGAGCGCAACTCGGGCTCGTCGTCAACCACCAGCACCACAGGGCTTGCGGCGCCATCGGCCTGGGTCATCGCGTGCACTCCCGGGGATTGGGTGAGCGGGGAGTGTATCGGCGCGTGAGCAAAACGGGGTGCATGGCTGGGTGCGTTCACG
The DNA here is from genome assembly GCA_026224975.1 of Rhodoferax sp. GTDB lineage: Bacteria > Pseudomonadota > Gammaproteobacteria > Burkholderiales > Burkholderiaceae_C > LMDS01. The sequence goes on along the minus strand of JAMFRW010000113.1, from coordinate 13,477 downwards.
GGTGGCGACGGGAAGCCGAACCAGGTGGCGGCAAGGTTTGGGCCGAGACAAAAAGTGCTCATGGCGACCTCAAGTAGAAGCCATTTCGACCTGCGCCGACTGCTGAGCCAGGCCGCTCGCGGCGAGGTGAGCGGCGATGGCGGCATCGACGGGTGCGGCGTGTGTCATCGGCCCCAGATGCCCCAAGCCGGTGAACTCGGTGCAGCGCGCGTGCGGCAGCGCTTCGGCCAGCAACTCCGCCGCACGGCGCGCCGGCGCGCGGGTCTGGCTGCCATGCATCAACAGGATCGGCATCGCCAGCGAGCTCAGCGAGCGCGCGCTCCAGGTGCCGCGAAACAGCGCATCGAAGTGTCGCGGCACCGTCGGCATGCGGGCGATGACCGTCGCCCGCTGCGCCGGCACCATCGCTTCCCACGCCAGCGGCCCGCCCCAGTAACCCACGAAGATGCGCGCCGCGCCTTCGAACTCGCCGATGCGCACCAGCGCGGCCACCGAATCGGCGATGTCCTCGATCTCGTCCTGCTCCGCCTCGCACGGGCCCATCATCCACAGCACGCCGAAGGCCGCCGGCTCGTACAGTGTCAGCGACTTGACGAGGCGCGGATGATCGAGCGCGATCTGCAACGCCACCGCGCCACCATACGAATGCCCGACAAGGTGAAAGCCCTGCGCGCCGCCGGGTTCACGGCAAGCGTTCAGCGCGGTCACGACTCCGCGTGCATCGACCTGCAGCGTGTTCGCCCGATCGCGCGGCCACGCGGGGCTGCGGCCATGGCCGTGCAGGTCGGGCGTGATCGTCTGCCCCTGCCATGCCAGCACATCGGCCAGGCCACGCCACTGCGCATGGCTGCCGGTGCTCGAATGAAGGCACACGATGACGTCACCGTGGCCTCGGCTGCGGACGAACAGCGGCGAATGATTGGCGTGCGGCGGGAGCTCGGCTATCGAGTGATCGTGGTTCATGGGGTGGCCTCGTGAATCGGTGGGCGGCTGGGCGCTCGGAGCCTTGACTTTGAGCGGCGGCTGTTTCTGCGGCGCTTCAGATGGAGGATGGGTCAGTTTCGAATGTTGCAGCTTCGGCTGGTGCGTTGAGCGGCTCAGGCGCGCCCGGACACGCGGAGTCCCGTGCAGTGGCTCTTCCCAACCACAACCGCCGATGGTTCAGCGCGGCAGGGGGCGCCCGGTGGGGGCGATTCCTGTGGCGACGAGGAGGTGAGCATGGACACAAACGGTCCAGTGGACCGGTTGTGCCTTGCGAACGGAAGGTCCGTAAGGACCGGTGCGGCCTGCAAGGCCAGGCTTGAGGTCGGCGCGCTTGCGCGCTTCGTCAACTGACTCGTCGCGGCTGTTCGAACGACGCGAGCAAAGCGAGCAGAGTGAGTTCGGCGACGTGACCTCGAGTCGAGTACCGCAGTGCAGTCGGCGTACCCGCCGACCGCCACAGCATGAGCCCCCGCCGGGCGCCCCCTGCCGCGCCACTCACTCAGCAGCAGCCCCCACCGTCTCCACCCCCGTGATCATCGTCGCGTCAAAAGGCACCTGCGGCGCAGGCATCGCCACAACCGTGACCGAAGGCGACGCCTCGACCGGCGCAAGCACGGGATGCGCAGCCTCCGGCCCGACACAAGCGGCAAGCGCCACCAGCAGCGCCGCGCCAAAGACACGCGGCCCAACGCGGCGCAACAAGCGCGGTGCACGGGGCGCGTCGAATGACACAGGCGCCGGCCCATCCCGCCACACCGGCTTCGCATCACACAGGTCTTCGGCAAAACCTTCGCTGCGGTAGAGCATCGGCATCGTCGCCAAGTCGGAAAAGTCGACGCGGACCGGCGCATCGGAGCGCGCTGCATTGCGCCAAAGTGCGAAGGCGCTGGCGAAGGTCGGGGTAGTTGTGTGCACGGCGGGCTCCTGGCGGTTGGTTTTTCGATGGAATACCGCCAGTCTCGGGAGCGCCGGTATCGCTTGCGTTGCAGCGCGCGGCCGGTTGTGTTTCATTCGTTGCGCCACGAGCCGCTCGTATCATCGGCCGCATGCCCACTTCACTCGATGGTCAGCTTGTCGTCGCCATTTCCTCGCGCGCGCTGTTCGACTTCGAGGAAGAGAACCAGCACTTCGAAGCCACCAACGACCGGGCCTACATGCGGCTGCAGCTCGATCGGCTGGACCACGCGGCCAAGCCTGGAGTGGCTTTCTCGCTCGTCAACAAATTGCTCGCGTTCAACGCGACGGGGCCACTCGATGTGCGTGCCCTGCCCAGTTCGAGCGAGGCCATCGTCGCGCCGGTGCAGCGGGTAGAAGTCGTCATCCTCTCGCGCAACGACCCGGTCTCGGGCATGCGCGTGTTCCGCTCGGCGCAGCACTACGGATTGCCGATCCAGCGCGGCGTGTTCACGCGGGGCGAATCGCCGTGGCGCTATTTGCGGCCGCTGAACGCGCACCTCTTTCTCTCCACCAACGAGGCCGATGTGCGCTCCGCTCTCGGCGCGGGCGTGCCGGCGGCGCGTGTGTACCCGAATTCGGCGCGGGCCTCGAGCGCGCACCCGCATGAGGTGCGCATCGCGTTCGACGGCGACGCCGTGCTCTTCTCCGACGAGGCCGAGCAGGTGTTCCAGCGCGGCGGGCTCGATGCGTTTCAGGCGCACGAGCGCGACCACTCGGCCACGCCGCTGGCGGCCGGCCCCTTCAAGCCGCTGCTGCTGGCGCTGCAAAGCCTGCAACGCCAACCGGCGCAAGGCATGCGCATCCGCACCGCGCTCGTCACCGCGCGCAGCGCGCCGGCACACGAACGCGCCATCCGCACGCTGATGGATTGGGACATCGAGGTCGACGAAGCCATGTTCCTCGGCGGCCTGCCCAAGGGCGAATTCCTGCGCGAGTTCGAGCCCGATTTTTTCTTCGACGACCAGACCGGCCACATCGAAAACGCCGCGCCGCATGTGCCGGCCGGGCATGTGGCGGCGGGCATCAGCAACCCCTTGCGCAGCGGCTGAATATCCTGAAGCGGTTGAGTGTTCTGTAGAGGGCTACGCCGGCGCAGCCGCCACCCGCTGCACATGCCGCCGCAACCCTTCCAGGTCCAGCACCCGCACGCCGCCATATTCGACGCGGATCAGCCCATGGTCCTGCAGCGCCTGCAAAGCCTCGTTGACACGCTGGCGCGAGAGGCCGACGAGGTAGCCCAGCTCCTGCTGGGTGATCCGCAAAAGCGTGCCCACGCCGGGGTAGAGCACCGGGTGGAAGAGCGCGGCCAGACTGCGGGCGACGCGCGCATCGGCATCGGTCATGCGGTCGATCTCGCGGGCGGCGATGAACTGGCCGAGGCGCTCGTTGAGCTGGTTGGTGATGTAGCGGTTGAACGGGATGCTGCGGTCGAGCAGCCAGTGAAAGGTCTCCACGCCGAGCCCCGCCACCACGCTCTTGCGCAGCGCCTGAATGTTGTAGCGGTAGACCTCGCGCTTGATCACCGTGCCCTCGCCGAACCAGCCCCCGGGTGGCATGCCGGTGAAAGTGATGGGCACGCCGAGCGCGCTGTCGTTGCTCATCTTCAGCAGGCCATCGATCACGCCGAACCAATACGTCGCCGGCCGCCCGACGCGGCACAGCAGTTCGCCGGGAGCCACCTGCACGACCTTCAGGTCCTTCATCACCGCCGCGCGCTCTTGCGCATCGAGTGGCGCCAGCCAGGCGATGTTGGCCAGCTCGGCCGCGCCGGGAACACGCGCGCGCTGGTAGAGCGGCACCGCGTGCAAGGGCGATGGGGACGGCGAGGCGGCGAGGTTTGTCAAGGGAAAGACCGAAGGGGAATGTCCCTAGGATTGTCGTCAGAACGACAACTTGGCGTCAAACTAGTTTCTACATTCGACCACCGTGCCGACCACCTTCGCCCAACTCCTGCTGAACCACGCCTCACAGCGCCCCGAGGCCGCGGCGCTGCGCGAAAAAGAGTTCGGCATCTGGCAGACGCTGACCTGGCGCGCGCTCGCCACGCTGGTGCGCGAGCTGGCGTGCGGCTTGGCGCAATCCGGTTTGCAGCGCGGCCAGCATCTGGTGGTGATCGGCGAGAACCGGCCGCGGCTCTATGCATCGATGCTCGCGGCGCAGTCGCTGGGTGCGATTCCGGTGCCGCTTTATCAAGACGCGGTGGCGGGTGAATTCGTCTTCCCGATCACCAATGCGGAAGTCGCCTTTGCCATCGTCGAAGACCAGGAGCAGGTCGACAAGATGCTCGAAGTGCGTGCGCTGCTGCCGGCCGCCGGCCCACAGCTCACGCACATCTGGTTCGATGACCCGCGCGGACTGCGCAATTACAGCGAGCCTGGCCTGGCGCCGCTCGATGCGCTGATCGAAGCCGGCCGCGCCCACAACGCCGCGCACCCGGGCTTCTTCGACGCGCAGGTGCAGCAGACTCAGCCGCACGATGTGGCTGCGATGTTCTTCACCTCCGGCACCACCGGCAACCCCAAGGGCGTGGTCCACACACACGCCACGCTGATCGACCGTGCCCAAGCGGGCGCCCGCTTCGACAAACTCACCGAGCGCGAAGAAGTGCTGGCCTACCTGCCGCCGGCGTGGATCGGGCAGAACATCTTCTCCTACGCGCAGTGGCTGGCCTGCGGTTATGTCGTCAATTGCCCCGAGTCTGCCGCGACCGTCACGATCGATTTGAACGAGATCGGCCCGACCTATTACTTCGCGCCGCCGCGCATCTTCGAGGGCCTGCTGACGACGGTGATGATCCGCATGGAAGACGCGGGGCGGCTCAAGAAATGGCTGTTCCACCACTTCATGGCGCTCGCCCGCCGTGTGGGGCCGGAGCTGATGGATGGCAAGCCCGTGGGCACACTCGATCGCCTGCGTTATGCCCTTGGCAACCTCGTGATCTACGGGCCGCTCCGCAACACGCTGGGCCTCTCGCGCGTGCGGGTGGCCTACACGGCGGGCGAGGCGATCGGGCCGGATCTTTTCAGCTTCTACCGCTCGATCGGCATCAACCTGAAACAGTTGTACGGCTCGACCGAAACGGCCGTCTTCGTCTGCCTGCAGCCGGATCACGAAGCCCGCTCCGACACCGTCGGCGTGCCGATCGACGGCGTGCAGATCAAGCTCACGGATGCTGGCGAGATTCTCGTCAAGTCGCCCGGCCTGCTGCGCGAGTACTACAAGAACCCTGCTGCCACCGCCGAAGTGTTGACGGCCGATGGCTGGTATCACACCGGCGATGCGGGCTTTCTGGATGCGGGCGGCCATTTGAAGATCATCGATCGCGCGAAGGATGTGGGTCGGCTCGCGGGTGGCGATTTCGATGGTGCGATGTTTGCGCCCAAGTACGTGGAGAACAAGCTCAAGTTCTTCCCGTATGTCAAGGAAGCCGTGGCCATCGGCGACCGGCGCGCGACCGTCTGCGCCTTCGTCAACATCGATTTCGAAGCCGTCGGCAACTGGGCCGAAAAACGCAACCTGCCCTACGCCGGCTACACCGATCTGGCGCAGAAGCCCGAGGTCTACGAGTTGATCCGCGAGTGCGTGCAAAAGGTCAACGCCGACCTGGCGCTCGACGAGATGCTCGCCGGCTCCCAGATCAGCCGCTTCCTGATCCTGCACAAGGAACTCGATGCCGACGACGGCGAACTCACCCGCACCCGCAAGGTCCGCCGCGGCTTCATCGCCGAGCGCTACCAGGTGCTGGTGGATGCGCTGTACGACGGAGCCTCGCATCAATACATCGAGACCACGGTCAAGTTCGAGGATGGGCGCAGTGGGATGGTGGCGGCCGATTTGCAGATCGTGGATACGGCGGTGTTTCCTGCCGTGCGGAAGGCGGCATGAATCGATTTATTCACCGCAGGGCGCATCCATGAGCGCACGCAAGATCGGCGAGGTGATCCTCGAAGTGAAGAACATCAGCCTCGCGTTCGGTGGCGTGAAGGCGTTGACGGACATCAGCTTCGATGTGAAGGAGCACGAGATCCGCGCGATCATCGGACCCAATGGGGCGGGCAAGAGTTCGATGCTCAATTGCATCAACGGGGTGTACCAGCCACAGCAAGGCTCGATCACCTTCCGTGGCAAGACCTTCGAGCACATGAATTCGCGGCAGGTGGCCGAGATGGGGCTGGCGCGGACCTTCCAGAACCTGGCCCTGTTCAAGGGCATGAGCGTGCTCGACAACATCATGACCGGGCGCAACCTGAAGATGAAGGCCAACATCTTTCAGCAGGCAATCCGCTGGGGCGCGGCCGAACGCGAAGAGACGGCACAGCGCCTCTTCGTCGAACGCATCATTGATTTTCTGGAGATCCAGCCCTACCGCAAGACCGCTGTCGGCAAGATGCCCTACGGCTTGCAGAAGCGTGTGGACCTCGGCCGCGCGCTGGCGATGGAGCCGCAAGTCTTGCTGCTGGATGAGCCGATGGCCGGCATGAACGTCGAAGAGAAGCAGGACATGAGCCGCTTCATCCTCGACGTCAACGACGAGTTCGGCACGACCATCGTGTTGATCGAGCATGACATGGGCGTGGTGATGGACATCAGCGATCGCGTGGTCGTGCTCGACTATGGCAAGAAGATCGGGGATGGTTCGCCGAACGAAGTGCGGTCGAATCCCGACGTGATCAGTGCCTACCTCGGCACCACGCACTGAGCGGCCACGATGGGCTTCTTCCTCGAAACACTCTTCGGCGGCCTGATGGCGGGCATGCTGTATTCGCTGATCGCGCTCGGCTTCGTGCTGATCTACAAGGCGAGCGGCGTGTTCAACTTTGCGCAGGGCGCGATGGTGCTCTTTGCGGCGCTCGCGATGGCGCGCTTCTACGAGTGGTTTCCCAAGCTGCTGGGCTTCGACAACAAGATCCTGGCCAACGTGCTCGCCTTCGCCGGTGCGGTGCTGCTGATGATCGCGGTGGCGTGGGTGATCGAGCGGCTGTGCCTGCGCAAGCTCGTCAACCAGGAGCACATCACGCTGCTGATGGCCACGCTCGGCATCAGCTACTTCCTCGAAGGCTTCGGGCAGATGCTCTTCGGCTCCGACATCTACAAGATCGATGTCGGCATGCCCAAGGACCCGGTGATCGTGCTCGAGAAGATGTTCGAGGGCGGTGTGTTGATCAACAAGGAAGACCTGTACGCGGCTGGCATCGCCGCCGTGCTGGTCGCCCTGCTCGCGCTCTTCTTCCAGAAGACCGCGACAGGCCGTGCCCTGCGTGCCGTGGCCGATGACCACCAAGCGGCGCAGTCGATCGGCATTCCGCTCGGGCGCATCTGGATCATCGTGTGGTCGGTGGCCGGTGTGGTGGCGCTGGTGGCCGGCGTGATCTGGGGCAGCAAGCTGGGGGTGCAGTTCTCGCTCTCGCTCGTCGCACTCAAGGCCTTTCCCGTGGTGATCCTCGGCGGGTTGACCTCCATCCCCGGCGCGATCATCGGCGGGCTGATCATCGGTGTGGGCGAGAAGCTCTCGGAGATCTACATCGGCCCGATGCTCGGTGGCGGCATCGAGATCTGGTTCGCGTATGTGCTCGCGTTGGTGTTTTTGCTGGTCAGGCCGCAAGGTCTGTTCGGCGAAAAAATCATTGATCGCGTCTGAAGGCCGGAACGCACAACATGCTGTACAGAGAGAACGGCCAATTCAAATCGAGCTATCGGGCGGATCAGCAGGTCTTTCCGATCCTGCAGGACCGCATCGCGATCTGGGTGCTGCTGATAGTCGCTTTCGTGGCGGTGCCGCTGCTCTCATCCGAGTACTTGCTGCGCGCGATCTTCGTGCCGTTCCTGATTCTCTCGCTCGCCGCGCTCGGGCTCAACATCCTGGTCGGCTATTGCGGGCAGATCTCGCTCGGCACCGGCGCTTTCATGGCGATCGGCGCTTATGCGGCCTACAACTTTCAGGCGCGCATTCCGGGCATGCCGCTGGTGGCCTCGTTGCTGCTGGGCGGCGTGTGCAGCACCATCGTGGGCGTGCTGTTCGGCATTCCGTCCTTGCGGATCAAAGGGCTGTATCTCGCGGTCGCCACGCTCGCGGCGCAGTTCTTCACCGACTGGGCGTTCTTGCGGATCAAGTGGTTCACGAACGATTCGTCGTCGGGCTCGGTGAGCGTGGCCGGGCTCAATGTGTTGGGCATCCCGATCGAATCGCCGGTGCAAAAGTATGTGTTGTGCCTGGCCTTCCTCGCGCTGTTCGCGATGCTGGCCAAGAACCTGGTGCGCGGCGCGATCGGCCGGGAGTGGATGGCGATTCGCGACATGGATGTGGCGGCCGCCGTCATCGGCATTCGCCCGGTCTACGCCAAGCTCACGGCCTTCGCAGTGAGCAGCTTCATCGTCGGTGTGGCGGGCGGCTTGTGGGGCTTTGTGCACCTGGGCTCGTGGGAGCCGGCGGCCTTCAACATCGACCGCTCGTTCCAGTTGCTCTTCATGGTGATCATCGGCGGGCTGGGCTCGATCATGGGCAGCTTCTTCGGCGCGGCCTTCATCGTGGTGCTGCCGATCATCCTGGACGGGCTGCCGTATTGGTTCGGCATCCCGATCGACACGGCCACGGCATCGCATTTGACCTTCATGATCTTCGGCGCGCTGATTGTCTTTTTCCTGATCGTCGAACCGCACGGCATTGCGCGCTTGTGGTCGACGGCCAAGGAGAAACTGCGCCTCTGGCCCTTCCCGCATTGATCCACATCGATCCACATCGAAGTCGTTGATCGACAAGACGAGTCGCCGCAGAGCGAATCCAGACCTTCCACCTTTAGCCTGGAGACTGATATGACCTTCCGATCCTTCGCCCTCGCCGCCACCGTGATGGCAGCCGGTTTGTCTTCCCTCGTGGCGGCGCCTGCGGCCTACGCGCAGGCCAAGGAGCAGTTCTTTCCGCTGCTCGCCTACCGCACCGGCCCGTATGCGCCGAACGGCACGCCGTGGGCCAACGGCAAGCAGGATTATTTGAAGATGATCAACGCGCGCGATGGCGGCGTGAACGGCGTGAAGCTCACCTTCGAGGAATGCGAAACCGGCTACGCGACCGACAAGGGCGTGGAATGCTACGAGCGCCTGAAGGGCCGGCCAGGCGTGACGCTGTTCGATCCGCAAGCCACGGGCATCACCTTCGCGCTCACCGACAAGGTCGCCGCCGACAAGATCCCGCTGCTGACCCTGGGCTACGGCCTGGCGGCTTCGCAGGATGGCGGCGTCTTCAAGTGGAACTTCCCGTTGATGGGCAGCTACTGGACGGCGGCCGACATGCTGATCCAGCAGATCGGCAAGAAGGAAGGCGGGCTGGACAAGTTGAAGGGCAAGAAGATCGCGCTTGTCTATCACGACTCGCCCTTCGGCAAGGAGCCGATCCCGCTGCTGGACGAACGCGCCAAGATGCACGGCTTCGAGCTGACGAAGATCCCGGTGACGGCGCCTGGCGTCGAGCAGAAGTCGGCCTGGCTGCAGGTGCGCCAGCAAAAGCCCGACTACGTGCTGCTCTGGGGCTGGGGCATCATGAACTCGACCGCGCTGAAAGAAGCGCAAGCCACCGGCTATCCGCGCGACAAGATGTACGGCGTGTGGTGGGCCGGCGCCGAGCCCGATGTGAAAGACGTGGGCGACGGCGCCAAAGGCTACAACGCGCTGAACCTCAACGACTCCGGCCGCAGCTCCAAGGTCATCCAGGACATCCTGAAACTCGTGCACGAAAAGGGCCAGGGAACGGGCTCGAAAGACGAAGTGGGCTCGGTGCTCTACACCCGCGGCGTGATCATCCAGATGCTGGGCGTGGAAGCGGTGCGGCGCGCGCAGGAGCGCTACGGCAAGGGCAAGGTCATGACCGGCGAGCAGGTGCGCTGGGGCCTGGAAAACCTGGCGCTCGACCAGAAGAAGCTCGATGCGCTCGGCTTTGCCGGCGTGATGCGGCCGATCAGCACCTCGTGTCAGGATCACATGGGGTCGACCTGGGCGCGCGTGCACACCTGGGACGGCGCCAAGTGGAGCTTCAGCTCCGACTGGCTGCAGGCCGATGAGCAGATCATCAAGCCGATGGCCAAGGTGGCGGCAGACAAGTACGCCACCGAAAAGAAGCTGACGCGTCGCACCCCCGAAGACTGCCAGACCTGACCCAACCCCAAGCGGCTCGCGCACCATGTCGAACATCCTGCTCAACGTCAACGGCATCGAGGTGATCTACAACCATGTGATCCTCGTGCTCAAGGGCGTCTCGCTGCAGGTGCCCGAAGGCCGCATCGTCGCGCTGATGGGCGGCAACGGCGCGGGCAAGACGACCACCTTGCGGGCGGTGAGCAACCTGCTGCAGAGCGAACGCGGCGCGGTCACCAAGGGGTCGATCGAGCTGCGTGGCGAGCGCATCGAGGCGCTCTCCACTTCCGAGATGGTCAACCGCGGCGTGATCCAGGTGATGGAAGGCCGGCACTGTTTCGCGCACCTGACGATCGAAGAGAACCTGCTGACCGGTGCCTACACCCGCAGGGACGGCAAGGCCGCGGTGGCCGCCACGCTGGAGAAGGTCTACAACTACTTCCCGCGCTTGAAGACGCGGCGCACATCGCAGGCGGCCTACACCTCGGGCGGCGAGCAGCAGATGTGCGCCATCGGCCGCGCGCTGATGGCCAGCCCGAAGATGGTGTTGCTCGACGAACCGTCGATGGGTCTGGCGCCGCAGATCGTCGAGGAGGTGTTCGAGATCGTGAAGGACTTGAACACGCGCGAGCAGGTGACCTTTCTGCTGGCCGAGCAGAACACCAACATGGCGCTGCGCTATGCCGACTACGGCTACATCCTCGAGAACGGCCGCATCGTGATGGACGGCGCTGCAGCTTCGCTGCGCGAGAACCAGGACGTGAAGGAGTTCTACCTCGGCGTGGGCGGCGCGGCCGATGGCAGCGCGCGCAAGAGCTTCAAGGACGTGAAGAGCTACAAGCGGCGTAAGCGCTGGCTGGCCTGAGCTTCTGGATATCGACCGAAAGGAATCACGATGGCGCATGCCGACGAAGAAGCCCTGAAACGCCTGCTGCCGCTGCTGCGGCAACTGCGCGAGATCAAGAGCCTGCGTGAGATGAGGCCCGGCATCTTCTACATGCGCGGCGCGGCATTCATCCACTTCCACGACGAAGCCGGCGCGTTGATCGCCGACCTCAAGAAGACCACCGGCACCGGCTTCGACCGCTACCCCGTCGACACGCCGACCGGCCAGCGCAAGCTGGTCGACGACGCCAAGCGCCGCGCCAGCCGTGCGGGCGACGACGACTGACGGCCAACCACCCGCACACCATCGAGCACCCCATGAACTCCCCCGATGCGGCCCACGCCGCCGCGCGCCTGCGCGATCACTACGACGCGCTCGAGTCGCGTTCGCTCGCCGAGCGGGAAGTCTCGCTGATGGCCGCGCTCGGTGCGCAAGTGGCGCATGCGCAAGCGCGGGCCACGGCGTTCACCCAGTCGCTCGCCGGCATCGATGCCACGCAGATCGACAGCCGCGCCGCACTCGCGCGCCTGCCTGTCATTCGCAAGCACGAGTTGCTCGAACGGCAACAGGCGATGCGGGCGAGCGACCCGTTCGGCGGCTTCTCGACGCTGGGCTGGAACCAGACCGCACCGGCCGATCGCGCCAGGCGGGTGTTCGCTTCGCCCGGCACCATCTACGAACCCGAAGGCTCGGGCGGCGACTACTGGCGCATGGCGCGCGCGATCTTCGCGGCCGGGTTTCGCGCCGGCGACTTGGCGCACAACAACTTCAGCTACCACTTCACGCCCGCCGGGCTGATGATGGAGACCGGCGCGCATGCCATCGGCTGCACGGTCTTTCCCGGCGGCACGGGTCAGACCGAACAGCAGGTGCAGGTGATGGCCGATCTGAAGCCGGCCGGCTACATCGGCACGCCGAGTTTTCTGAAAATCATCCTCGACAAGGCGAGCGAAATGGGCGTGGCGCTGCCTTCGCTGAAGAAGGCGTCGGTGGGCGCCGAGGCTTTTCCGCCCAGCCTGCGCGACTGGCTGGGCGCGCGCGGCGTGACGGCTTACCAGAGCTACGGCACGGCCGACCTGGGGCTGATCGCTTACGAGACCAGCGCGCGCGAAGGCCTGGTGCTGGACGAAGGCGTGATCCTCGAGATCGTGCGGCCGGGCACGGGCGATCCGGTGCCGGAGGGCGAAGTCGGCGAGGTGGTGGTAACGACGCTGAACCCCGGATATCCGCTGATCCGCTTCGGCACCGGCGACCTCTCGGCTGTGCTGCCGGGTGCTTGCCCGACTGGCCGCACCAACACACGCATCAAGGGCTGGATGGGCCGCGCCGACCAGACGGCCAAGGTGCGCGGCATGTTCGTGCACCCGAGCCAGGTGGCGGAAATCGCGCGGCGACATTCCGAAGTGCTGCGCTCGCGGCTGGTGGTCAGTGGCGAGATGGCGAACGACAAGATGCTGTTGAAGGTCGAGGTGGAAGGTGCGCCGGAAGGCCTCGCCGAGCGATTGGCGACGAGCATCCGCGAGGTGACCAAGCTGCGCGGCGAAGTGGCGTTGTGCGCGCCCGGCAGCCTGCCCAACGACGGCAAGGTGATCGAGGATGCGCGCAGCCTCGCGTGATGCGAAAAGCGTCCCGGATGCTGGCTTGCCCTTAAGTAGTTTCCGACGCGCGGGGTGCCGCGCTGCTGTCGACAATTCCGCCACCCCAGCAGCTCACGGAGCGCCGCGCATGAAACGTCTGACCCTCACCCTCCTCGCTTCTTTGTGCAGCACAGCCGCACTCGCCGAATACCCCGAAAAGCCGGTGACCATCGTCGTGCCGTTCGCGGCCGGCGGCCCCACCGACAAGGTCGCGCGCGACCTGGCCGAAGCCATGCGCAAGCCGCTCGGTGGCCAGAGCATCATCATCGAGAACGTGGGCGGTGCCGGCGGCACGCTGGGCGCGACCAAGGTGGCGCGCGCCTCGAACGACGGCTACACGCTGCTGCTGCACCACATCGGCATGAGCACCGCGCCGGCCCTCTACCGCAACATGGCCTACAAGACGCTGGACGATTTCGAGTACCTCGGCATGGTCAACGAAGTGCCGATGACGCTGATCGGCAAGCCTGGCCTTCCAGCCACCAACTACGCCGAGTTGGTCAAGTGGATGGACGCCAACAAGGGCAAGATCAACCTCGCCAACGCCGGCCTGGGCGCCGCCTCGCACCTGTGCGGCCTGCTGTTCCAGAGCACGACCAGGATCGAGATGACGACGGTGCCGTACAAGGGCACCGCGCCCGCGATGACCGACCTGCTCGGCGGCCAGGTCGACATCATGTGCGACCAGACGACGAACACGACCGCTCAGATCGCCGGCGGCAAGGTCAAGGCCTACGCGGTGACCACGTCGAAGCGTCTGACGATTCCCGCGCTGAAGAATCTGCCGACGCTCGACGAATCCGGCCTGAAGGGTTTCAACGTGTCGATCTGGCACGCGCTCTATGCGCCGAAAGGCACGCCGAAAGCGATCACCGACAAGCTCAACGCG
>JAMFRW010000112.1 GCA_026224975.1 Rhodoferax sp. | reverse complement strand
GAGCGCCTTCGGGCGGCCGTGCGTCGCTCATCGCGCGCTCCCCGTATTCGAATCCATCCAGCGCGCCGCGCCGGCCAGGATGACGATGATCAGGCCCTGCATGACCAGCACCAGCGAGCTGGGCACCGCCGCCACCATCTCCATGTTGATCCCCCCGGAGCGCATGAAGCCGAACAGCAACGCGCCGGCCAGCACGCCGCCGACCGATCCACGTGCCAGCAGTCCCACCACCAGCCCGTCGAACCCGTAGCCCGACGAGAAGCCGGCCTTCAGGCTGTACTGCTCGCCCTGCAACATCATCGCGCCGGCGAGTCCGCCGAGTGCGCCCGCGGCGAAGAACACGCCGACGATCGAAGGCGCAATCGCAATGCCGGCGCGCCGTGCGGCCAATGGGTTGAGCCCGACGGCGCGCAGGCGCAGACCGAACACCGTGCGGTGCAGCACCACCGCAACAACGACCGCCAGCAGCAGCGCAATCGGCAGGCCGATGTGCAGCGGCATGCCGGCATCACCGGTCAGCAGCGGCAGCTTGGTCGGGTCAGGAATCTCCAGCGATTCGGGCAAGGTCGATGAACTGGTCATCGGCTGGCGCAGCAGTGCTTCCGATTGCACGCTGCCGTAGAGCAGCCAGACGGCGATGAAAGAGAGCATCAAACTGCTGATGACTTCGTTGGTGCCGATTCGCACCTTGAGCCAGCCGACCAGGCCGCCCCACAGTCCACCGGCGATGCAGGCGGCCAGCATCGGCACGATGAAAGCCAGGCCGAAGGGCAGCTTGGCCGCACCGAACAGGCATGCCGCGGTGGCCGCGACGCCGCCGATCGCGATCTGCCCTTCGCCGCCGACGTTGGTCAGGTTGGCCCGGTTCGCCAGCACGAAGCCGAGGCCGACGAGCGCGAACGCGATGCTGCGGTTGATCGATGCCGCAATCGCATAAGGCGAGCCCCAGGCGCCATCGGCAAAGGCCGCGATAGCCTCGCGCAGAGGCACACCGATGGCGGCCACAAGCCCCGCGCCGACGATCAACGCCACGCCGACGGCAGCGATCGAGAGCGCCGTCGCCCGCTGCTCGTGCAAGGCCAAGGAGAACCGCGCGCCCGTCATGCCGCGTGCCCCGCCATCCACGCGCCGATGCGTTCGCGCTGCGCCGCATTGGCCTCGCATTCGCCCATGATGCGGCCGCGGTAGAGCACGACGATGCGGTCGGCGACCTGCAGCAACTCGTCGAGTTCCGAAGAGATCAGCAGCACGCCCACGCCCCGTTCACAGGCGGCGACGATGTGGCCATAGACGGCTTCGACCGCACCCACATCCAGCCCGCGCGTGGGTTGCGCGGCGAGCAGAAAGCAGAGGCCTTCGGTCGTGAGTTCACGCGCCAGCACCGCCTTCTGCTGGTTGCCGCCGGAGAGGCCGCCGAAGGCCACATCGGGGCTCGCGGCGCGCACGTCGTAGCGGTCCATCAGCGCGACCGCATCGCGGCGCAGGGCAGTGCGGTCGAGCAGGCCGCGGCGGCTGTAGCGGGCCAGCCGGTTCAGCATCAAATTCTCGGCCACGCTCATCGCGGTGACGCAGCCCGAGGCGTGGCGGTCTTCCGGCACGATGCCCACGCCGGCGGAGGTGACCACCTTGCCCGGCTGGCCGGTGAGTTCGCGCCCGGCCACGAAGAAGCGACCCTCGCTCGGTGCCGCCAACCCCGACAGCACTGCCGCCAGCTCGACCTGGCCGTTGCCCTCCACACCGGCCACGCCGACGATCTCACCCGGCGCGACGATCACGGTGAAGGTGTCGAGCCGGGTCACGCCCTGGGCATCGCGCACGGTGAGGCCATCGGCCATCAGCGCATCGACGGGGCGATTGGCCTCGGGCGATGACGTGGATGCCGCGTCGCGTTGTTTCGCCGCCGATATGACGGCGGTCACGCTCACGTCGGTGGCCGCGGTGTCCATGGTGGCCGAGGCCACCAGATCCCGCTGGATCATCGCGCGCACCAGCTCGTTCAGGTCCTGCGCCGGGTTCTCCGAACGCGCCACCACGCGGCCGCCACGCAGCACCGTGGCGCGCTGCGCCAGTTGGCGGATCTCGGCCAGCTTGTGGGTCACGAGCACCACGCCGCAGCCCTGTTCGGCCACTCGGGCGCACACGGCCAGCAGCGCCTGGATCTCGTCGGGCAGCAACACGGCGGTGGGTTCGTCTAGAACCAACAGCCGCGGCTCGCGCATCAGGCACTTGACGATCTCGACCCGTTGGCGCTCGCCCACCGAAAGGTCCGCCACGCGCGCGAACGGGTCCAGCGGCAGGCCATAACGCTCGCCGGTGGCGCGCACACGGGCGGCGCAGTCGGCGCGCCGCAGCACGCCGCGCGATTGGCCGAGCAGCAGGTTGTCGACCACGCTCAGGTTGGGCACGAGGCTGAAGTGCTGGTGCACCATCGCGATTCCGTGCGCCAGCGCGTCGGCCGGGCGTGCGGGCCGGTAGGGCTGGCCGGCCAGGCGCATGCTGCCGGTGTCGGGCGCGTGCACGCCGAAGATCAGGTTGCAGATGGTGGACTTGCCGGCGCCGTTCTCGCCGAGCAGGCAATGCACTTCGCCCGCCTGCAGCGCGAGCGACACGTCGGCCAGGGCCTGCAGCGAACCGAAGCGCTTGCCGAGGCCGGCGAGTTCGAGCAGCGGGGTGCCACGCGCGAGCGGCGCTGCCGCCGCGTCACGTTCGAGCACTGCGTTCATCACGATGACTTCAGCCTTCCAGCACCTTGATCTTGCCGCTCTCGATGTCTTTCTTGATCGCGTCGATCTTGGCTTTCATCTCGGGCGTGGCGCCGCAGATGGTCATGTCGGAAGCCTTCGGGCCCATCGCCAGGCCGAAGGGCTTGTAGCCCGCCTGCCAGGTGCCGGCCACGGCCGCATCGATCGCGTACTGCACCTCGTAGCCCACGCCGGTGATGCTGTAGGCGGGGTAGAGCGGGTCGCTGCCGCAGCGGTCGGTGTAGCTGCCGATGATCTTCGTGCTCTTCTCCTTGGCCGCTTGCTCCATGCCGCGCAGGCCCAGGTTGAGGATGTGGTAGTGAACATCCGCCCCCTGGCCGATGGCCGCGAGCGTGGCCTCCTTGGCCTTGGCCACGTTGTCGAAGTCACCGGTGTAGCTCTCGAAGTACTTGACCTTCGGGTTGATGTAGAGCGCGCCCTTGCCGAACTCCTTGCCGGCGTTGACGATGGAAGGTATCTCCATGCCGCCCACATAACTCACCGCGCCGCTCTTGCTCAGCATGGCCGCGGCCGCACCGGCCACGAAGGCAATCTCGGCCTGCTTCACGTCGTAGCCGGCCACGTTGGGCAGGCTCTCGCCCTTGTTGCCGCCGACGATGGAGAACCTGGTGTTGGGGAAGCGCTTGGCCACCTTCATCACCGCCGCCTGCGTCTGCCCGCCGATGCCGATCACCAGTGCGTTCTTGGAGGCGAGGTTGGTCAGCGCCTGCTCCATGTCGGCGTAGTTGATGTTTTCGATCATCTGCACCTTGATCTTGTCGGCGTGGGCTTTTTCGGCGGCCATGAGGCCGTCGTAGCCAGACTCCATCCAGCCCTTGTCGGACTTCGATCCAGGGATCAGCACGCCGACCTTTAGCGGGTCGGCGGCACGCGCCGCGGGGACGAACGCAAGCGCCGCGGCGAGGGCGGTGAAAGAGAGCAGGGCGCGGGATGGGAGGAGGGAAGACATTGGCATTCCTTTCGCTTAGGAGCAAGAACTCAAGTAAGCAGACGATTACTAATCGGACGATGCGCCCTTTCGCAATAACGATGCCAAGCGAGCTTGCAACCCCTCACGACGCCCGGTGCGAGCGCCTATCGACTGAGTACCGCGGCATGTTGCGGTGCCTGTCTGCGCGCCATCACGCGAGCTTCGTTCGGCACCGCGATGAGGCGTTGGCACCGCGTCTGTGCAGACCCGTTCACCACTCCGGAGCCCGACCATGACCACGCCCTTGATTCCAACCACCAAGACTTCCAGCGCCGAGACCACCACACCAGGGGCGCTCGGCAAGTCGCCACAAACCCATTGGCTCGCGACCGCAGCCGAGGTCGACATGTCTGCGCCACCCCCCGCACCGCGGCCGGTCCGCATCGCGGCAGCGCCGCAAAACGTGGTGATCGACCTGCGCCGCACGGCCATCGTCGTGATCGATCTGCAGAACGACTTCTGCACCGAAGGCGGCTGGGTCGACCACATCGGTGGTGACTACACGGCCGACCGCTCGCCGATCGCGCCGTTGCAGGCGCTGCTGCCGGTCTTGCGCGCGGCCGAGGTGCCGGTGATCTGGGTCAACTGGGGCAACCGGCCCGACCTGGCGAACATGCCGCCCAACCAGATCCACCTCTACAAGAACAGCGGCACCGGCGTGGGCCTGGGTGACCCGCTGCCGAACGGCCGCGGCAAGGTGCTGGAGAAGGATTCGTGGGCCGCGGCGGTGGTCGATGAACTCGCGCCCTTGCCCGGCGACATCAGCGTCGACAAGCACCGCATCAGCGGCTTCTGGGACACGCCGCTCGACAGCATCCTGCGCAACCTCGGCATCCGCAGCATCCTCTTCGCCGGCTGCAACACCGACCAATGCGTGCTGCACACGCTGACCGACGCGAACTTTCTGGGCTATGGCTGCGTGATGCTGGAAGACTGCTGCGCCACCTCATCGCCCGCCTTCTGCGCCGAGGCCACGGTGTGGAACGTCAAGAAGTGCTTCGGCTTCGTCACCGATTCGACCCGCGTGCTGCAGGCTTTGGCGCAGCCGGGCTGATGGCGATGGAAGATGTCACGCAGAACGTGCCGGCCATCGATCACGGCGCCTGGGTGCCGGGTGAGCGCGTAACTCGTCCATCGCTCGGCGACGGGCCACTCGCGCGCTTGCGCCTGGCGGTCAAGGACCTGATCGACATCGCAGGTGCCGTGACCGGTGGCGGCAACCCGGACTGGGCTGCATCGCATGGCCCGGCATTGCACGATGCGCCGGCCGTGCATGCACTGCGTGAGGCCGGCGCGTCCATCGTCGGCAAGACCGTCACCGACGAACTCGCCTTCAGCCTCGAAGGCGAGAACGCGCACCACGGCACGCCGCGCAACCCGCGCGCGCCGGGGCGGCTGCCGGGCGGCTCGTCCAGCGGCTCCGCCGTAGCAGTCGCAGCCGGGCTCGCCGACATCGCACTCGGCACCGACACCGGTGGCTCGGTGCGGGTGCCGGCGTCCTTCTGCGGCGTGTTCGGCTTTCGGCCGACGCATGGGGTGGTCTCGCTGAATGGCGTGCTGCCGTTCGCGCCGAGCTTCGACACCATCGGCTGGTTCGCGCGTGATGCGGTGCTGCTCGAACGCGTGGGCCATGTCTTGCTGCCGCCCGCTGCGCCAGTGAACATCACGCGGTTGCTCCTCGCACGCGATGTATTCGCGCTGGCCGATGGCGATTCCGCGGAGCGCCTGAGAACCATCGCGCACGACCTCGGCGCCGATGAAGAGATCGACGTGTTCGACGACGGCCCCTCCGCCTGGCTCGCCGCCTACGCCACGCTGCAAGGCGCCGAGATCCGCGCCCGACTCGGCGACTGGATCGCCACGCGCCGCCCGCGCTTTGGCCCCTCGATCGCACCGCGCTTCGAAGGGCTCGCCGCCATCACCGTGGGCGACATCGCGCGCTGGTTGCCCTGGCGCCAACAGCAAGCGCAGCGCCTTCGCGCCCTGCTCGCCGATGGCGTGGTGCTGGTGCTGCCCACCACGCCCGGGCCGGCGCTGCTCAAGAGCGCGAGCGCCGAAGAACGCAGCGATTTCTACACCCGCGCGCTCGCCATCAACGCGCTGGCAGGCCATGCAGGCCTGCCGCAGATCACACTGCCGGTGGCCACCACCGACGACGGTGCGCCTATCGGCCTCTCGCTGATCGGCGCGCCGGGCCGCGACGCGGCGCTGCTGGACTTCGCCACCGCGCTCGGGCCGATCGGCGGCCAGACAATCCCGACCTGACTTTCCTCTGGCTACCTCCCGCATGGCGACGCCCAAAACTTCCCCAAAAATCATCAAGCCAGCGCCCAAGGCCGCTCCCAAGCCGCGCGACCCCGCCAAGACCAAGGCGCGCATCCTCAAGGTCGCCATCGCCGAGTTCGCCGCCAAGGGCTACAGCGGTGCGCGCACCGAGCAGATCGCGCGCCGCGCCAAGTCGAACATTCGCATGCTCTACCACTACTTCGGTGGCAAGGATGCGCTTTATGTGTGCGTGCTCGAAGAAGTGCTCTCGCAACTCCGCCGTGAGGAGCTGCAGCTCGATTTCGACGATGCCGACCCGCTGGACGGCGTGCTGCAGATGTCCGACTTCATCGATGCCCACTTCGCCGCCCGGCCGGAGTTGCGCGGCCTGCTCGCCTTCGAGAACCTGAACCGCGCGCAGCACTTGAAGCGCTCTGGGAAGATCCGCGAGATGGCCTCACCGGTGCTCGCGCTGCTCTACAAGCTGCTGCGGCGCGGCGCAGAAGCAGGAGTGTTTCGCCCCGATGTCGATGCGCTTCACCTGTACGTCGCGATGGTGAGCCTCGCCTACTACAGCCGCGCGCACGCCCACACGCTCTCGCGCATCTTCGACGCCGATCTGCTCTCGCCCGAATGGCAGCAAGCCCACCGCGCCCAGACGCGCAGCATGCTGACCAGCTTCCTGGGCCCTGTGCCAGCGGCATCCGCCCCAATGAGACACCAGCGTCAAGAAATGTGAGAAGCGTAAGTAAATCACTCCCGGCGCGCACAATAGAGGAGCGAACCGCACACCCTGGAAGGCGACGATGACATCTCGTGAGGTTCGACTCCTGTTGGTCGACGATGACCCGTCGGCGATCCAGATCATGAGCCGCATGCTCGCGCAGTATCCGGAGCAGCAGTTCGCCACCTCCGGCCAGGTCGCCCTGCGGCTGGCACGCCAGTCGCCGCCGGACCTGATCGTGCTAGACATCGAGATGCCCGGCATGTCCGGCTTCGACGTGTGCGAAGAGCTGCAAGCCGATCCGGTGCTGGCCGAGGTGCCGGTGATCTTTGCGACCGGCCATGTGAGTGCCGAGATGGAAGCAGTCGCTTTGCGCAGCGGCGCGGTCGACTTCGTCTCCAAACCTCTGATCCCCTCACAGTTGACGGCGCGGGTGCGGGCACGCCTGCGCACCAAGCGCTTGCTGGACGACCTGGCCCGCGAACGTGCGGCCGTCGGTGCGGCGCTTGGCCAGAGGGCGCCGCAAACGCCCAGGCTGCTGATCGTCGATGACGATGTGGCCGCCATCCGCATCCTGCAGACGACGCTGCTCGACATTGGCGAGGTGCATTTCGCGCGGTCTGGCGAAGAGGCGTTGCGGCTGGCCCGCAGCCTCTGCCCGCAAGTCATCCTGCTCGATGCCCACATGCCCGACCTCGACGGCTTCGAGGTCTGCACCTCGTTGAAGGCGGAGCCAGGGCTGGCGCACATTCCGGTCGTCTTCGTCACGCGGTTCTCGGACCCGCGCAACGAGATGCGGGCGCTCGACCTCGGCGCGGCGGACTTCATCGCCAAGCCCTACACGCCGGCCGTGCTGCTCGCGCGCGTTCGCAACCTGCTGGAGCAGACGCGAAGGACCGAGGCCGAACTGCACTCGGTGCGCGAACACTGGCGCCGCATCGGTGATGCGCGTGTGGCGACGATCGTCGAGAGTGCGTCCGACGCGATCCTCAGCTACGACGCGCGCGGCCACATCATGCTGGCCAACGCCGCGGCCTGCTGGATGGTCGGGCTGCAAGCCAGGCAGTTGATCGGCCAGCCTGTCGAGACGCTGTTCGGGGAGATGCCGGACGCCGCACAACCGGGCGACGTGCCGGTCAGGCTCACGGTCAAGCGCGCTGACGGGCGGGTGCTGCCGGCCGAAGCCTCGTTCTCCTGCGTCGGCGAAGGCGAGTACCTGCTGACCACTGCGGTGCTGCGCGACGTGAGCGACCGCGACCGGCTCGAAGCCGAATCGCGGGCCCGCGCCGAGGCCGAGGCCGCGAGCCGCACCAAGACGCTGATGCTCTCGTACATCGCCCACGAGATGGGCAACCCGCTCAACGGCTTGCTGGGCTTTGCGCAGCTCATGGAGCTCGACAATGCCGCACCGTTGCCTGCGCCGCAGGCCGAACGGCTGGGCCACATCCTGGCGAGCGGCCGCCGTCTGGAGGCCTTGCTGCGCGATGTGCTGGACCTCGGGCGCTTCCAGACCGGCCAGCTGACGTTCGAACTGGTGCCGGTCGACGCGGCACGCGCCGCCACGCAGGCCGCTTCCGCGCTGGCCGGGCTGGCGCGGATGGCGGGTGTCGTGGTGTCATCCCTCGCGCTTTCGACCTCGGCCCCGGTTCTCGCGGTGGCCGATGCGGGCAGGCTGCACCAGTGCTTGTTGAACCTGCTGACCAATGCGGTCAAGTACAACCGCCCCGGTGGGTGGGTGCGGATCGACGCGAGCGCCAGCGAGGGCGCCGATTCCAGCGAGATCGCCATCACCGTGCGCGACAACGGCATGGGCATGGAGCCCTCGCAGCTCGATCACCTCTTCGAACCGTTCAATCGGCTGGGGCGTGAGCGCGCCTCAGTGCCCGGCGCCGGCCTGGGCCTCGTGATCACGCGCCTTCTGGTCGAGGCGATGAACGGCCGGCTGTTCGTCGAGAGCCAGCCCGGCGCGGGCAGTTGCTTCACCATCGTCTTGCCCGCAGCGGCCCTTTCGGCCCACGACAGTCCCACACGGCCACCAGCGCCTCCGTGAGCAGCATCCTGCTCGTCGACGACGATCCGGGCGCCATCCGCGTGCTGGGCCGGGCGCTGTTCGACATGGGTGAACTGCACTTCGCGACGGGTGGCGCGGCGGCCTTGCGGCTCGCGCACGAGTCGGCCTTCGATCTGATCCTGCTCGATGTGGACATGCCGCGGATCAGCGGCTTCCAGGTCTGCAAGTCGCTCAAGGCCGAGGCGGCGATGGCCGATGTGCCGATCATCTTCGTCACTGGCCATGCCGATACCGAGTTCGAGGTGGCGGCCTTCGGCATCGGCGCCGCCGACTTCATCGCCAAGCCGGTCAGCGTTCCCCTGTTGCGCGCCCGCGTGCAGGCGCAGTTGAATGCCAAGCACGCGAGCGATGCGCTGCGCCGTGTCTCGATCACCGACGGCCTGACCGATGTGGCCAATCGCCGCCGCTTCGAGGAATGCCTGGCGCAGGAGTGGCGCCGCGCGCGCCGCACGGCCGATCCGCTCTCGCTGCTGATGATCGATGTCGATCACTTCAAGCTCTTCAACGACCACTACGGGCATCCCGCGGGCGACGAGGGCCTGCGCCAGATGGCCCATGCCATCGCCGGTGCGAGCGCGCGGCCGGGTGATCTGGTGGCGCGTTACGGCGGCGAAGAGTTCGTGGTGCTGCTGCCGCAGACCACGCGCCAGGGCGCCGCGCACCTGGCCGTGGCCATTCTGGCGGCGGTCGCCTCGTTGGAGATTGCGAATGCCGCATCACCCACCGCGCCGCACCTGACCGTGAGCATCGGCGTGGCCTCGCTCGACGACGACAGCGCCTGGTGGCCTGCCGCACCTGCCGACTCGCGCCACGCGGCCGACATGATCGGACCGTGCCTGCCCGCCACCCTGGTCCGCGCCGCCGACACTGCCATGTATGCCGCCAAGGCGGCAGGGCGCGGTTGCGCCATGCTGCTCGACATCGCGGATTTCGACGCGCCAGACCTGGCCATCGAGATCACCCCGGCCTCCGGCCCTTCGACACGTCCCGGGTGACCGCCTCTCGCGCCCCGCATCCATGCCCAAGACCCTCCGCAGCTCCACCGCCCCCGATGCCGCCCCGCGGACCGAGGAAGACGTCGCCGACATTCTTCGCCAGGAATCGCTGCTCAGAACCCGGGCGCTGCAGAGTGCGATTTTCAACAGCGCCAACTTCAGCAGCATCGCGACCGATGCCAAGGGCGTGATCCAGATCTTCAACGTCGGCGCCGAACGCATGCTGGGCTACGCGGCCGATGATGTGATGAACAAGATCACCCCGGCCGACATCTCCGACCCGCTGGAAGTGGTGGCCCGCGCCAGCGCGCTCAGCATCGAGCTGGAGACCCCCATCGCCCCCGGCTTCGAGGCGCTGGTGTTCAAGGCCTCGCGCGGCATCGAAGACATCTACGAGCTGACCTACATCCGCAAGGACGGCAGCCGCTTCCCGGCGGTGGTCTCGGTCACGGCGCTGCGCGACGCGCACG
>JAMFRW010000111.1 GCA_026224975.1 Rhodoferax sp. | reverse complement strand
TCGACGAAATAGAACACCGCCGTCGGCATCGTCGTGTAGCCCGGCTCCAGCTCGACGAGGCGCATGCCTTCCGGCGTGGACGTGGAAGCGGGCGTCGGAATGGCGATGGCCGAATTGGACGTGCCGAAATCGATAGCGCAATACATGGTGGAGCCCGGCAGCGGCAAAGCGCGCGTTCGCGCGAAGGGGCGCGATTGTACTGACGGCCCCGGCGAGCCGCAGGCCGGCGCGTCAGTGGTCGGCTGGGCTGGTTGGCGCGATCGACGACTCACGCAGCGACGGCGCGCGGAGCAGATCGGTTGGTGCATCCCGGCGCGCCGCTTGCGCCGACGGCGTGGCAGTCGCGCGATGCAACTGATCGCCCTGCAACCGGCCGCGCTCCGGTTCTGCCAGCCCACAACCGATCATCACCAGCATGAAGGCGCTGCCGATGGCCGTCGCGACGGTGCCCCAGGTGAGGGCCTCGAACGAGTTCATGTGCATGCGGTGCTCCGGTCGATCAAGGTGCGCGCCATTGGTGGCCAGCACCTTCGAACAATAGGTGGTGCCTGCCAAAAGACCATCCCTCGGAAGGATGAGGTGCACGACAACAGTGCTGCGCCGCCTGCATTGGCGGTGGCCGCGTGACCGCAAGCACGTGCCGGGCCTGCGATAGCGCTTCAGCCGCGCACTGACACTGCCGATACAGCTTGACACATCAACACGAAGATCGAGGGCGCCCATGAACCTGACGAACGGCATCGAGTGGCTGGCTTCATTGGCCCGGCAGCACGCGCCCGGCGGCGCCGACGAACCCGACTTCGCCGACATGGGCACCGCCTTCGGGCTCGATGCGAGCCTGATGGCGCTCGGCGCGCCAGATGCATCGGACGATGCCGGCACCGCGCCACGTCTGTCGGCCGCAGCGTACGCCGCCAGCCTGAACCTGCGCTGAGGTTTCGCGCTGACCTCGAAACGACTCGGTTCACATTGTGAACTCATCGGTCTTGTGACAGTCGCAGCGGTTCAACCCGTCCGGTCAACGTCTACAATGGCGCATGGCCAGAGTGTCTTTTCGTGATCAGGTTCTGCGCGTTCGTGAAGAAGCAATCCTCACGTCGGTGAATCGGCTGCTGGCCGAAAAAGGCTTCGACGTGATGACGGTCGACGAAGTCGCGGCCGATGTGGGCATCGCCAAGGCGAGCCTCTACAAGCACTTCAGCTCCAAGGAAGAACTGGCCGCCGCCGCGATGGTGCGCGTGCTCGACCGAGCGCTGGGCCAGTTGGGGGCGCTGATGGCCGACAAGGCCGCGAGCGAACTCGATCAGCTGAAGGCCGTGGCCCGCTGGACCATGCAGGTGCAGCTGGCCGGCGAGATGCCTTCGCTGCCGGCGCAGAACTCGGCGCTGCGCTCGGCGCTGATCACCAACCGTGCGTATGTCGACCGGCTGACGCAGGTGAGCGAACAGCTCGGCGTGTGGATCGTCGCAGCGCAGCAAAACGGCGGCCTCAATCCGCAGCTTCCGCCCGAAGTGATGCTCTACACGCTCTTCGCGCGCGCCTGCGATCCGGTGCTGGGGCTGCTCAAGGCCGGCGGCAACTACAGCGACGAGCAGATCATCGAGATGCTGCTGACCACCTGCTTCGACGGCCTGGCGAGCGCGCCGGCCTGAACTTTTAGATCAGATCTCCAGCACCAGTTGCGGCTGGTGCCCCACCGCTTCGCCCTTGCTCGCATGCCCGCGCGAGTTGCAGACCACGCGCGTGCTGCCCTTGGCGTGCGGCACCTGGTAGTCATGGCGGCAATGCAGATGGCCGTGGATCCACAGGTCGGCGAACGGCAGCAGGTCGTCGTCGGCATTGCAGAAGCTCGCCGTGCCCGGTTGCTTGCCGTAGCGCGGATCGGCGCTCAAGAGGCTGGGCGCGAAGTGCGTGATGGCAACCGTCGCATCCCAGCCCGCCACCGGCTGCGCCAGCTCGGCTTTCAGCCAGGCGCGGCAGGCAAGGGACTCTTCGCGCACCGCGGCGGCATCAAAAGGCGCGCCGTTGCGGCTCGATTTCATCACCTTCATGAAATAACTGCCGGCGCGCATCGCCCGCTCGCGCTGCGACGGGCCGAACAGATCGAAGTCACTCCAGCGCGTGGTGGCGACGAAGCGGATGCGCTTGCCCTGCGCATCGGTCAGCACCAGGCGCTCGCATTCGAGCAGGCGGATCGAGAGGCTCTCGCAACGGTCGCGCAGCAGCGGCCAGGTCTGCGTCAGCTCCCGGCCGTCGAACTCATGGTTGCCGGCGACGAAGACGATGGGCACCGGCCAGCCGCGAAAACGCTCGAAGGCCGCCCAGGTGCTGTCGAGGTCGCCGGCCAACACCAGCAGTTCGGCATCGGGGGCGGGCTCGGGCTCATAGACCTCGGTTTCGAGGTGCAGGTCGGAGAGGAGCTGCAGGCGCATGCGTCAGCGCGCCCGCGGGCCCAGGCTCAAGTGGCCCCGTGGCACTGCTTGAACTTCTTGCCGCTGCCACACGGGCACGGTTCGTTGCGGCCGACCTTGGGCGCGTCGCGCTTGACGGTGTCGACCTTGTAGCGCTGGTCGTGCGTCAGGTCATAAAGATCGGCGACGGTGACGACGAGTTCTTCCATGCCTTCGTCCAGCGTGGTGAGCGGGTGCTCGCGGTCCAGCGTGGCGACCACTTCGCGCTCTTCGTCGGTTTCGGCCGGCAGGTGGCGGAACAGCCGCGCCATCGCCGACATGACCGCGTCGTCCGGCATCTCTGCCAGGTCGGGAAAGCACAGCGTGGCGTGCTGGAAGCCAGCGACCCACGGCATCAGCGATTGCGAGACAGGGCTCAGGCCGGCCATCATCGGATCGGGTTCATCGGCGATCACGGCTTCGGCGGAATCATCGGATACCGGCGCATCGCTGCCTTCCGGCGGCGCGGGTGCATCGTCGAACTCCAGCACGAGCGGATCGAACCAGCCGTCTTCGGCCATCGCGCGGTTGAGCGCCGTGTGGCGGCGCATGATGAGCGCGGTGGTGCGCTGCTGCCATTCGGTGTTCACGTCATCCGGCAGCGGGCGGCCGTCGAAATCGAACACGTGCGCGAGCCAGGTGGCCGGCTCCAGCAGCACCGGTTGCACCAGCACACCGCACAGGTAGCCATCGAGCATGACGGCGTCTAGCGGCTCCAGCGGCTCCGGCGTTTCGATCAGCAGATCATCGAGTTCGGCGAATTCTTCGTCGGTGAGGTCGTGCGCGAGCGCGGGCGTCAGGGGGCGGGTGGTCAGCGACATGGTGTCTCGGTGCTCGGCACGGTGGATCGGGAGGGCAGCATTGTGCGCTGGCGCCTCGTCTAAGCGACTTATACGGAAAACCGGCCGATCAACCGATAGCGCGCACCTGGGTGGTAGAGCCGTGCGACAGACGCCACCGCGCCTTGAGAAATGGTACGCCGCGACACCATCAACAGCGCGCTACCCACCGCCACTTCGAGCAGCCGCGCCTGCTCGTCCGACGCGAGCACCGCCTCCACCACCTGCTCGGCCTCGGTCAGCGGCGCGTGCGCGAACAGCAGGTGCGAGGGCGTGATGCGGGTGAAATCCTGCGCGAGCAGGTCGGGCGCGAGGGCCGGGTTGATGTGGCGGTCTTCGAGTTGGATGGGCACGCCGTTCTCCAGGTGCACGAGCTGCACGCGGAACACCGGCGCGCCCTTGCGCAGGCGCATTGCCACGGCGATCTCGGCCGTGGCCTTGTCGCGCGTGACGCTGCAGACGCGCGTGCTGTGCACATGGCCGCGCTCGGCGATCTCGTCGTGGATGTCGCGCACTTCGAGCAGGTTGGAGATGGGGTGCAGCTCGGCCACATACGAGCCCGAACCCTGCCGGCGTTCGATCAGGCCTTCGTCTTCGAGTTCGCGCAGCGCGCGGTGCACCGTCATGCGGGCGCAGCCGAAGGTCTGCACCAGCTCGCGCTCCGAGGGCAGGCGCACGCCGGGCTGCCAGCCGCCTTGCGCGATGCGTTCTTTCAGCGAGGCCTTGACGGCCTCGTAAGGCAAGGTGCGCGCGATGGACGGGAGCAGGGCTGGCGGCGTTTTCATGGTTTCATTCTAGAAGCCAGCCGAGCCGGCATAGCATGGACCCATGCTAAAGTTGTCTAGACCACTTTGCATCGAGCCGCCATGAGTGCATCTACCGCCACCCCACTTGCCATCACACCGATCATCGTCACACCGGGCCAGTTGACCGACACGATGCTGGTGCAGGCCGCGGCCGGCGGCGCGCGTTGGGCGATTGCCGATTCGGCCCGCGCCGGCATCGAGGCCAGCGTGCGGGCAGTGCGCGAGCTGGTGGCGCGCGATGCGCCGGTCTACGGCATCAACACCGGCTTCGGCAAGCTGGCGCAAACACGCATCGCCGGCGACCAGCTCGCGCAGCTTCAGAAGAACCTGGTGCTCTCGCACAGCGCGGGCGTCGGCCAGCCACTCGCCGCGCCGGTCGTGCGGCTGATGCTGCTGCTCAAGGCGGCGAGTCTGGCGCATGGCGTTTCGGCCGTGCGGCCCGAGGTCATCGATGCACTGCTCGCGCTGCTCAATGCCGACGTGCTGCCGGTCGTGCCCGAAAAAGGCTCGGTCGGCGCATCGGGCGATCTGGCGCCGCTCGCGCACATGGCGGGCGTGTTGATCGGCGTGGGCGAGGCTTTTGTCGACGGCGTTCGCTTGCCGGCCGTGCAAGCACTCGCGCACGCCGCCCTGGCGCCGTTCAAACTCGGCCCCAAGGAAGGGCTCGCGCTGCTCAACGGCACGCAGGCCTCGACGGCCCTGGCGCTCTACGCGGCGCAGCGCCTGCAGCGCGTCTTCGATGCGGCCGTGGGCGTGGGAGCGATGACAGTCGATGCGGCCAAAGGCTCCGACACACCTTTCGACGACCGCATCCACGCCGCCCGCGGCCAGCGTGGCCAACGCGAGGTCGCCACGAGATACCGCGAGTGGCTGGCCGGCAGCGCCATGCGCCAATCACACCTGGACTGCGACAAGGTGCAAGACCCGTACTGCCTGCGCTGCCAGCCGCAGGTGATGGGCGCCTGCCTCGACCAGCTTCGCCACGCGCAAGGCATTCTGCTCATCGAAGCCAATGGCGTGTCGGACAACCCGCTGGTCTTCGCCGACACGATGGAAGCGCTCTCCGGGGGCAATTTCCACGCCGAGCCTGTCGCCTTCGCCGCTGACAACCTCGCGCTCGCCATCGCCGAAATCGGCGCGCTCTCCGAGCGCCGCACCGCCATGCTGATGGACCCTTCGCTCTCCAACCTGCCGGCCTTCTTGATCGAACATGGCGGGCTGAACTCCGGCTTCATGATCGCGCAGGTGACGGCTGCGGCGCTGGCCTCCGAGAACAAGTCGCTGGCGCATCCGGCGAGCGTCGATTCGCTGCCGACTTCGGCGAATCAGGAAGATCACGTGTCGATGGCCACCTTCGCCGCGCGGCGCCTGCATGCGATGCTCGACAACACCGCAGGCGTGGTCGCGATCGAATGGCTGGCGGCGGCGCAGGCGCTGGACTTTCATCGGCCGTTGAGGTCGTCGGCGGCGATCGAAGGCTTGCATGCGGCGCTGCGCGAGCGGGTGGCTTTCTTGGCGACGGATCGGTTGATGGCGCCAGACATCCAGGCGGCGACGGCGTTGGTCGAGGCCGGAGTCATGGTCCCGAAGCTCGCTTGACTTGCTCCCTCGCCCCTCTGGGGCATCAGCGCTAACC
>JAMFRW010000016.1 GCA_026224975.1 Rhodoferax sp. | reverse complement strand
TAGGGGAGTTGGGCGTCGGCGGCAGCGCCGATCCGCAGCGCCGGAAATCCCATGTCGGCCTCGCCACGGCCCACCATGAGTGCCGATCGCGCCAGAGGCACCGCCGCGACGATGATGCGGCCGGCTTCATAGACCTCGTCGATGGCCTGCACCAGCTCGATCAGCGTGCCGTCTGTTGCGGAGTTCACCTGGCCCGGCAGCAGGATGGCGGAGGCGATGATGTCCGGCGCGTCCACGGCACGTTGAACACCTGCATCGTTGACGACCTCGGCCGACGCAGGCGCATGCGGCTCGCTGCGCGAGCAGGCGCCGAGCGCGGCGGCGAGGGCGGTGCGCAGCATGTGGCGACGCACGGGATCTGTCGTTGACGGTGCAGATGATGTGTCTGGCACGGGGGCTCCTGTCGGATGTTTTTCGCACACGCCATGCGAGAAAAATGAAAAGTGAATCATTTTCATGAGAAATTAAGTTGCCAAAAGAGTGTAGTCGGCTGATTTTTAGGCCAAGTAAATCATTTATCCGCCGAAATCCGTGGCTCAACCTGTCGTTGGAGCCTGAAAAAATGAACGTGTGCTATCGAAGCATCTGGAGCGAATCGCTGGGGGTGCATGGGTCGCCGCGTCGGAACTCGGCAACAAGCGCGGCAAGAGTGGAACGCGCAAAAGCCGGGCCCTCGTCGCCTCCCTCTTGCTTGGTGCGGCCCTGGCTCCGCTCGATGCGGCGTTCGCTCAGGCTTACGCGGCAGGCGGCGGCACGGCTGTCGGCATCGATTCGGTGGCACTTGGCAGCGGTGCCGTGGCCACTGGTGGGGCGACGAACGCCGGCGCGGTAGCCATCGGCTTTGCGACCGCATCGAGTTCGAACGGCTTTCAGAACGGCGCCGTTGCGATCGGACAGTTCGCGTCGGCGACCGGCACTTCGAGCACAGGCGGGACCTCCCCTGTCGCCATTGGCGCAGGTGCGAAGCCCAACGGCGCAGGCTCGCAAGTGGCCATCGGGGACGACGCCACGGCCTCGGGGATGGACGCGCTCAGCATCGGTGGACATGCCAATTCCACGGGTTCCAGCGCGTCCGGCAACCAGTCCATCGCGGTCGGCCAGTCGGTCCGCGCGTTGGGCGACTCCTCGATCGGCATGGGCAACGGCGCCAGCGCCAGCGGCACCGCATCGGTCGCGATCGGGCATTCTTCGGCCGCATCTGGCTCCGCCTCGGTCGCCATCGGCGATTTGGCCAAGGCGAGCGCGCAGCAGTCGCTGGCCCTGGGCTCTGGCGCGCAAGCCAGCGGTCTGCAATCGATCAGCATCGGCACCGGCAACGTGGTGGCGGGCAGCCACGCCGGCGCTTTCGGCGACCCGAGCTTCATCAACGGCGACAGCGCTTACGGCATCGGCAACAACAACACCATCGATTCGTCCAACGCGTTCGTGCTGGGCAACAACGTGACGGTGAGTGCTGGGCTGGATGGCGCCGTGGTGCTGGGCAACAACTCGACCGTGGCGGCATCGAACCCGACCGCGAGCATCACGATCGCTGGCAAGAGCTACAACTTCGCCGGCGCCACACCGGTGGCCGGTGGCGTGGTCAGTGTGGGTTCGGTGGGCGGCGAACGCCAGATCACCAACGTGGCTGCGGGCCGCGTGAGTGCCACGAGTACCGACGCCCTCAACGGCAGCCAGCTCTTCGCCGCCAGCCAGGCGATCGAAACCTTGAACGCAGCGGCCGTCAAGTACGACGTGGCGGGCAGCGTCGTCAACTACAACAGCATCACGCTGGGTGGCACCACCAGCATCGGTGGCGGCGTGACCGGTGGTACGACCATCACCAATGTGCACCAGGGCGCGTTGAACGCGACCAGCAGCGATGCGGTGAACGGCAGCCAGTTGTTCCAGACGAACAGCAACGTGACGACGCTGGGCAACACGGTCACGACGCTCGGAACGACCGTGACCAACCTGGGCAACACGGTCACGACGCTCGGGACCACGGTGACAAACCTGGGCAGCACCGTCACCACGCTCGGCAACACGCTCGCCAACATCGCCGGCGACACCAGCACGACCTACACCGATGCCAACGGCGCGGGCATCCGCTACGTGCGCACCAATGAAGCGGGGCTGGCCCCAACCGATTCGTTCGCCACCGGCCAGGGCGCCACTGCCGTGGGCTACAACGCGACCGCCTCAGCAGCCAGCGGCATCGCGATCGGGCGCGATGCGAACGCGGGCATCACCGGCAGCGTTGCACTCGGCCGGGGCAGCGTCTCCGACCGCACCATCGCGCAAGGCGCGGGCGCCGTGCCGGGTTATGCGGCGGTGCAGTTCAACACGAGCAGCCGCGCGCTGCTGGGCGCCGTCTCGGTCGGCAGCGCCACCGGCAGCAGCTATCGCCAGATCACCAACGTGGCCGACGGCACCCAGGGGCAGGATGCGGCGACCATCGCGCAACTCGGCGCCCTCTCGAGCACCCTGTCGGCCACCACGACGCGGTATTTCCATGCCAACTCTTCGGCCGCGGATTCGCTCTCGACCGGTGCCGAATCCATCGCCGTCGGCCCGCGCACCACGGTCGCCGGGAACAGCGGCATCGGCATCGGTGACGGCGCTTCTGTGCAGATGGTCGCGACCGGCGGCACGGCCATCGGCCAGGCGGCCACGGTCTCGTTCGTCGATGGCCTGGCGATCGGCACGCTGGCCAAGGCAGACGCATTGCGCGGTGTGGCGATCGGCGCCGGCGCGACGGTGAGCCATGCCGACAGCGTGGCCCTCGGTTCGAACGCGATCACGTCTACGGGTTCGCAAACCGGCTACAGCGCCTATGCGTTGACGGCGCTGCAGAACTCGGCCGGCGAAGTCTCGGTAGGGCGCGCCGGTGCCGAACGGCAAGTCACCAACGTGGCCGGCGGTAGCGCCGACACCGATGCGGTCAACGTCGCGCAACTCAGAGCGGTGGCGACCACGGCAAACAACTCGGTGCAATACAACGATGGCACGAAGACCACGGTGACGATGGCCGGCCCTGTGAGCAGCGATGGCGGCGCGACCGGCGGCACCAGCATCACCAACCTGCACCAGGGTGCGCTGAGCGCGACCAGCACCGATGCCGTCAATGGCAGCCAGTTGTTCCAGACGAACAGCAATGTCACGGCCCTCGGTGCGACCGTGACCACGCTCGGCAGCACCGTCACCAACCTCGGCAACAGCGTGACCGCACTTGGCAGCACGCTGACGACCATCACCGGCGACACCAGCAGCGCCTACACGGCCGCCAACGGCACCGGTATTCGCTATGTGCGCACCAACGAGACCGGCCTGGCGCCCACGGATTCGTTCGCGACCGGGCAAGGCGCCACGGCTGTGGGCTACAACGCGACCGGCTCAGCCGCGGGCGCAGTGGCCATCGGCCGCGATTCGAACGCGAGCGTCGCCGGTGGCGTGGCGCTCGGCCAGGGCAGTGTCTCCGACCGGGCCATCACGCCGGGCAGTGGCGTGGTGCCGGGTTTCGCGGCGGTGCAATACAACACGACGGGCGGTGCGCTGCTCGGTGCAATCTCGGTCGGCAGCGCCACCGCCAACACCTACCGGCAGATCACCAACATCGCCGACGGCACGCAGGGGCAGGACGCGGTCTCGGTCTCGCAACTCCAGGCGCTGTCGGCCACGCTCTCGAACGCGGCGCAGAAGTATGTCCACGTGAATTCGAGCGGCGGCGATTCGCTCTCGGGTGGCGCCGAATCCGTCGCGGTCGGCCCGCGCACGGTGGTCAACGGCGACAGCGCCATCGGCATCGGCAACGGGGCCACGGTGCAGATGGTCGCGACCGGTGGCACGGCCATCGGCCAGACGGCTTACGTCGGCCAGGCCGATGGCATCGCCGTGGGCACGCAAGCCAGCGCCGACGCATTGCGCGGCGTGGCGATCGGCGCCGGTGCGACGGTGACGCATGCCGACAGCGTGGCGCTCGGCGCGGGTGCGGTGACATCGGTCGGCTCGCAAACCGGCTACACCGCCTTCGCGTTGACGGTGCCGCAGAACTCCGCTGGCGAAGTCTCGATCGGCCGGGCCGGTGCCGAGCGGCAGCTCACCCACGTGGCCGCCGGCAGCGCCGATACCGACGCGGTCAAC
Organism: Rhodoferax sp.; assembly: GCA_026224975.1. GTDB lineage: Bacteria > Pseudomonadota > Gammaproteobacteria > Burkholderiales > Burkholderiaceae_C > LMDS01. Next base: position 9,795 of record JAMFRW010000016.1, on the reverse strand, counting down.
GCGAGTCAGCTCTACGCCGTGCAGCAGCAGGTGTCCGGCCTGAACAACGGCACGTCCGGCTTCTTTCAGGTGAACAACAGCGCGAACCTCGGCAGCCCCGCCGCGACCGGCAGCAACGCCGTGGCCGGCGGTGCCGGCGCCGTGGCATCGGGCGCCAACAGCACGGCGCTCGGCAACGGAGCCAATGCGCTGGCCAACAACGCGGTCGCCATCGGTGCAGGCTCGGTGGCGGACCGCGCGGGCACGGTGTCGGTCGGCAGCGTGGGCAGCGAGCGCCAGGTGGTGAACGTGGCCGCCGGCACCGCGGCGACCGATGCGGCCAACGTGGGTCAACTGCAGGCGGCACAGGCCGGCAACGTGCAGTACGACAAGAACGTCGACGGCACGACCAACTACGGCAGCGCGACGCTGGGCAATGGCCAGGCGCCGAACGGCACGGTGCTCTCGAACGTGGCGCCGGGCGTGAAGGGCACAGATGCGGTCAACGTCAACCAGTTGAACTCCGTGCGCGACGCACTCAATGGCCGCATCGACGATGTCGCCAAGAACGCCTACGCCGGCGTGGCCGCCGCGATGGCCGTGCAGATGCCGGCCAGCTATGTGCCGGGCAAGACGGTGATGCGCGTGGGCGCGGGCGTCTTCAAGGGCCAGTCGGCCGTGGGCTTGAGCTTTCGGCGTACCGCAGAAAACAACGCGTTCAGCGTGTCCGGCGGCGTGGGCGCAAGCCGCGCCGGCGTGGCGGCCACGGTCGGCGCCGAGTGGGTCTTCAATTGATTTCCAAGGACAAGAACATGATGCTCGACAAACCCGGTCTGGCTTGCGCAGCAGCGTTGGCTATCTCCCTCGTCGGAACGGCTGTGGCCCTCGGCGGTTGCGCCACGCCCGGCGTGGCCATCGATGGCCTGGCGCAGGTGAGCGCTGCCCAGGAAGCGCCTGCGGCGCCGGCCGACAAGGACTTTCCGTTCCTCGCGTCTGCGCAATGGAAACAGGGCGCCTTCCCCAGCATCGAGGCCCTGCGCGCGATGCGCACCGGCATGGGCAAGGACCAGGTGCGCGGCCTGTTGAGCTGGCCGCACTTCAGCGAAGGCTTGGGGCGCGACCGTGAGTGGAATTACATCTTTCACCTTCGCACCGGCCCCGGCGCAGAATTCGTCACCTGCCAGTACATGGTGCGGTTCAATGGCGATGTACTGACCAACGGCACGTATTGGAGGGATCCGGACTGCGCGCGGCGGGTGAGCGGCATTGCCGGGCCTGACGCGGCTGCTTTCGAGGAGAAGAAATGATGCGTTCACACACCACCCTGCGCTCTCACCGCGCGATCATGGCCGCGCTTGCACTCGCCAGCTTGTCCAGCATCGCAGCCGCCCAGGCGATCGACCCCAACACCATCGTCGGCGCCGGCTTGCAGGCCGCGCAGATGATCGATGCCGGCAAGGTGGCCGACATCTGGGATGGCGCTTCGCCGATCGCCCAGAAGCAGGTGCCCAAGCCGCAGTTCGTGCAAGCCGTGACGACCGCTCGCCAGGCACTCGGCCCGGCCAAGGACCGCAGTTGGTGGAGCATCACCCGAAGCACCTCCACGGGCACGCCGGAGCTGCCGGCGGGCGCCTATGTCAACGTGGAATATGTGACGACCTTCGTGAACGGCAAGACCGCGCGCGAGCTGGTGTCGTTTCGCTTCGACGAAGACAAGCAGTGGCGGGTGACGGGCTACTTCTTGCGCTGAGAATCACCGGTCGGTTGCGGTGCGCGTTTCGCGCTGGAACGGATCGATGATTTGCCGTGGCAGACTGCCGGCGATGGGCGTGTCGGTGCCGTATTCGCGCGGCCATTGCTGCGACAAGTGCAGCGTGCCGAAGAGGCGATCCATCCACGGGAACATTGTCGCGTAGTTGCGGTCGATGTGCTCGTTGCGCGTGTGATGCCAGTGGTGAAACGCGGGCGTTGCGATCAACTGCTCCAGCCATCCGAAACGCCAGCGCACGTTGGCGTGAACAGCAAACCCCCAGAAGGTCGTCGCGAGCGCGATGGCCACCGATTCGGTCTTGCCTGTCGAGACTTGCACCAGGCCGAGCGCATACACAGGCAACAGGCCGCAGAGACGGACGAACACCATGTCGACCGGGTGCGCCCGGGTGTTGACCAGCCAGTCCATGTGTTCGGCCGAATGGTGTACGGCATGGAAGCGCCAGAGCAGCGGAATTTCGTGGCTCCACCGATGGCCCCAGTAGGTGCCGAGTTCGGCGACGACCAGCGCCAGGCTCCATCGGGCCCAGACCGGCATGGCGTCGCTCCATGTCATCGCCGAGGCGGGCAGGGCTTGTCTAAGCGCCGTGGCCAACAAAGCCATGGGCAGCGCCAGAAGGGCCGCGGGAAGCAGGCTGGAGAGGAAGTAGTACCCGATGTCCACGCCCGACTGGTTGCGCCAGACCCGCGCCTCGCGTAGCGCAAACAAGCGCTCCAACGGAACGAACACCGCCGCGAGGATGACGAGCCAAAGCGTCAGACGCAGAACGTCGATGGCGAAGTGTTGGAGCGATTGCATGCGATGGCCATGAAAAACGGCCGCCACCACGGTGACGGCCGGTGTTGATCGGCGGGGTCGCTTATGCGTTGCGGCGCTTGCGCAAGGCCACGCCGAGCGCGCCGATGCCCGCGAGCATCAAGGCCCAGGTCTGGGGTTCCGGCACTGCCGCCACGGTGTCTACCAACGACACGCCGTCCAGCAGCGAGACCGGCGGCAGCCCGGTCGGCGTGCCGACGGCCAGGAACGACAGGACCTGGCTGGTGCTCGTCGCGGTGAAGCTCATCGTCTGGTTGATCCAGCCGGTGAAGCCGTGTGTGGGATTGCTGAGCACGGTCGACTTCTGGCTATCGTTGCCGAACGTCACCAGCCAGCTGTCGGTCGTCGCGCCGAACTTGTCGCTTTCCTGCGCGCCAGCCATCTGGAACGTCAGATCGTAGGTGTGGCCGACGGTGAGGCCGGTGATCGTCTGGTAGAGCCTGGCGGCCACGGCGGAATCACCGTCGATCGCGACGAACTTGCCACCATCCGGGCTCGTCCCGGCGTTGGCCATGATCCAGTTGCCACCGGGTTTGTCGGTGCCGGTCGCGCCGATGGTGGTTGCTTCTTGCGCCGAGAAATACAGCGCGGCAAAGTTGTAAGGCCCGCCCGAAAGGGTGCCGACGAGGTCGATGGACCATCCAGCCAGATTCGAGTTGGTGATGGCGCCGGAGGCACTGAGCGTCGTGTCCTCGAAGCTGCCGTTGGCGACGAGGTTTTGGGCGCCCGCGTTGAGCGCAGCGAGCGCCAAGACGGCAGAAGTAGCGAGCGAGAAGAATTGATTTTTCATGATTTACCGTGTCAGTTGCGAGCGACCCTGCTGGGTCTATGGCGTTTGTAGCATTTCAAGCGCCAATCAAAAACGACATAGTTATCATTTTTAAATTTTTTGCGGAATAAAAATCGCAATCCAATAAGTGAGGGGGCGACCAGTGGTGCCCGATGACACCCAAGCCTCGAAATCCGCGCATCTTCAGAATCATCATGAATATGTCCAAAGAGAAATCAAACGTGAAGTAAACATATCTGAAATGCATATTTTGTAAACCCGGCCCCGCTCCATAGCATTCGCTTCCATCGGCTCCGAACCGAACGACACACCACTCCGAATCCATCTAGAACACCAAAGGCTCTCCATGCTCCGCGTTGCCAGGCACCGTCCCCGACCCACACCAGCCGCCACCGTCAACGCCACCTCCCGCGCCGTCTGCACGCTCTTGGGTCTCGGTCTCGGCTTGGGTCTTGCCGGCACCGGCGTGACGGTGCAAGCGCAGGCTGGCGCGCCGGCCGGCGCAGGCACCGCCGAGCTGGAAAGCGTGGTCATCAGCACCGGTTCGCGCGGCAAGCAGATCGCCGTGACCAGCAGCCCGTCGCCGATCGATGTGGTCAGCGGCGACGAGATCCGCGCCACAGGCAAGGCCAGCCTGCGCGAAGTGCTGGGCACGCTGGTGCCTTCCTACACCGCGCCCAGCCAGCCGGGTGGCGGCACCTCGGCCAGCGTCCGCCCGACCAAGATCCGCGGGCTGAGTGGCGACATGCTGCTGGTGCTGGTCAACGGCAAGCGCCGCCACAACACCGCCGTCTACAACAACTTCGGCACCGGCAGCGTGCCGGTCGACATGGACTTGATCCCCGTCTCGGCGATCGAGCGCATCGAGGTGCTGCGCGACGGCGCCGCGGCGCAGTACGGCTCGGACGCCATCGCCGGCGTGATCAACATCATCCTGAAGCGAGATGCCGAGGGCGGCTCGCTCAACCTCACCGGTGGCCGGCAGCAGGACAAGCCGGGCGACCTGTCGCAGCTCGGCTTCAACCATGGCTACGCGCTGGGCGACGGCGGCGGCTTCATCAACGTGGCGGTCGACGTTCGGCTGCAAGGCCCGTCTTACGCGGCGGGTGCGGCGCAAGGCCCGTTCTACTTCCCGCTGCTCAACGGCAAGCCTGTCGCCTACGGCACGCCCGGCGCCACGCCGGACCCGCGCGAGGCCACCTTCGACACGCTGTTCGCGAAGAGCTACGGCCGCTCGAACCGCGACAAGGTGATCGACACCTCGTACAACGCCGAGCTGCCTCTCTCGGAAGCGCTCACGCTGTATTCGTTCACGACCCTGAGCCACCGCGATGTGGTCGACACGCGCGGCAGCTTCCGCCCTAACAGCGTCAGCACGCTGACCGACATCTACCCCGATGGCTTCGGCGCGCAGCGACTCATCAGCGAAACCGACCACCAGATCGCTATCGGCGGCAAGGGCTTGCTGTATGGCTGGAACTACGACCTGAGCACCACCTATTCCCGCGACCTGGCGGTGCTGCGCGCGCAGAACACGCTCAACGCCTCGCTCGGGCCGAGCGTGACGCAGACCGATTTCTACCTCGGCAACCTCGTCTTCCAGCAGGCCACGACCAACCTCGACGTCACGCGCGAATTCGACTGGGGTTTGCCTAAGCCGGCGCAACTCTCGTTCGGCCTGGAACACCGCTGGGAGAAATACGCCGAGGGTGCCGGTGAACTCAACTCCTATGTCGATGGCGGCTACATCTACCCGGCCGGCACGCCGCGCGCCGGGCAGCGCCCGCCGGCAGGCTTGCAGTCCTTCGTCGGCACTTCGGCGCGTGACGCCGGCAGCAAGGAGCGCAACAGCGTGGCGGCCTATGCCGACGTCGGCGCCAACCTGACCAAGGACTTCTACGCCAGCGTGGCCGCTCGTTTCGAGCATTACGACGACAGCTCCGGCGACACCGCCAGCGGCAAGCTCGCGCTGCGCTACGAACTGACCAAGGGCATCGCGGTGCGCAGCACGGTCAGTACCGGTTTCCGGGCGCCATCACTGGCACAGCAGATCTTCTCGGTCACGCAGAGTTCGAGCACGCGCGGCAGCGACGGCATCGTGCGCTCGTCGCTGGTGGCCTACCTGCCGCCGTCCAGCGCCGCCGCCGAAGCGCTGGGCGCCAAGCCGCTGACGCCGGAAAAATCGAACAACCTCAGCGTCGGCCTGACCTTCGACCTGTCGCGCAACACCAAGCTCACGGTCGACGTCTACCAGATCAAGATCCGCGACCTGATCATCAAGGGCGAGGCCCTCAGCGACACCGGTACTTCGACGCTGGTGCGCGATGCGCTCACCTCGATCGGCTTCGTCAACCCGGCCGCCAGCAGCTCGGCGCAATACAACCTGAACGCGGCCGACACCACCACGCGCGGCATCGACATCTCGTCCGAGTACACCGACCGTTATGCGGGCTTCGGACGCGTGCGCTGGACGGCGCTCTACAGCTACAACAAGACCAAGGTCGACAGCGTCAAGGGCAACCCGCCGCAACTGCCATCCACCTACACGCCGTTCGGTCGGGTCGCGCAATTGCAGCTCACCGATTCGAGCCCGCGCGATAAATTGGTATTGGGCGCGAATTGGGAATTCGGCGACTTCACGACGCAATTGCGCCTGACGCGATTCGGCAAGTACATCGAGCCAGCCACCGTCAATTCGTCACCCGTCGACCGCTATTTCGATGCCCGCTACATCACCGATCTGGATGTGGCGTGGAAGCTCACCAAGTCGGTCACCGTCGCGCTCGGCGCCAACAACCTCTTCGGCATCCGCCCGACGAAGCAACCGGGTTCGCCCGTCACGGATGCTGCGTTGCCTGGCGGCAAGCGCATCGACTCGGTCGAGACCTACGGCGCCTACAGCCCGTTCGGTGTCACCGGCGGCTTCTATTACGCACGGCTCTCCTACTTGTTCTGAGCCCTTATCGATTGCCCGGTGTAGGAGCCGGCAATTCCTCAGGAGATAGACATGTCTGCAGTCATCGATTCGAAGAACTCCACGCGGCCGAGCACGCTTGTCGTCAAGCAGCTCGAGCCGACCATCGGCGCCGAGATCAGCGGCGTCGACCTGCGTCAGCCACTCAGCATCGAGCAGCGTGACGAGATCAAGGCGCTGCTGCTCAAGCACCGCGTGGTCTTCTTCCGCGACCAGCCGATCGACCACGATCAGCAGATCGCCTTTGCGCGCCAGTTCGGCAAGATATACCAGCACCCTTCGACGCGGGACAGCGAGAAGCGCTTCGACAAGGAGACCGCCGATTCGCACCGCATTTCGGCGACGGAGCAGCGCAAGCTCTACAAGGTGACGGCCGGCCGCTGGCACACCGACACGAGCTGGCTGGTCAAGCCGGCCTGGGGCGCGGTGCTGCGCGAGGTCGACATTCCGCCGCTCGGTGGCGATACGGTCTGGGCCGATGGCCACGCGGTCTACGAGAGCCTCTCGGACGAGCTCAAGGAAAAGATCGAAAACCTCCACGTGGTGCACGACTTCCAGAGCGCCTTGAAGCGCGTGAATCTCGATTACCCGATCGTCGCGCACCCGCTGGTTCGTGTTCACCCCGAGACCGGCGAGAAGGTGCTGTTCCTCAACTTCTCGCAAGCCCCGAGCGTGATCGGCTGGGACAAGGCCGAGAGCGCGGCCCTCGTCTCCGAACTGGAGCGCGCGTATTCGAAGCCGGAATTCCATGTGCGCTTCAAGTGGACCAAGCACGCGCTCGCCTTCTGGGACAACCGCGCCGGGCTGCACTACCCGGTGTCGAACTACGGCGATTACCCGCGCGAGCTGGAGCGGGTGCTGGTCGAGGATTTCGACGCGCTTCCTCACTACTGATCCTCATCGCCCTATGACCCGCTTGCCGCCTTTTCGTCGCCTGTTCGCTCATTTGTTGCTGCTGACCCTGGCAGCACTCACAGCCTGCGGCCAGCGTGACACGCCGGCATCGGCGTCTGCTGCGAGCGCCGCCCCGCTCGATGCAACGCCTGGGGCCGGGGGCGAACTGGTCTTTGCGTTCGACGGTGCGGCCGTCACCAGCTTCGGGCTGGACCCGCACCGCTCTGCCTTTGCGCCGCACCACCGGGTGCTGCGCTCGATCTACGACAGCCTCGTGGTGCTGCTGCCGGACCACAAAATCGCCCCGTGGCTGGCGAAGTCGTGGGAGGTGTCGCCCGATGGCCTCACCTATACCTTCGTGCTGCGCGACGATGTGCACTTTCACGACGGCACACGCTTCGATGCCGAAGCCGTCAAGTTCAACCTCGACCGCATCAAGGACCCGAAGAATGCGCTGGTGACGCTCAGCGACATCGGGCCGTATGACCACAGTGAACTGCTGGCGCCGTTCACCCTTCGCGTGGTCCTGAGCAAACCGTTCGCGCCGCTGCTGGCGAACCTTTCGAAGTCCAGCCTCGGCATCGTCTCGCCTGCGGCCGTCAAGCTGCATGGCGACAAGTTCCTGCTGAACCCGGTCGGCACCGGACCGTTCAAGTTCGTCTCGCTGCAAGCCGGCACCGAGATCGCGCTGGCGCGCAACGACGACTACAAGTGGCCTCCGACAGGCTCCTCGAACCCCGGCGCCGCCTACCTCGCCAAGCTCGTCTTCAAGAACGTGCCCGAAGAAGCCACGCGCGTGGCCGTGCTGCAGAACGGCCAGGCCGGCGCGGCCGACATCATTCCGCCGCAGAACCTGCTCGCGCTGCAAAAGGATCCGAAGTACCGCATCGTGCAGGGCGAGCTGCTCAACCACAACTACGCGCTCTACCTGAACGTGACGCGCGCACCGTGGGACGATGAGCGCCTGCGCCGCGCCTTCAAGCTCTCTCTCGATCTGAACACCGCCGTGCGCACGGTGCACCTCGGCACGCTGGCGCGCGCCTGGGCGCCGCTGTCGCCCGGCATCCTGGGTTACGACAAGCGCTTCGAAAACAGCTGGAAGCCCGACCGCGAACTGGCGAAGAAGACGCTGGACGAACTCGGCTGGAAGCCCGGTGCCAACGGCATCCGCGAGAAAGACGGCAGGCGCCTGACGCTGGCCTTCCTCGAAACCCAAGGCAACCGCGAGAAGCGCCTCGACCTGTTGACCGTGCTGCGCCGCCAACTGGCCGATGCGGGCATCGAGGTTCGCATCGAAACGGTGGCTGGCGGCAATTACCTCGAACGTGTCTCGGCCGGTGAGTACGACCTGCTCGGCGGCAGCCTCTTCGCGCCTGACCCGGATGTGATGCGCCGCATCCATTCGCCGGCCGTGCGTGCGCGCACCGGCATCTCGCGGGTCGCCGATCCCGAACTCATTCGCTTGCTCGATGCCGGCTCGCAGCAGCAAGAGCCGGAGCGTCGCGCCGCCATCTACTACGAGGCGCAGCAACTGATCCTCGACAAGGTGTATTCGATCCCGGTCTATGTGCTGCAGTACTTCATCGCGACCGATGTGCATGTGGAGGGCGTGGCCATCGACGCGCACGGCTTCCCAACTTTCCAGACGGCCTGGGTGCGGCCGTGACGGGGCGCATCGTCGAGCGCATCCTGACCTCGCTTGCGGTCGTGTTCGGCGCGATCACGCTCGTCTTCCTCATCCTGCACTGGCTGCCCGGCGACCCGGCCGAGCTCATCGCCGGTGAAGACGCCAGCCCCGAGACGGTGCACCGCGTGCGCCAGCAGCTCGGCACCGACAAGCCCTTGGGCGAGCAATACATCGCCTACCTGGCGGCGCTGGCGCGGGGCGACCTCGGCAAGAGTTATGTGTCGCGCGAGCCGGTGGCGCAACGGCTGGCGGCGCAGTTCCCGGCCACGGCCACGTTGACGCTGCTGGGCTGCGTGGTGGCACTCGCCGTGGGCGTTTCGCTCGGCGTGCTATCGGCGCGCCATGCCGGCCGCTGGCTCGATCAACTCATCCAGACGCTGGCGCTCTGGCTGCATTCGATGCCCGGCTTCTGGCTCGGCATCCTGCTGATCCTGGTGTTCTCGGTGATGCTGGGCTGGCTGCCGGTCATCGGCAACACGCCCGCGGCAATGGTGCTGCCGGTGGCGGCGCTCGGGCTCGTGGTCTCCGTGCCCATCATGCGCATGGTGCGCGACGGCATGCTCGAAGGCCTGCACGAACCCTTTGTGACCACGCTGCGTGCCAAGGGCCTGGGTGAAGCGCGCATCTTCTATGTGCACGTGCTGCGCAATGCGCTGATCCCGACGGTGACGCTGCTCGGCGTGGCCGTCGGCGAGCTGCTCTCGGGCGCGGTGATCATCGAGACGCTGTTCGCGCGCCAGGGCATCGGCCGCATCACCGTCGAGGCCATCACGCAGAAAGACATTCCGGTGGTGCAGGGGGCGATCCTCATCGCCTCGGTGACGTTTGTCGCGGTCAACCTGCTGGTCGACATTTCCTACACGCTGATCGATCCGAGGATACGC
>JAMFRW010000110.1 GCA_026224975.1 Rhodoferax sp. | reverse complement strand
CGTGCAGTCGGCGTACCCGCCGACCGCCACAGCATGAGCCCCTGCCGGGCACTCCCTGCCGCGCCACGCACAGCAGCAGCATGGGCCCCCCGCCGCACTCCCCCTTTCGCGTAGCGCACGACCTCGCATGAGCACCCTCTCCATCCAAGGCGTAGGCCGAACCTTCCCCGGCGTGAACGGCGGCAAGCCCACGCTCGCGTTACAGCCCACCTCGCTCGATGTGGCCAACAACGACTTCATCACCATCCTCGGCCCTTCCGGCTGCGGCAAATCGACGCTGCTGCGCATCGTGGCCGGGCTCGATGAACCGACCGTGGGCCAAGTGCTGCTCGATGGCCAGCGCGTCACCGGCCCGGGTGCGGACCGCGGCATGGTGTTTCAGAGCTACACGCTGTTCCCGTGGCTCACCGTGCGGCAGAACATCTGCTTCGGCTTGCGCGAGAAGGGGATGGCGCTGGCGCAGCAGGAGGAGATTGCTCAGCGCTTCATCGCCGAGGTGGGGCTGACGGGTTTCGAGTCGCACTTTCCCAAGCAGCTCTCGGGTGGCATGCAGCAACGTGTGGCGCTGGCCCGCGCACTCGCCAACGACCCCAAGATCCTGCTGCTCGACGAACCTTTCGGCGCGCTGGACAACCAGACGCGGCTGCTGATGCAGGAGCTGCTGCTCTCCATCTGGGAGCTGCACAAGAAGACCGTGCTCTTCGTCACCCATGACATCGACGAAGCCATTTTCATGGCCAGCCGTTGCGTGGTGTTCAGCGCGCGGCCGGGGCGCATCAAGAGCGAGTTGACGATCGACCTGCCGTACCCGCGCCACTACACCGTCAAGACCACGCCGCGGTTTTCGGAGCTGAAGGCGCTGGTGACGGAAGACATCCGTGCCGAGACCTTGCGCGCGGTGCTCATGGAAAAGTAGCAGGAGAAGTAGAGCAGGAGAAGTAGAGAGCCCGCGCCGCAAGCCAGCCTGCCGGTCCGGTCATCGCGACGAGAGCTTCGCTTCCACCCGCTCCAAACACCTCCACCAAGGCCCTCCACCCGGTCCAGAAATTTCGCTGTCGAAACAAACACTTGGCGTGGTCGCTCGGTGTTTTCCCGCGAGGCCGCCAAAGTGGCCCGCGACTTGTGATGTACAGGCACACGCCGAACAACATCGCAAGGAGACAGCGAAGATGGAGACCTTCTACGAGGTGATGCGCCGCCAGGGCATCTCACGCCGCAGCTTTCTCAAGTACTGCTCGCTCACCGCCACCTCGCTCGGCCTGGGGCCCGCGTTCGTGCCGCAGATCGCGCATGCGATGGAAACCAAGCCGCGCACGCCGGTGCTGTGGCTGCACGGGCTCGAATGCACTTGCTGCTCCGAATCGTTCATCCGCTCGGCGCACCCGCTCGCCAAGGACGTGGTGCTCTCGATGATCTCGCTCGACTATGACGACACGCTGATGGCCGCCGCCGGCCACCAGGCCGAGGCGATCCTGGAAGAGATCATGGTCAAGTACAAGGGCAACTACATCCTGGCGGTCGAAGGCAACCCGCCGCTCAACCAGGACGGCATGAGCTGCATCATCGGCGGCAAGCCCTTCATCGACCAGCTCAAGCACGTGGCCAAGGATGCCAAGGCGATCATCAGTTGGGGCAGTTGCGCGAGCTGGGGCTGCGTGCAGGCCGCCAAGCCCAACCCCACGCAGGCCACGCCCATCCACAAGGTCATCTTCGACAAGCCCATCATCAAGGTGCCCGGATGCCCGCCGATCGCCGAGGTGATGACCGGCGTGATCACCTACATGCTGACCTTCGACCGCATCCCCGAGCTGGATCGGCAAGGCCGGCCGAAGATGTTCTACAGCCAGCGCATCCACGACAAGTGCTATCGCCGGCCGCACTTCGATGCCGGCCAGTTCGTCGAGCACTTCGACGACGAATCCGCGCGCAAGGGCTACTGCCTCTACAAGGTCGGCTGCAAGGGCCCGACCACCTACAACGCCTGCTCCACCACGCGCTGGAACGAGGGCACGAGCTTCCCCATCCAGGCCGGCCACGGCTGCATCGGCTGCTCGGAAGACGGCTTCTGGGACAAGGGTTCGTTCTACGACCGGCTCACCGACATCCACCAGTTCGGCATCGAAGCCAATGCCGACCAGGTGGGCGCCACGGCCGCCGGTGTGGTGGGCGCGGCGGCGGTCGCGCATGCGGCGGTCTCGGCCATCAAGCGGGCGGCGCAACAAAGTGACAAGAGCGACAAGTCCGAGAAGGCCGATTCGGCCAACGCCGACCACTGACGCGCACCCCAGCAGAACAACACCAAAACAACACCAAAAAGCAGGACCGACACACATGGGCGCCTACGACACTCAGGGCTTCAAGATGGACAACACCGGCCGGCGCATCGTCGTCGACCCGGTGACGCGCATCGAGGGCCACATGCGATGCGAGGTCAACCTCGACAGCAACAACGTGATCCGCAACGCGGTCTCGACCGGCACGATGTGGCGCGGGCTGGAGGTGATCCTCAAAGGCCGTGACCCGCGCGATGCCTGGGCCTTCGTCGAACGCATCTGCGGCGTGTGCACCGGTTGCCACGCGCTGGCCTCGGTTCGCGCGGTGGAAGACGCGCTCGGCATCGTCATCCCCAAGAACGCCTATCTCATCCGCGAGATCATGGCCAAGACGCTGCAGGAGCATGACCACGCGGTCCACTTCT
>JAMFRW010000109.1 GCA_026224975.1 Rhodoferax sp. | reverse complement strand
CCAGGCCCAGGCACAGGTCGCGCGCGTTGCCGAAGCGCAGCACCTGCGTGCCGCCGGCGTTGGTGGCGAGGTTGCCGCCGATGGTGCAACTGCCTTCAGCGGCCAGGCTCAGCGGGTAGAGCAGGCCGGCATCGGCCGCGGCTTCTTGCACCGTCTGCAGCACGCAGCCGGCTTCTACCGTCATCGTTGAATTGGCGGCATCGATCTGGCGCACGCGGTTGAGGCGGGTGAGGCTGAGCAGCACCTGCTCACCGCTGTCGTTGGGCACCGAGGCGCCGACCAGGCCAGTGTTGCCACCCTGCGGCACGATGCTCACACCGTGCGCCACGCAGGCTTTGACGACCGCTGCGACTTCGCTTGCAGAACCGGGCCGCACGACGGCCAAGGCGCGGCCGTGGTAGCGTTTGCGCCAATCGGTTTCGTACGAAGCACAGTCACCATCGACCAGAACGTTGGATGGCCCGACCACGCCGGCCAGGGTGTCGAGCAAGGCGCTCATGGGGAAGTCTCCGTGGGATGCGCCAGCCGCCAGCGCACATGCGCCGAGCAAGCGGTGAAGAGCAGCAGGCACAGCACGACTTCGACGGTCCCGAGCGCGGCGCTCATGCCGTGTTCGCTGGTCGCGCGCACCACGCCTTCGGTGAAGTAGAGCCAGACCATCAGGCTGACCCAACGGTAGGTGTACATGCGGTTCTTGAGCACGCCGGCCAGCGGCAGCGCGAGCGGCAGCACCTTGAGCGCCAGCGTGCCGCGGCCGGTGGGCGCTAGCCAGAGTTCCCAGGCCAGGCCGAGCACGATCAGGCCCAGCAGGCTGGCCACGGCAACGCCGCGCGTCCAGGCGACAGCGGGCGGGAGGGAAGGGGCGGGGGAGGGAGGCAAGGGTGTGGGCAACATCGCTCACTATGATGCCAGCAATGAACCCGCTGGACACCGATGGCCCGATGCCGATCCCGATGACGACAAATGAGAGCTGGCGCGAGCAGGCCGCCCGCACCTGGCAAACGCTGCAAAGCTGGCCGTGGCTGGACACGCTCATCACGCTGCGCCAGCGCTTTCGCGAAGACCGCCTGGGCTTGACCGCCAGCAGCCTGACCTTCACCACGTTGATCTCGCTGGTGCCGCTGCTCACGGTGATGCTCGCCGTGTTCTCGGCCTTCCCGATGTTCGCGAGCTTTCAGGACGCGCTGCAAAAGTACTTCCTGCAAAGCCTGGTGCCGACCAACATCGCCGCGCCGGTGCTGGACGCGCTCACGCAGTTCGCGGCCAAGGCCAATCGGCTTGGCAGCGTCGGCCTGGTGGTGCTGGTTTTCACGGCCCTGGCGCTGATGCTGACGATAGACCGCACGCTCAACGGCATCTGGCGCGTGCGCACGCCGCGGCCCATCGCGCAGCGCGTGCTGGTGTACTGGGCGGCTGTGACGCTCGGGCCGCTGTTGCTGGGTGTGAGCCTGAGCATCACGTCATACGCCATCTCGGCCTCCAAAGGCTTCGTGAACGACCTGCCCGGCGGCGTGGGCTTTCTGCTCGGCACCCTCGAATCGCTGCTGCTCGCGGCCGGCATCGCCGGGCTGTTTCACTACGTGCCCAACACGCATGTGCGCTGGCGCCATGCGATCGCCGGCGGGCTGTTTGCGGCGCTCGGCTTCGAGCTGGCCAAGAAGGTGTTGACCTGGTACCTGAAGCAGGTGCCGACGTATTCGATGGTGTATGGCGCCTTCGCCACCGTGCCGATCTTTCTGATCTGGATCTACCTCGGCTGGGTCATCGTGCTGCTGGGTGCGGTGATCGCCGCCTATGCGCCCAGCCTGCAGATGCATGTGAAGCGCTGGCCCGATGCGCCGGGCGCGCGGCTGCAGCTCGCGCTGGCCTTGCTGCGTGAGCTGGCGCAGTCGCGTGCCGCGGGTGAGCGCGGTGCGAGCGGCGGCCAGTTGGCCGAAGCGCTGCGAACCGATCCGCTGCAGACCGACCCGGTGCTCGAAGTGCTGGTCGCGTTCGATTGGGTCGGGCGGCTGGACGAACCGGGCGATCCACGCTTTGTACTGCTCTGCGACCCGGCTCGCACGCCGGCGCAGCCGCTGCTCTCGCAGTTCTTGCTGGAGCCGTCGCCGGCCGCGCGTGGTTTGTGGCAGCGCGCCGGCTTCGACACGATGACGGTGCGGGAGCTGCTCGACGCCTGACCTCGCCTATCGGCGTGCTCCTACAGACGGTTGCCGTCGCTGCCGGAAAACTATGGCAGGCGACTCACCACCAAGGAGACACACGATGGCGTGCTTCGAACACGATTCAACCCCGAACCGATCGATCTGGATGCATCGGTTCAGCATCCGTTTGATGCAACTGCACCCCGGCCTGCGAGCCGCCGCGGCGATGAAACATGCGACCGATGCGTGGTCCGAAGCGCAACAGCGCGAGCCGGAGGATGTGGCCCGCGCTTACACCTGCCGCGGCTCCAGGGGTTCGTGAACCTGATTCAGAAAGCCCGATTCAGAAAGCCCGATTCAGAATCAAGCGATCGGCATCTCGCGCTCTATCCATTCGGTGACGGAGGCGTGCACCGGCTCCCAGCCAAGCTCACGCCGCGCGCGCACGCTCCGAACCCGGCTGTTCGATCCGAACGAATACCGCGCATGGCCGACGCCCCATTCACGCGTCGCCTCTTCCACGCTCCACGATTGCACAGCGCCCAAGCCCAGCCGCCGGGCGATGGCCGCGCCAATCTCGCCATACGAAGCTTCGCCGTTCTCGACGAAGTAGAACGAGCCCGCAGGTGCCTTGGCGAGCGCCAGGCCGTAGAGGGCCGCCACATCATCGATGTGAACGTTGGACCAGCGGTTGACGCCACGGCCCACCACCCGCACCACACCGTTTTTTTGCGCCTGCGCCACCAGCGGCGGGATCTGCACGCTTTGCGCGTGAAGCCCGGTGCCGGTGCCGTAGATCATGGTGTTGCACAGCACGATCGAACGCACGCCGTCATTGGCCGCAGCCAGGATCAAATTGTCGATCGCGTGGCGCGCTTCCTTTTTCGGCTCCACGATCAGCGGCGTGTCTTCTTCGAAGATGTTGGGCGACAGCACATCGCCGCCCACGTCGTCGCCGATCACGCTCGAACCGCTGGTGTGGATGAAGGCCTTGCCCGAACCGCGCAATCCTTGCAGCAGAGCCTCGACGGAGGCGCGGTGGTCGCTGCTGGCGGCGTTGATGACGGCATCGGTGCGCTGCGCTTCGGCAGTCAGCAGGGCGGCGTTGTCCAGGTCGCCGAGCACGGGTGTGATGCCGCGCGCTTGCAGAGCGTCGGCCAACCCGGGCTTGCGCACCAGTCCGCGAATGCTGTGGCCTTCGGCGAGCAATCGGGTGGCGACCGAGCCGCCGATGTAGCCGGCGGCGCCGGTGATGAAGATGTTCATGGTGGTGTCCTGATGTGGTATTGCGTTGGCCGCAGTATGGGTTGCGATACATTGCACGTGAAGCCCTTGATGAGCAGAAGACTCTGGACCCGGAGTCAACAATCGAAGTGACAACAGACGGTATGAAAAGCACCCTCGAAGAGTTGATCGCCCTGCGCGCCATCGTCGATGCCGGCTCCATCACCGCCGCCGCAGAGCAGCTCGAGCAAACCGTCTCCGGCATCAGCCGCGCGCTGCGTCGTCTGGAAACGAAGCTCGGTGTGACGCTGCTGCGCCGCACGACGCGGCGGCTGGTGCTCACCGAAGAGGGCGAGCGCTTTCTCGCGAAGGCGCGCACCGTGCTCGCATCACTCGACGAAGCCGAAGAGCAGCTCGTCGCCCGCCGCGAGCAGCCGGCAGGGCGCTTGCGCGTGAACGCGGCGTCGCCTTTCATGCTGCATGTGGTCGTGCCGCTGGTCGCAGAGTTTCGGGCGCGCTATCCGCTGATCGAGCTGGAGCTCAACACCAACGATCTGGTCATCGACCTCTTGGAGCAAGACACCGATGTGGCGATCCGCATCGGCACGCTGCGCGACTCCACGCTGCACGCCCGCTCGCTCGGCAGCAACACGCTGCGCGTGCTCGCGAGTCCGGCCTACTTGAAAGCGCGCGGGCGGCCCAGGCGCGTCGCCGAGCTCGCCACCCAGCACAGCCTGCTCGGCTTCGTGCAGCCCGATTCGCTCAACCAGTGGCCGCTGCGGGGGCCGCATGGCGACCGGCTGAAGATCGAGCCGGCGCTGCGTGCGTCGAGCGGTGAGACCTTGCGCCATTTGGCGCTGGCCGGCGAGGGCATCGTCTGCCTGGCCGATTTCATGACCGCCGGCGACCGCGATCGGGGTGACCTGGTGCAGGTGCTGGCGCGCGACACGGTCGAGGTGCATCAGCCAGTCAACGCGGTCTACTACCGCAACACGCAGCTCGCCGGGCGCATCGCGTGCTTTCTGGATTTTGTGAGCGAGCACATCGGGCACTGAGTCAGATCAGCCGTCGCCCAGCATCCCGCGCAGCCGTTGCGCCAGATCGTCCATCGCGAAGGGCTTGGTGATGAGGTCCATGCCGTCGCCGAGCACGCCATCGCCGAAGTTCGCGTTCTCGGCGTAACCGGTCATCAGCAAGACCTTCAAGCCCGGCCGGCGGGTGCGGGCGGCGTCGGCCAACTGGCGGCCGTTGAGGCCGGGCAGGCCGATGTCGGTCACCAGCAGGTCGATGGGCTGCGGGCTCATCAGCATCTGCAGGCCGCTCGGGCCGTCGGCCGCTTCGATGGCCTGGCAGCCGAGGTCGCTCAAGACCTCGACGACGAGGCTGCGAACGACGGGCTCGTCCTCGATCACCAACACCATGACGGGTGCCGGCGTCGATTCGAAAGCCTGACATGCGGCGAGCCCGGCTTCGGGTTCCGCAGCGCGCGACGGCACATCGTTCGATGACTCAGGCTGCGCTTCGTCGAGCGCGGCAACCACCGCAGCCTCGGGCCGCGACCACGCCATGTGCCGCGGCAGATAAAGCCGCACCGTCGTGCCCACGCCGACCTCGCTCTGGATCTTGGCGTACCCCTCCGACTGCCGCGCGAAGCCGTAGATCATCGAGAGGCCGAGGCCCGTGCCCTGGCCCATCGGCTTGGTCGTGAAGAACGGGTCGAACGCGCGCGCCAGCACCTCGGGCGGCATGCCGGTGCCGGTGTCGGCCACGGCGATGCAGACGTATTCGCCAGGCAGCACATCGGCATCACGCGCCGGGTGCTCGGGGTGCAGGTGGATGTTGCTGGTCGCGATGCGCAAGGCGCCGCCGTGCGGCGTGGCGTCGCGGGCGTTGATGCAGAGGTTGAGCAACGCGCTCTCCAACTGGTTGGCATCGCAGAGCGTCGTCCACAAATCATCCGACAGCGAGAACGCCAGCGAGATGCCTTCGCCCAGCGTGCGCGCCAGCAAATCCTGCATCGAAGCGACCAGCGGATTCGCCAGCAGCGGCTTCGGTGCCAGCGGCTGGCGGCGCGAGAACGCCAGCAGCCGGTGGGTGAGCGCAGCGGCGCGCTTGGCCGAGTTGCCCGCATCGGCCACGAAGCGGTCGACCTCGGCGACACGGCCTTGCGCCAGGCGGCGCCGAACCAGCGTCAACGAGCCGGTGATGCCTTGCAGCAGGTTGTTGAAGTCGTGCGCGATGCCGCCGGTGAGCTGGCCCACGGCTTCCATCTTCTGCGATTGGCGCAGCGCCTCCTGCACCGCTTCGCGCTCGGCCGATTCGGCCTTGAGCCGCGCCAGTGCCGCGGCCAGCTCGTTGGTGCGCTCGCCGATGCGCGCTTCCAGGCTGTTGTTGAGTTCGAGCAGCGCGCGTTCGGCGCGCACCTGCTCGGTCGCGTCGTTGCCTTCGGCAAAGATGCCGTCGACCGAACCATCGGCCGCAAAGATCGGCTGGTAGACGAAGTTGAGGAAGCGTTCATCGAGCGGCGCGCCCGGCTCGCGCTGCAGCATCACGCGCACGCCGCGGCCGATGTAGGGCGCGCCGGTGAGCAGCACCTCGTCAAGCAAGGACAGAAAGCCCTGGCCCACCAGTTCGGGCAGCGCCTCGCGCAGCGGCTTACCCGCCACATTGCGATGGCCCACCAGTTGCTGGTAGGAGTCGTTGATCAGTTCGAGCGTGTGGTCGGGTCCGCCCAGCACGCACATGAACCCGGGCGCTTGCGCAAAAAGCCGGCGCAGCCGGTCGCCCTCGGCCGTGCGGGCCTCGACCTCGGCCGAGAGCCGCTGGTTGGCGCGCCGCAGCACCTCGGCTGCTTCCTGCCGCAGCTGGATCGCCTCGGCCAATTCGGCGGCACGGCGGCGCTGCGCTTCGTAGGCATCGGCATTGGCGAGCGCCGAACCGATCTGCCCGGCAATGAGCCGCACGAAGTTGCGGCCATCGGCATCGAGCGGGCGGTAGCGGTTGCGCGCGGCCACCAGAAAGCCCGCAGGTCGCTCGCCGCCTTGGCCGCCGAGTGCGAGCACGGTGGCATGCTGGGGAGGCTCGTCCCAGTCGCCGCTGGGTACGTCCAGGCCGGGCTCGGCGAGGTCGACCTGCAGCTCTGTCGCGCCGGCCAGGATCTGCCCGGCGCCCCAGCGCGAGGCGGCTTCGTCGGTGAGGCGTTGCGGTGCGAGACGGTGGCCGGCTGGCATGCCGGTGGCGGCGGAGAGTTGGGCCTCGGGGGGGATCTCGGCAGCGTCGTCGTCGCCGGTCTGTTTGTTGCCGATGCCCTCGACATCACCACCATCACCGTCACCGTCGAACAGGTACACCAGCGTGAACGGCAGATCACGCGCCGCGGCACCCAGCGCCTGCTCGGTGGTCGCCAACACCTTCGCACGCGAGTCACTCGCTGCGATGCCCGAGGCCAGCGCACTCAGCGTGGCCAACCGGCGCTCGCTCAGCACGCGTTCCGTCTCTTCGCTCACCGCGCAGAACAGCCCCTCCACGCGGCCGGTGTCGCCGATCAACGGGCTGTACGAGAAGGTGTGGTAGGTCTCCTCCGCATAACCCGAGCGCTCCAGCATCAGCAGCAGCGCGCGGTCCCAGGTGGCGGTGCCATCGCGGTAGACGGTTTCGATGCGGTCCTTGATCTGGTCCCAGATCTCGGCCCAGAGCACGCGCGTGGGCATCGCCAGCGAACGCGGATGCTTGTCGCCGAGCGTGGGCCGGTAGGCATCGTTGTAGAAGAAGTGGACCTCAGGCCCCCAGCCCAGCCACATGTCGAAGCGCGAGGTCAGCAGGATGCGCAGCGCCACCTTCAGCGCCTCTGGCCAGCGCTCCGGCGGGCCCAAGGCGGTGGCCGCCCAAGCGTGGCGCCGCATCAGCTCGGCCATTTCGCTGCGGCCGACGAAGATGTCGGCGTGCGCAGCGGAGTCGTCGTTGGCGGCGGCGGAATCGATCAACGTGAAGGACGGCCTGCGCCGCTCGGCTCGGTGGGGTGGATCGGTCGGCTTGAGATCGCGGACGATGATAGCCAGCGTGACGCGCTTGCGCCGGCATGAGGTCTCGCGTGGTTTATCGTCGGGCCTTCGAAGCGATATCAATGATCGATATGACTGATGTGCTCGAACGTCACGCTGCCTTGTCGATGGCAATCGCCGCAGCCTTGGCTTTCACGACAGCGTCCAACCCGGCCGTTGCACAAGGCGCAGCGCCTCCACCCCGCAGCGCGCTGTATCCCGGCACGCTGCAGCTGCAAGTCGACGCGACCGACCTCGACCATCACATCTTTCGCGTGAAGCAGCAGATGCCCGTGCAGCCTGGTCCGCTCAAGCTGTACTTCCCGCGCTTCCTGCCCGGCACCCATGGGCCGTATGGCGAGGTCGAGCGCTTTGCCGGCCTCACCATCCAGGCCGGCAAGAGCGTGCTGCCCTGGCGCCGCGACACCATCGATCCCTACGCCTTTCATGTCGAGGTGCCGCCGGACGCGACCGCGCCGGCCGTGGAATTCCAGTTCCTCTCCGCGGTCACCAAAGACAGTGGCCGCATGGTGATGACCCGCGAGATGGTCAACTTGCAATGGAACAGCGTTCTGCTCTATCCCGCGGGCCACGACAGCAGCGCCATCACCGTGCAGGCCAGCCTGCAACTGCCGGCCGGATGGCACCAGGCCAGCGCCTTGCCGGTGTTGCAAGACAAGGGCGCCAACGTGGCCTATGGCCCGGTCTCGCTCGAAACCCTGGTCGACTCGCCGGTGTTCGCCGGTGCCTATCTGAAACGCATCGAACTCGATCCGCCCGGCGCGCCCAACCCCGTGGTGATGAACGTGCTGGCCGACGAGGCCGCGCAACTGGATCTGAGCGAGGAGCAGATCCAGGCGCACCGCAACCTCGTCGTGCAGGCCGATCGCCTCTACGGCGCGCGCCACTTCCGCCACTACGACCTGCTACTGGCCCTGAGCGACAACCTCGGCTACATCGGCCTGGAGCACCACGAAAGCAGCGAGAACGGCGTCAAGCCGAGCTACTTCAAGGACTGGGCCAAGCGCCCCGGCGGCCGGGATCTGCTGCCGCACGAGTACACCCATTCGTGGAACGGCAAGTTCCGCCGCCCGGCCGACCTGTGGACGCCCAGCTTCGACAAACCGATGCAAAACAGCCTGCTCTGGGTCTATGAAGGCCAGACCCAGTTCTGGGGCCAGGTGCTGGCCGCGCGCAGTGGCCTCGTCAGCATCGAGCAGGCGCACGACATCCTCGCCAACGAGGCCGCGCAAGCCCAGGCCCGCGCCGGCCGCGTGTGGCGCAACCTGCAAGACACCACCAACGAAGGCACGCTCGGCGAACGCGGTGGCAAGGACTGGCGGAGCTGGCAGCGTGGCGTCGACTACTACGACGAGTCCGCGCTCATCTGGCTCGATGCCGACACGCTGATCCGCGAAGCCAGCGGCGGCGCCCGCTCACTCGACGACTTCGCCCGCGCCTTCTTCGGTACCCAACCCGGCCGCGTCGAGCCACTGCTCTACACCTTCGACGACGTGGTGGCCGCACTCGACACCGTGCAGCCTCACGACTGGCGCAGCTTCCTGCGCGAGCGCCTCGACACCCGCCGCCCCGAAGGGCCGCTCGATGGTCTCGCGCGCGCTGGCTGGAAACTCGCCTGGGCCGAAACGCAAAGCGAGTTCGAGAAGAACGACGATTCCGAATGGAAATCCGACGACTTCGCCTACTCGCTCGGCCTCTACCTCAAGCCCGGAGCCGGCGCCGTCGAAGCTGTGCTCTGGGAGAGCCCCGCCTTCCGCGCCGGCATCGCCAAAGGCCAGCAAGTCATCGCCGTCAACGGCATGGCCTACAAGAGCGAACGCCTTGCGGCCGCCATCACCGCCAACAAGAACGGCCAGGCCGCGCCGGAGCTGCTGGTGAAAGACGGCGACCGCTATCGCACGCTGCGGATCGACTACCGGGGCGGGCTGCGGTATCCGCGGCTGGAGCGGGTGGAGGGGGTGGTGGAGCGTTTGGATGCGGGGGTGTTGGCGGCTCGGCGTTGAGGTGTGATCCCGGAAAACAAGAAGGGGCGTGGTGATGGAGGTTGTGGATTTCGAAAAAATGGTGGCGCGACTTCGAAACGAAGAGCCGCGAAGAGCCGACGACGTATCGAACGAACGTGGTGTTGCTCGCGCTGCCGGGCCTTGTGATCCTGGCGATCATCGTCGGTGGCGCGGGCGCCATCATCCTGCTGTTGATCGCTGTGCCCATCGCGTTGTGGATCGGTGGCATACACAACTTCCCCGCTTTCGTGTCGGTCGGAAAGGTGCTGCGGTCGTGCAGCGTCCGCTGCTCGGGCTGGTCGGGCCGTCGCGCAACTACCTGATCGACGAAGCCGGCCTGCGAACGTGCTGACGAGTACTTGAGCGAACGCGATCATCCGAACGCATGGCCGATACCGGAGGATGGCCGGTGCACTTGATCGTTTGTACCTTGGAAGGGAAGTACGCACCCATGAGCCGTCGATTGAAGGCTTGGCCGAACGCTCTGATCGATTTGCACGGGCGATGACAAGTTCGCACTGGGTCACCAAGTGTCAGGAGACGTTCGCCAATCGTGCCAAGTTTCGTGGCGAAGGTCGTTCCAGCGCGAGATCGTCAACTTCCGGCATCACGAGTAGATCAGCGATCTTGTGTTCGTCGCTGGCGAGCCGTCGATAGTCTTCGAAGGTCAGAAGAGCATAGGCCGGCTTGCCACCGCTATCGGTGATGAACACCGGGCCATCCTGGGCAGCTTTCCTGGCCCGTCGCGGGTCTTGGTCCAACTCGTGGCTGGACAAGGTGGTCATGGGCATGCGGCACTTCCCGAGCGCGGATGTGGACGATTTCTACGTCGTCGCAGCGCCTCAGCGCGCTGCCAACGGCATCCGCCACCGCAGCACCAGCAGAGGCAACGCCGCCAGCAGCAGCCAGGCGGCTGCCGGTTCGGGGACGGCGCTGGTCAGCACCAGCGACGTGTTGTCGAAGTAGGCGTCGCTCGACACGCCCGTGGAACGCGTGGTCAGCAGGAAGATCTCGATGGAGCGCGTGCCGGTCGGAACGATTCGGGTGTCGCCGTACAGCGCCCAATTGAAGGCTGAAGACACCGGGTCATCGAAGGCGAAGACGGCGAGCTGTTGCATGCCGGCGCCGAGGAATCGCAGCGTGCCGCTGGCGTGGTCCAGCGAGCGAGACTGCGCCAGGACCGAAAAGCGGGAGCTGATGTCGCCGGCGTCGATGGCGGTGGCCAAGGACTGCACGTCGACCGATTGCGTCAACGCCTGGCCGGACGCCGCGCCGGTGCCGCCGCTGAACACGAAGTGGCCCAGGCTGGTGCCGGGTGGCAGGCCGGCGGTGCCGGCCACGGCGTTGCCGATGGCGTCCATGCCGGTGCTGCTCCAGCCGGCGGTCGTGCCGGCCTCGGCGTTGCCGTTGACCAGCAGCTCAGTGTCCAGACTCGCGGCCGGGGTGGCCATCGACAGGGCGAGCAGTGCGGCGCCGAGGCCGTGTGAAAAGAAGTGGTTCATGGTTCGTCTCCCGAAAGGTGATTGAAAGATGCCAAGGTAGGCGACCCTGCGTTCCCACAGCGTTACCAGCGATGCCGGTCACGCTGGCGCAACGGCGCTTGTGTCAGCATCGGGTCGGCCATTGACACCGCACCCGCACCCGCCACCCATCGACATGACCGTGATGCCCGGCACGCCCCTCGATCCACCGCTGCGCCTGCAGTTGCTGCGGTCCGCACAACTGCAGCGGGCCGATGGCCGTTCGCTCGTGCTCAGCGCCAGCGATGCCGCCTTGCTGGCCCTGCTCGCGGTGGACGGACCTGTGCCGCGCGGGCGGGTGGCCGCGTTGCTGTGGCCCGACGCAGATGCCGAACGCGCCCGCACAAGCCTGCGCCAGCGGTTGTTTCGCCTGCGCCAACGTGCCGGTCGGAAAGTCGTTGTTGCCGATGCCGTGCTGTCAATGGCCGCCGGTGTCGAAGTCGACATCGCTGCCTTGCCGACGCTCGCGGGCGACCCCGAGGCCTTGCCCGGTGAGCTGCTGGCCGGCTTGGACTACGGGGGCGACGAACTCGGCGCCTGGGTCAACGCCGCTCGCGAAAGCTGGCGCGCCCGGCGCCGCGACGCCTTGACCGAAGCGGCGGCGCGGCACGAAGCGAATGGCGAGATCGCGGCGGCACTACGCTTCGCGCAGCGTCTGGCGGCCGACGAGCCCCTGCTCGAACATGGCCAGCGCCGGCTGATGCGGCTGCACTATCTGCGGGGCGACAGCGCGGCGGCGCTGGTGGTCTTCGAGACCTTGCAGCACGCAATGCGGCGTGAGTTGCGCGCCGCCCCGGGCGAGGAAACGCGCGCGCTGATGCGCCAGATCACCGCCGGCGCCGCGCCGGTCGGCGGCGCCCCGAAGTCGGCCCCGATGCCGGTGCTGCGTACGCCGCGGCTGATCGGGCGCGACCGTGCTTGGGCCGCGTTGGGGCAGGCATGGGCCGCGTCGCGCCCGGTGCTGCTGGTGGGCGAGCCGGGCATCGGCAAAAGCAGGCTGCTGGCCGACTTCGCCCAAGGGCAGCCGGGCACCCTTCAAGTCCAGGGCCGCATCGGCGACGCGGCCGTGCCCTACACGTTGCTGGCGCGCCTGGTGCGTGCCACGCTCACATCGAGCGGCCGCACCGTGGCCGAGCTGGCGCTGCCCGAGGCCGCGCGCGAGCAACTGGCACTGGTGGCGGTGGATTTCGGCAGCCCGGGCGCAGGCTGCCGCATCGATGCGCTGCGCCTGCAACGGGCGCTGCACTGCTTGCTGGAAGCCTCGGCCGTCCCGGCGCTGGCGGTTGATGACCTTCACCATGCCGATGCCGCCAGCCTCGACCTGCTGGCGTCGCTCTGGGCGCAAGGCGGCCCGACCCTGAAGCTGGCGCTCGCCGTGCGCGCGGCGGAGATGCCTCGGCAACTGATGCCCGACGGCGACGAAGAGCCCACGCTGGAACGCATCGAGCTGACCCTGCTCGATGCCGGCGAAGTGGGTGAACTGCTCGACGCGCTGGCGCTCACCGGGCTGGAAGGTGCGCGCTGGTCCGAGCCGCTGCACCGGCACACCCACGGCAACCCGCTGTTCATCCTGGAAACGCTGCGCGCCTTGCTGCAGCGTGGCGACGTCCTGCCTTCGCCGGATGCCTTGCCGCTGCCGACGCGTGTCGGCCAGGTGATCGAACAGCGGCTGGCGCGCCTGTCGGAGCGCGGCCTGCACCTGGCCCGCGTGGCTGCGCTGGCCGGCCCCGATTTCAGCCTCGAACTCGCGGCCACGCTGATCGAATGCCCGCTGCTGGCCTTGAGTGAACCCTGGCGCGAGCTGGAGGCGGCCCAGGTGCTGTACGACGGCGGCTTTGTGCACGACCTGGTGCTGGAAGCGACGCGGCGCTCGGTGCCGCCGCCGATTGCCAAGGCGCTGCACTGGCGCATCGCGTCCTTCCTGGCGGCACGCCAGGTGCCGCCGGCCCGGCTCGCGGCACACTGGTTTGCTGCCGATGCCTGGGCGCGCGCGGCGGTGGCCTGGAGCGAGGCCGCGGCCGCCGCGTATGTGGCGGTGCGTCTGGAGGAATCCGTGGCCTGCCGTGAGTCGGCGATCGAGTGTTATGCGCGGGCCGGCGATCACGAGACCGCCAACGAGCAGTCTGTGCACAACGTGGCGGCGTTGATCCAGTCCAGTTCGGGTGAACGCGCGCTGGCGGCAGGGCACCGCGGCGTGGCCATCGCCGTGACGCCGCTGCAGCGCACCACCGCGCTGGTGATGTTGGCGCACGTGCAGGTCTGGCTGATGCAGTACGAGGACTGCCTGGCCTCCTCACGCGAGGCATACGCCATCGCGGCGACCGTGGACGACGCCGAGGTGCGCTGCAACACCGCCTGCCGGCTGGCTGCGGCGCTCGGCCACCTGGGGCGAGCGGCCGAGGCACTGCCGGTGATGGAGGCGGTGCGCGAACTGGCCCTGACGGCCGTGCCGGTCGGCCTGCGTTGCCAATACCTCGGCGAGCTCGGCAATGTGCAGATGCTGGGCGATGCCTTCGAGGATGCGGCGTGCAGCTACAAGACCTGCATCGAGATAGCCCTGGCCGCGCAGGAACTGTTGCTGGCCCGCCAGGCGCTGCACCTCCTGGCCGTGCTGCACTGGCAACAAGGCTTGCTGGCCGCGGCCGAGAGCAGCATCCTCACCGCGATCGGCCTGCGTGGTGAAGGCCACGGCGAGGACGGCATCTCACGCAACGAGGCGATGCAGCTCGGTGTCGTGCGCCGAGCGCAAGGCCGCTATGCCGAGGCGATCGGCTTGCTGACCACGGCGGTCGATGGCTTTCGAGGGCATGGGCCGGTGGCCCGCGCCATCCTGGCCGAAAACAACCTCGCCCAGATCTGGCTGGACCTGGGCCAACCCGGGCGGGCGCATCAGCAGCTTGCCACTCCGAGCGCCGGCCAGCCCGCCTTCATCGCCTGCACACGAGCCATGATGGCGGCGCGCGTGGCGGCGGCCTTGTCGGGGCGCGCACCGCCGGCAGCGGTTGACCTTCTACGCGGTTATGCGACGACGCCCGACTTGCGCACCACCCAGCGCCTGCTGGCCGCGCTGGAACTGGCGCGCCATGAATCGCCGGCCGAAGGGCTGCGGCTGTGTTCGCAGGTGTTCGAGGAAGCCACGGTCAAGCACTGTGGTGGCGTGGCGGCACACGCGCGCATCGCATGGATTCGGCAGTGCCTGGCGAGCGACGCCGCGGTGGAGTCGGTGGCGGCCTTGCTGACCGCGCCCGCCGAGCATGGCGCCATCGACCTGTATGCACCCGAGGCCGCCCGCGTGCTGGCACAGGCCTGGGCGGTGTGTGGTGACCGCGAGGCTCAGATGCGCTCCCTGCAGGAGGCTGTGGCCTGGATTCAGTCGGCGCGGCAGCAAGTGCCGGCACCGTTCATCGAGAGCTTCTTACGCCGCAATCCGATCAACCTCGAACTGCTTGCGGCGGCCGATGGGCGCGGGTGACGCGCTCTCGACGCGACGGCGCGCGGGCGGGTGAATCTGCGCTGGCTTGCGGCGATCGACGAGGGGCTATCAGGCCGCCGCATCCACCCCCGCATCCCCCAACACCAGCTTCCCCGCCGCCACCGCCTCCAGCAGCGCTTCATCCATCACCGACAGTCGCGCCTGACCCAACTGCACGATCCCCCGCGCCTGCATCTGCCGCAGCGCGCGGTTCACGCGCTGCCTGCTGCCGCCGACCATGGCGGCGAGGTCGGCTTGGGAGAGGGCGAGGTCGATGCGCAGGCCGCAGGCGGTGGCGCGGCCGAACTGGCGCATGAGTCGTTGCATCTGGCGGGCGAGGCGCTGGGCCAAGGTCAGCGTCTGCAGCTCTTCGAAGCGGCGCAGCATGTGGCGCAGGCGCTGGCAGTTGAGCTGGAGCAGGGCATCGCCGAGTTCGCCGAAGTTCTCGATCAGGCGGCGCAGGTCGGCCTTGGAGACGATGAGCAGGGTGGACGGCACGTGGGCGGTCACGTCAAGGTCGAGCGGCTTGTCGTCGATGAGGGCGATGTCGCCGAACCACTGGCTGGGGCCGATGAAATCGAGCGTGAAGTCGCGGCCATCGGCGAGCGCCGTGCCCAGGCGCACTGCGCCGCCAGCCACGCCGACCCAGCTCGCGGCCACGTCGCCGCGCTGGGCGATGCGTGTGCCGGCGCGCACCTGGCGCACGCGGGCATAGCCGAGGATGGCTTCGTGCAACGGCTCCGAGAGGCCGGCGAACCAGGCGCCGCCCTGGATGCTGGCGCTTTCTTCGTCGCGCAGGCCGGGCACGGGCCAGGCGTGGCGCGGGCGCATGTCGCGGCCCGGTGCAGGCCGCGTGACGGAGGCCAGCGGGCGCGGGATTTGGGTGAACGCAGTGCGCTCGGTCACGAAGCTCGTCATCGGATCAATCCTCGATATCGCCATCTTCGAAACGCTGTTTCGAAGATAGGTTGTTCAGCACACTTCGAACAGCCCGGCCGCGCCTTGCCCGCCGCCGATGCACATGGTGACGACGACGTACTTGGCGCCGCGCCGTTTGCCTTCGATCAGCGCGTGGCCGGTGAGCCGCGAGCCGGACACGCCGTAGGGGTGGCCGACGGCGATGGCGCCGCCGTTGACGTTGAGCAGCTCATCGGGAATGCCGAGCTTGTCGCGCGAGTAGATGACTTGACACGCGAAGGCCTCGTTCAGTTCCCACAAACCGATGTCGCTGACCTTGAGGCCGGCGCGCTCCAGCAGGCGGGGCACGGCATAGACCGGGCCGATGCCCATCTCGTCGGGCTCGCAGCCGGCCACGGCAAAGCCGCGGAAGATGCCGAGTGGCTGGATGCCGCGCCGCTCGGCGAGCTTGGCATCCATCACCACGCAGGCCGAGGCGCCGTCGGAGAACTGGCTGGCGTTGCCGGCCGTGACCACTCCGCCTGGCAGTGCTGCGCGAATCTTCGATACGCCTTCGATCGTTGTGTCGGGGCGAATGCCTTCATCGGCGGAGATGGTGACTTCCTTGCGGCTGATGCGGCCGGTGGCCTTGTCGACCACGCCCATGATGGTGGTCATGGGCACGATCTCGGCATCGAAGCGGCCGGCTGCTGCCGCTGCGGCAGCGCGCAGCTGGCTGCGCACGCCGTATTCGTCCTGCGCCTGCTTGCTCACGTTGTAGCGCTTGGCCACCTGCTCGGCGGTTTGCAGCATGCTCCAGTAGATCTCGGGCTTGTGCTCGAGCAGCCACGGGTCGGCGCGCATGTGGCGGTTGACTTCGTTCTGCACGCACGAAATCGATTCGACGCCGCCGGCCACCATCACCGGCACCTTGTCGACGATCACGCGCTGTGCGGCCATCGCGATGGTCTGCAGGCCCGACGAGCAAAAGCGGTTGACGGTGACGCCGGCCGTGCTCACCGGCAGGCCGGCGCGCAGTGCCGCGGTGCGCGCCACGTTGCCACCGGTCGTGCCCTCGGAGAGCGAGCCGCCGAGGATCACGTCTTCGACCTCGGCCGGGTCGATGCCGGCGCGCCTCACGGCATGCTCGATGGCATGGCCGCCCAGCGTCGCGCCATAGGTCATGTTGAAGGCGCCCTTCCAGCTCTTGGCGAGGCCGGTGCGGGCGGTGGAGACGATGACGGCGTCGGTCATGGGAAGCTTCCTGTGGACGTGAATGTCAGTTGAACGAGCGGCCTTCTTCAGCCAACCGCACCAGCAACGGCGCAGGCTGCCAAGACGGATCTGCCCCCGGCTCGGCTGCAAAGCGGCGCAAGGCGCGCACCACGTTCGGCAAGCCCACGATGTCGGCATACAGCATCGGCCCGCCGCGGTGCAGCGGGTAGCCGTAGCCGTTGAGGTAGACGATGTCGAGATCCGACGCGCGCGCCGCGATGCCTTCTTCCAGGATGCGCGCGCCTTCGTTGACCAGCGCGTAGATGCAGCGCTCCACCACTTCTGCATCGCTGACCTTGCGGGCGGTGATGCCGTTCTCGCTGCGGTATTGCGTGATCAGCGTTTCGGTCACGGGGTCGGGGATCGGGTCACGCTTGCCGGCTTCGTAGCGGTACCAGCCGGCGCCGGTCTTCTGGCCGAAGCGGCCGGCTTCGCACAGGCGGTCGGCCACCAGCGGCTTCATCTCCACGCCCGCTTCGGCGGCCTTGCGCTTGCGCGTGGCCCAGCCGCTGTCTCGCCCGGCCAGGTCGCCCATGCGGAACGGGCCCATCGCCATGCCGTACTTCTGCAGCGCGCCATCGATCT
Organism: Rhodoferax sp.; assembly: GCA_026224975.1. Taxonomy (GTDB): domain Bacteria; phylum Pseudomonadota; class Gammaproteobacteria; order Burkholderiales; family Burkholderiaceae_C; genus LMDS01. Next base: position 4,430 of record JAMFRW010000109.1, on the reverse strand, counting down.
GCTGCGGCAACGCGCCGGCGTTGATGAGGCCACCCGCCGCAGCGCCATAACGCGCCAGCATGCGGTTGCCGATGAAGCCATCGCACACACCCGAGACCACCGCGATCTTCTTGATCTTCTTGGCCAGCGCCATGCTGGTGGCGAGCACATCGGGCGCTGTCTTGGCGCCGCGCACGATCTCGAGCAGGCGCATCACGTTGGCCGGGCTGAAGAAGTGCAAGCCGATCACATCCTGCGGGCGCTGGGTGAAGGTGGCGATCTTGTCGAGGTTGAGATACGAGGTGTTCGAGGCGAGGATGGCGCCCGGCTTGCAGACTTCATCGAGCGTGCGGAACACAGTCTCTTTCACGTCCATGCTTTCGAACACGGCCTCGATGACGAGATCCGCATCGCGGAAGGCGTCGTAGTTCAGTGTGGGCGTGACGAGCGCCATGCGCTGCTCGACCTGGGCAGGCGTGAGCTTGCCCTTCTTCATGCTGTTCTCGTAGTTCTTGCGGATCGTGCCCAGGCCCTTGTCCAGCGCCTCCTGCTTGGCTTCGAGCAGCACGACCGGAATGCCGGCGTTCAGGAAGTTCATGGTGATGCCGCCGCCCATGGTGCCGGCGCCGATCACACCGACCTTGGCAATGTTGCGCAGCGGTGTGTCTGCCGGTACATCGGGCAACTTGGCGGCAGCGCGCTCGGCCGCGAACACATGGCGCAGCGCGCGCGATTCTGGCGTGTTCATCAGCGTCATGAAGCCTTCGCGTTCCAGCCGCAAGCCTTCGTCGAAAGGCTTGCCGACCGAGTTGGCGATGGCCTCGACGCAGGCCAGCGGCGCGGGGAAGTTCTTGGCACCGGCCGCGACCATGTTGCGAGCGAACTGCAGCAGCGCATCGGCGGCCGGCTCGCGCACCTTGAGGTCACGCGCGCGCTTGAGGGGCCGGCTTTCGGCCACGACCTTGCGGGCGAACGCCGTGGCCGCAGCCAGCAGGTCACCGCCCGCAGCGACCACTTCATCGATCAGCGGCGTGCCTTCGAACTTGGCAGCGGCCACGGGCGAACCGTAGACGATGATGTTCAAGGCGGCTTCTAGCCCGATCAAGCGCGGCAGGCGCTGCGTGCCACCGGCGCCGGGCAGGAGGCCGAGCTTGACTTCCGGCAGGCCGAGCTGCGCATCCGCCAGCGCCACGCGAAAGTGCGCGCCGAGTGCCAGCTCCAACCCACCGCCCAGGCACTGCCCGGCTATTGCCGCGACGATGGGCTTGGGGCTGTCATCGAGCGCGGCGATCACCACGCGCAGGTTGGGCTCGCGCGAGGCCTTGGGCGTACCGAACTCGGTCACGTCGGCACCGCCGGAGAAGGCGCGTGCGGTGCCGGTGAGCACGATGGCTTTCACAGCCGTGTTGGCCACGGCTTCGTCCAGGGCCTCGACGATGCCGCTGCGCAGTTCGGCGCCCAGCCCGTTGATGGGCGGTTTGTTCATGGTGATCACGGCCACATCGCTGTCGACAGTGCAGGTCACATAAGGGTTCTTCATCGTGGTTCCTTTAAAAAAACGCGTGCAGCTCTTTTTTCATGATCTTGCCATTGGCATTGCGTGGCAAGGTATCGCGCAACATCACGATGCGCACCGGCACCTTGAAGGCGGCAATGCGTTCGCGTACGAAGGCGCGCAACTCGTCTTCAGTGGCCTCCTGGCCGGGCTTCAAGGTGACGACGGCTGCCGGCTCTTCGCCCAGCGTGCGGTGCGGCAGGCCGATCACGCCGGCATCCATGATGGCCGGGTGCTTGTAGAGCGCATCTTCGACCTCGGCGCAATAGATGTTCTCGCCGCCGCGGATCAGCATGTCTTTCTTGCGGTCGACGATGTACAAAAAGCCTTCGTCGTCCATGCGTGCCAGGTCGCCGGTGCGTACCCAGCCATCGACGAAAGTTTCGGCCGTGGCCTGGGGCTTGCGCCAATAGGCCTTGAGTACGTTGGGGCCCTTGCCCCACAGCTCGCCGATCTGGCCGCGCGGGAGTTCCTTGCCATCGTCGCCGGCGATCTTCATCTCGCATACCGGGATGGCAGGGCCGCAGCTTTCGGGCCGGTTCTCGTAGTCTTCGGCGCTGTGGTGGGTGAAGGTGGCCGAGGTTTCGGTCATGCCCCAACCGGTGCCGGGTGCTGCGGCCGGAAAGACCTGCACGATGCGCCGCACCAGTTCGCTCGCGGCCGGCGCGCCGCCGTAGGACACGCTCTCCAGGCTGCGCAGGTCGTATTTCTCGCGGGCAGGGTGCTCGATCATCTGCCAGGCCAGCGTGGGCACGCCACCAGCCGCGGTGACGCGCTCGCGCTCGATCAGCGCCATGGCGCGCTCGGTATCCCACCGGTGCATCGCCACCATCTTGGCGCCGGCATACAGCGATGGGTTGATGATCGCGTGGCAGCCGGTCACGTGGAAGAACGGAATGCCGACGATGGTGGCGCGCTGCGTGAGGCGCGCGGCCGGGTCGGGCACAGGCTCGCCACGGCGGATGAAGTTGCGCATGCCGGCAAAGGTGCCGGCGCCTATCGTCGTCACCGAATTGCGATGCGTGCCAAGTGCGCCTTTGGGGTTGCCGGTGGTGCCGGAGGTGTAGAAGATCGTGGCGTCGTCTTCGGGATCGATGCTCACATCGGGCAAGGGGCGGTCGGGCAGGGTGCTCCAATCGTCGGTCTTGCCGATGACATCCTCGAGGCGCTTGACGCGCGGGTCGGCGGGAGCGGCATCGGTTTCGGTTTCGAATCCACCGCGGGTGACGAACACTCGGCGCAAGTCCAGCAGCCGCGGCAGCGCCGGCGCCATGCGCTCCAGCCGTTCGGCATCGACGATCGCGATCACGGCGCCCGAATCGAGCAGCGCGTATTCCAGCTCCGCTCCCGTCCACCAGGCGTTGAGCGGCACGGCGATGGCGCCGATCAGCAGCGCGCCGTAGAAGGCGACCGTCCACTCGGGCAGGTTGCGCATGGCGATCACCACGCGGTCGCCTTTGCTCACGCCTTCGGCCGCCAGCGCATCGGCCACGGCGAGCGAGGCACGCGCGAAACCTTCGAAGCTGGCGCGCTCATCTTCGTACACGATAAAGGTCTTGTCGCCATGCGTGCGGCCGGCGATGAACACATCGCGCAGCGTCTGCGGCCCGTTCTTCCACACCCGCTGCGCAATGCCGCGGATGGTGCGCTCTTCCATCTCGAACATTGTGCCCGGCGCCGTCATCAGGGCGTGGGCTTCTGCCAGGGTCATCACGGGCCAGGTCATCGTGTGTGGGCCTCTTGTGTGTTGGATCGTGTTTGGGTGTCGATCTCAATAACCGCGCTGGCGGGCCAGCCGATCGGCGTGGTGGTTGGCGTCGCCATACAGCTCTTGCAGCACGCGCGCGCGCTTCATGAAGAAGCCCATCTCGAACTCGTCCGTCATGCCCATGCCGCCGTGCATCTGCACGCCTTCCTGCACCGCCAGCGTCGCGCTCTTGCCGGCGCGGGCCTTGGCGACCGAGACGGCAGTCGACGCCTTGGCTGCGCTGGCCGCGTCGTCGCCGGCATCCAGCAGTTCGAGTGCCTTGGCCACGGCCGAGCGTGCGAGTTCGATGTCGACATACAGAGCCGCAGTGCGGTGCTGCAAGCCCTGGAATTCGCCGATCACGCGGCCGAACTGCTTGCGTTCCTTGAGGTAGCCCACCGTGCGCGCAAAGGCTTCATCGGCCAGGCCGACCATCTCGGCGGCGGCTGCGGCACGACCCGCGTCGAGCGCCCGCGCCAGGGCTGCGCCGCCACCGCCCGCCGTGCCCAGCAAGGCATCGGCACCGATGGTCACGCCTTCGAAGATCACGCGTGCCGCATTGTGCGCATCGACCATGGCCACACGCTCGACCTGCACGCCGGGCGTGTCGCGCGGCACCAGGAAGAGGCTGATGCCATCGGCGTGGGCTGATGCAGCCGACGTGCGCGCCGCGACGATGAACCAATCGGCCACATGGCCTTCGAGCACCAGCGTCTTCGCGCCATCGAGCACCCAGCCGCTCGAAGACTTCTGGGCCTGCAACTCGATGCGGTCGGGCCGATGTTTCGAATGCTCATCGACCGCCAGCGTGGCGATGTGCTCGCCGCTCGCCAGCGTCGGCAAAAGCCTGGCCTGTTGATCCTCGGTGCCGGCCGCGCGAATGGCAGTGACGGAGACAACGCTGGAGGCAAAGAACGGCGACACGCTCAGGTGCCGACCGGCTTCTTCCATCACCACGCCGGCTTCGACGAAGCCGAGCCCCAGCCCGCCATGCGCCTCGGGCACGAGGATGCCGGTGTAGCCCATCTCGGCATAACGCTGCCAGAGCGCGCGCGAGAAACCGCTGGTGTCGTGCGAATCGCGCAGCGTGCGCAGTTGCGAGACGGGAGCGTTCTCGGAGAGAAAGCTGCGCGCGCTGTCGCGCAGCAT
>JAMFRW010000108.1 GCA_026224975.1 Rhodoferax sp. | reverse complement strand
TGGAGGTCTTCACCCACGATGGCATCGGCACGATGGTGGTCGACGAAAAACTCGAAAGCCTGCGCGAAGCGACCTCGGACGACATCGGTGGCGTGCTGCAATTGATCGAACCCTTCGAGCGCGACGGCACGCTGGTCAAGCGCAACCGCACCGAAATCGAACGCGACATCGGCCATTACACGGTGATAGAACACGATGGCGTGATATTCGGCTGCGCCGCGCTCTACCCTTATCCCGAGGCGAAGACCGCAGAAATGGCGGCGCTCACTGTCTCGCCCCAGGTACAAAGCCAGGGTGATGGCGAGCGAATCCTGAAACGCGTGGAGCAACGCGCCAAGGCCATGGGTTTGGACAGTATCTTCGTGCTCACGACCCGCACGATGCACTGGTTCATCAAACGCGGATTCGCGCAGGTCGACCCGGAGTGGTTGCCCGACGCGCGCAAACGCAAGTACAACTGGGACCGGCGCTCGCAGGTGCTGGTCAAAAAACTCGGGTGACACGGGACACCCGGCATTTGCCGGGTGGCGCGAACCCACTATTTTCAAGGAGGCCAATATGCCCAGAACCGTTCAATGCGTTCACCTGAAAAAAGAAGCCGAAGGGCTGGACTATTCGCCCTACCCCGGCGAACTCGGCAAGCGCATCTATAACTCCATCAGCAAGGAAGCGTGGCAGCTCTGGATGAAGCACCAGACCATGCTGGTCAACGAAAACCGCCTGAATCTGGCCGATCAGCGCGCCCGTCAATACCTCGCGCGTCAAATGGAGAACTTTTTCTTCGGGGGCGGCGTGGAACAACCTGCGGGGTATGTACCGCCCACCGCGTAATCCCTGTTCCAAAGCGCTTGTCAGACTATCTGCGATTTCTATAGAATCGATGAATCGGGTTTTCGACAGCCCATTCACGGAAGGAAACGCATGGCCTCGCTGCAAGAACTGATCGCCCAAAAAGAAGCCCTTGAACGGCAAATCGAACAAACTCAGCGACAGGATCGCACCGAGGCGATCAACAAGGTTCGCGCGCTGATGTCCGAATATGGTTTGACCTCTGCCGATCTCGGCAAGGCCGAGCCCAAAAAGGGCGCCGGCAAAGGCAACAAGGTCGCGGCCAAATACAGAAACGATGCCACCGGTGATTCCTGGAGCGGGCGCGGCCTGCAACCCAAGTGGCTGAAAGCCGCATTGGTGTCCGGCAAAACTCTCGCCGACTTCACCATCTGAACAGTTACGGGCGCCCCTCCGGCGCACCGTAAACCGCTGCACATGAAGGCCACCCTCGCGGTGGCTTTTTTCATGGCGAGACATCCAGATTTTCGAATCGGGTGATAAAACACGTGCAGGTGCGGGGTTACAGCCACACCGCGCGAGCAACACAATCCATTTCCTCTTTTTGGCGACATGCCAGCCGCTGAATGCAGTGGCGCGTGCGCTGCGGTAAATCAGCCCGTGCCCGAGATCCCCCTTCGAAAGTATCCAGCCTCCGGGTTCATGCATGCGGCCTTGCGCGTGGTGACATTCGAATGGGCGCGCCATGTCGGCTTGGTTCTGCTCGCGTGTTATGTCGCCGGGCGGCTCTCCCCTGTTGTCCCTGCGGCCGGCGGCGCACTCGTGTATGCAGCGTCTGGCATTGCACTGGCTTCGCTGCTGCGACTGGGCTTGAGAGTCTGGCCGGGTGTGTGGCTGGCGGCGTTTTCTGCGGCCCTGGCGTCGAGCGCCGCGCTTTCTCCTTCGTGGATTTATGCGTTGCTGGTGGCCAGCGGCTGCACGGTCGGCCCGCTGCTCGGCGCTGCGGTGCTGCACCGCTTCGGTTTCGGCACGGGGTTCACGCGCAGGCGCGATCTGCGGCTCTATGCGGTGTTCGGGCTGGGTGCGGCGATGTCGATCAGCGCCGGCGTCACCGCGCTGTCACTCGCCGCCACTGGCCGCGCGGCGCTCGCCGAGGTTCCGGCCGAATGGGTGCGCGGCTGGCTGGGCGACGCATTGGGCGCGCTCATCTTCGGCGTGCCGCTGCTGGCCTGGTCGCGAACCTCGTTCGCACGCGCCTTCGGCCCTGAGCGCTGGACCGAAACCACGCTGCTGGCCTTGGCCGCTGCGGCCGGCGCTGCTGCGGCGTGGGTGGCAGTAGGCGCGCAGCCCGGCGCGGCCTGGCCGCTGGTCTTCGTGCCTCACATCCTGCTGTGCCGGCTGGCGTCGCGCAACGGCTTGTTCGTCGCGTCGGCCGCCGTGATGATGATTGCGGTCGGCGTGATGTGTGCGCCCGCCGTGGGCTGGACAGCGATCGGCGCGGGCTTCGGTGGCAGCTTCGGTGTGGAATTCGGCGCCGAGGCGCAATACGGCACTGCGCTGCTGTCGGGCCTGCTGTTCGGCCTGAGCGCGGCCGTGTTGCTGACTGCGGCCTTCACCGGCGAACTCGCGGCCGGCGAGCAGCGCTGGAAAACCGCACTGGACACCTCCGGCATCGGCCTGGCCGAGTGGGATCTGCGTACCGGCCGCATCGATTTTTCACCGCGCTGGCTGGCCATGCTGGGCTATGAGACGCAGGCGTTCGGGCACACCATCGCCGCCTTCTGGGCGCGAGTGCATGCCGATGAAGCCCTGGCGGTTCAAGACGCCTTCCAAACGCTGCGATCGGCCGGGGCCGGAATGGGTGTCAGCGACTGCCGCGCCGAGTGCCGCATGCTGTGCGCCGACGGCCAGTGGCGCTGGTTCGAACTGCACGCGCTGGTCTCGACCCGCGGCCACGGCCGCGAGCCGACCCGCATCGTCACGACCGCGCGCGATGTGACCGAGATGCACGCCGCGCACGAGCGCCAGCAGTTGTCGGAGAGCCTGTTCCTGCACCTGCACGAAGGCCTGCTCGTCACCGACGCCGAGCACCGCGTGCTCGACGCCAACCCCATGTTCTTCGAGATCACCGGCCTGTCTCGCGACGAAGTGCTCTCCCGCGTGCCCGCGCTGCTGCGCCCTGCCCCGGTGGGCTCGCCGGGCGCCGCACAGCAGCAGGCCATGCGCGCGGGCCTCGCGGCAGAAGGCACCTGGCGCGGCGAGATCGTCGACACGCGGCGCAATGGCGAACCCTGTACCTTGCAGGTGACAGCTTCCGCCGTGCGCGATGCGAGCGGCGCGGTGCGCAACCATGTGCTCGCCATTTCCGACATCACCACCGCCCGCCAGCAGCTCGAACAACTGCAACGCCAGGCTCACTTCGACGAACTCACACGCCTGCCCAACCGCGCCAAGCTGGCGCAGATGCTGCAAACTGCGCTGGTGGCGACCGAGCGCGAAGGTTCGCTGCTGACGGTGTGCTATCTGGACCTCGACCACTTCAAGCCGGTCAACGACCAGTTCGGCCACGAGGCGGGCGACCGGCTGCTGGTGGAACTGGCCGAGCGCATGCGCCGCTCGCTGCGCTCATGGGCGGGTGGTGACGATGTGGTGGCCCGCATCGGCGGCGATGAATTCGTGCTGCTGCTGCGCACCGCCACATTGGAAGAAAGCCGTCATGCGGTGGAGCGTGTGCTGCGCCAGGTTTGCCAGCCCTACAGCGTGAGCCCCGGCGTGGCCACGGTGACGGTGACGGCGAGCATCGGCGCGACCGTGTATCCGCTGGACCGGGCCGATGCAGAAACCCTGCTGCGCCATGCCGACCACGCGATGTACGGCGCCAAGCAGGCCGGGCGCAACGGCTACCTCTTCTTCGATGCCGAACACGATCGTCGCGCCGAAGCCCGCTTCGTCGCGCTCGGCCGCGTGCAAGAAGCGCTCGATGCCGGTGAGTTCCGCCTCTACTACCAGCCCAAGGTCGACATGCGGCGCGGCACGGTGCAGGGCGTGGAAGCGCTGCTGCGCTGGAAGCATCCGGAGCAAGGCGTGGTGTCGCCCGCGCAATTCCTGCCTCTGATCGAAAACACCGGCTTGAGCATCGGCGTCGGCAACTGGGTGCTGCAGCACGGCATCGAGCAACTCGCGCGCTGGCTGCGCTTCGGGCTGGACATGACGCTGAGCATCAACGTCTCGGCGCGCCACCTGCAAGAGCCGCTCTTCGCCAAGCACCTGGCCGCGCTGCTGGCCCGGCACACCGAGCCGGTCGCCAGCCACCTGATCATCGAGGTGCTCGAGACCACCGCGCTCGCCGACATCGACTACACCTGCGGCCTGATGGACGAATGCCGTGCGCTCGGCGTGCGCTTTGCGCTCGACGATTTCGGCACCGGTTACTCCACGCTGACCTACCTCAAGCGCCTGCCGCTGGACATGCTCAAGATCGACCGTTCGTTCGTCACCAACATGCTGCACGACCGGCAGGATCTGGCGATCGTCGAAGGCGTGATCGGCCTCTCGCAGACTTTCGGTTGCGCGGTGGTGGCCGAAGGCGTCGAGACGCCGCAGCAGGCGCAGCGGCTGATCGAGATCGGCTGCGATGTGGGCCAGGGCAATGGCATCGCGCCGGCGATGCCGGCCGAGGAGGTGGTCGCCTGGGTGCGTGCCTACCGCGGCGTGCCGGGGCGCGTGGAGATGCTGGAGGCTTGACGTCAGCGGACAGCCGGCCTTGGGGCCGGCGCGGGCTTCGCTAGACTCCGCAGGTGATCCCTCCCGCATTCATTCAGGACTTGCTCTCCCGCGTCGACATCGTCGAAGTCGTGGGCCGCTATGTGCAGCTCAAGAAGGGGGGCGCCAACCTGATGGGCCTCTGCCCGTTCCATGGTGAAAAGTCGCCGAGTTTTTCGGTCAGCCCGAGCAAGCAGTTCTATCACTGCTTTGGCTGCGGCGTCAGCGGCGACGCCATCAAGTTCCTGACCGAACACACCGGCGCGAGCTTCATCGAGGCCGTCAAGGATCTCTCGCAACAAGTCGGCATGGTGGTGCCGGAAGACGATGTCTCGGCCGCCGACCGTGAACGCTTCGCCGCGCAAAAGCAGCGCCAGGCCACACTGACCGATGTGCTCGCCAAAGCCGCCGACAACTACCGCCGCCAGCTCAAGAACAACCCGCGCGCCATCGACTACCTGAAGGGCCGCGGCCTGAGCGGCGAGATTGCGGCGCAGTTCGGCCTGGGCTATGCGCCCGATGGCTGGCGCGGGTTGGCCAGCGTGTTCCCGAGCTACGACGATCCCTTGCTCGAAGAGAGCGGCATGGTGATCGTGCAAGGCGATGCCGACACGCCCGAAGCTGATCGCAAAAGGTATGACAGGTTTCGCGACCGCATCATGTTCCCGATCCGTTCGGTGCAAGGCGAGGTGATCGGCTTCGGCGGACGTGTGCTGGACCGCGGTGAGCCCAAGTACCTCAACTCTCCCGAGACGCCGGTCTTCAGCAAGGGCCGCGAGCTGTACGGCCTGCACGAGGCGCGCGCCGCGTTACGCCAGCGTGGTTATGCACTGGTGGTCGAGGGCTACATGGACGTGGTGGCGCTGGCGCAATCTGGCTTCGGCAACGCGGTCGCCACGCTCGGCACCGCCTGCACCGCCGAGCATGTGCAAAAGCTGTTTCGCTTCACCGACTCGGTAGTCTTCAGCTTCGACGGCGATGCCGCCGGCCGCCGCGCGGCCGTGCGCGCGCTCGAAGCCAGCCTGCCGCACGCCACCGACACCCGCAGCGTGCGCTTCCTCTTCCTGCCCAAGGAGCACGACCCCGACTCCTATGTGCGCGAACTCGGCGCGGAGGCCTTCGAGCAATGCGTCGCCGAGGCCGTGCCGCTCTCGCGCCAGATCGGCGAGGTGGCGAGCGAGGGCTGCGACCTGGCCACCGCCGAAGGCCGCGCCCACATGCTCGCCAATGCCAAACCCCTGTGGAGCGCCCTGCCCGATGGCGCGCTCAAGCGGCAGTTGCTGGCCGAGCTGGCGGCGCTCGGCCGATTCGAGACGAGCGAACTGGCGTCGCTGTGGGGCAATGCACTCGCGCCGCGCGCCGCAGCGCCCGCGCGCGGCCCCACCCCGCCGCCGCCACGCCGCGCCAGCCGCGTCAACAAGGGCACGGCGAACCTGCTGGACCGCGCGATCTGGCTGCTGCTGCACCGCAGCGACATGTGGGTGGAGCTCGACGGTGAAACCCACGACATCCTCGCCGCGCAGGCCACGCCGTACGACATGTTCTTCGGCTGCATCGAGCGCAGCATCCACGAGCATGGGCCGCTGGGGCCGGCCGCGCTGCTGGCCGAACTGCAGCAGCAGGCGTCGGGCGACGACGGGTCACCAGAGCGCGGATCACCCGAAGGCGGTTCACCCGAAGGCAGCGCCGTGATATCGCGCATTTCGGCGTTTCACGATCCCGATCCGAAAACCGACTTTGCGCAGGAACTGGCGTTGATCGTGGACCGGCTGCGCCTGCAGGCGGTTGAAGACGAGCTCAAGCTGCTGTTCGACTCCGGCGCGCTCTCGCCAGACGCGCAGCAGCGCGGCAAATTCCTGATGGGCGCGCAGGCCCGGCTCAAGTCTCAACTCAGCAAGGCGCAGGCTGGTGCCGGAAGTTGAAATGCCAACGTCAACAGCGTTGACGCCGGGGCTTGACAACAGTCCGTTTTACGGGGTGCGATTTGGTTGTGCCTCGATATAATCTGGCCCGCCTCGCCCGGAACGGCGCGGATGGCGTCAGCCACATTCGAGGATTTGCATGACCGCGAAGAAAATCGCTCCAGCACCCGCACCCCAGACTTCGAATGCACTGCCCGCCGACGAGGTGAAAAAGGGCAAGTCCGCTGCGAAGCCCGTGGTCGAGGCCAAGAGCAGGCCGGGCCGCAAACCCAAGGGCGAGGACGCGGGTTCGAAGGCCGAAGATTCGGATGTGGACCTGTCCGATCTGGACTCCGACATCGACGGTGAATCCGAGTCGGAATCCGCTTCTGCGGATGGCGAGAGCGACGGCGAGACCGAAGGCAACAACGACAGCGCGACCGACGGCGACAGCGACAACGAATCCGGCGGCGAAACCAAGACCAAGGTCAAGCCGCTGCGCATGAAGGTCTCGCGCGCCAAGGAGCGCGCGCTGATGCGCGAGTTCGGCTTGGAGGAAACGGCGCTCACCGAAGAAGAAGCCGCCAAGCGCCGCCAGGAGTTGAAGACGCTCATCAAGATGGGCAAGACGCGTGGCTTCCTGACGCACCAGGAGATCAACGACCACCTGCCCGAGAAGCTCGTCGACAACGAGATCCTGGAAGCCATCATCTCGATGCTCAACGACATGGGCATCGCGGTCTACGAGCAGGCGCCCGATGCGGCCACGCTGCTCATCGCTGGCGGCGGTACGGCCACCGCCACCGAAGAAGAAGCCGAAGAAGCGGCCGAGGCCGCGCTCTCGACCGTCGACAGCGAATTCGGCCGCACGACCGACCCGGTGCGCATGTACATGCGCGAGATGGGCACGGTCGAGCTGCTCACGCGTGAAGGCGAAATCGAGATCGCCAAGCGCATCGAAGGCGGCCTGCAGGCCATGATGCTGGCCATCAGCGCCTCGCCGACGACCATCGCCGAAATCCTGAGTTATGCCGAGCGCATCGCCTCGGGCGAGATGAAGATTTCGGAGGCCGTCGATGGCTTCGTCTCGGAGGACGAAGCCGACGATTACGTGGCCGAAGAAGACGTGGACTTCTTCGACGAAGAAGACGACGACGATGGCCAGGGCGGTTCCAAGGCGCTCACCAAGAAGCTCGAAGAGCTGAAGGTCTCGGCCTTGGGCAAGTTCGAGAACCTGCGCACCAACTTCGACAAGATGCGCAAGGCCTTCGAGAAGGAAGGCTATCAGTCGCCCACCTACGACAAGGCGCAGCAGGCCATCAGCGCCGAGCTGATGACGATCCGCTTCACCGTCAAGACCATCGAAAAGCTCTGCGGCATCCTGCGTTCGCAGGTTGACGACGTGCGCCGCTACGAACGCGAGCTGCGCAAGATCCTGGTCGACAAATGCGGTATGCCGCAGGAATACTTCATCAAGCATTTCCCGCCCAACATCCTGAACCTGAAGTGGGCCGAGAAGGAAGTTGCCGCCGCCAAGCCCTACAGCGTGGTGCTCGCGCGCAACCTGCCTCCCGTTCAGGAGCTGCAGAAGAAGCTGATGGACCAGCAGGCCAAGGCCGTGGTGCCGCTCGATGACCTGAAGCGCATCAACAAGCGCATGAACGAAGGCGAGAAAGCCTCTCGCGATGCGAAGAAGGAAATGATCGAGGCCAACCTGCGCCTGGTCATTTCCATCGCGAAGAAGTACACCAACCGCGGCCTGCAGTTTCTCGACCTGATTCAAGAAGGCAACATCGGCCTGATGAAGGCGGTCGACCGCCTGCCATAAAAAGAAAGATGGCAACAACCGCGTTCGACGAGATGATCCACTCTCGCAAGTTACGCCGGCTTCGCTTTGCCCAATAGCCAAAGAACGCGATCGCGATGATGTAACAGAAGGCCACGCCGCTGCCGAAC
>JAMFRW010000107.1 GCA_026224975.1 Rhodoferax sp. | reverse complement strand
GCGGCGGCCCGTGTGGCACACCCCGCTCGATGGGTACAGCGAGCGACCCTCCTAGAGGGTCGTGCCTCGCTGGGGGCAGCCCGGCGCGGCGGCCCGTGGGTTCGTCAACGGTGGCCGAGCACCTCGGCGAACATCGAGCTGTCGACATTCCCGCCACTGATCGTGATCCCGACATGCTTGCCGGCCCATCGCTCACGCTGCTGAATCAACCCGGCGAGTGATGCGGCGCCTGCCCCTTCGGCGACGTTGTGGGTGTCGGCGAACAGGGCGCGCATCGCGGCGGCGACTTCTTCGTCGGTGACGGCGATGACATCGTCGACCTCGCGGCGGATGATGGCGAGTGCAGCCGGGTCCGGCACGCGACAGGCCATGCCGTCGGCGAGTACGGTGGTCACCGGCGCTTCGATCAGCCGGCCTTCGCGGAACGAATCCTGATAGGCCGTGGCATGGGCAGAGACGACGCCGATGATGCGCGTCGCCACGCCGGTGTGCGCCCGTGCCGCGGCGCAGGCGCAAATGCCCGAACCCTGGCCGACGGGCACGAAGACGACTTCGGGCTGCGTGGCTTCGAAGAACTCGATCCAGTACGTCGCCACGCCACGCACCAGGTCGTCGTGGTACGACGGCACCATGTGCAGCTTGTGCGTTTCGGCCAACCCGATGGCGTGTTCGCGCGCGGCCTGGAAATCGTCGCCGTGTTCGACCAACTCGGCGCCTTGGGCACGCATGGCCGCGTTCTTCTCGGCCGAATTGCCGCGGGGCACGACGATGATTGCCGTGAGGCCATGCAATCGCGCGGCGGTGGCGACCGACTGGCCGTGGTTGCCGCGGGTGGCGGCGATGACGCCGGTGCAGCCCGGCTCGCGGCGCCGCAAGGCCTCGAAGTAAACCAGTCCGCCGCGCAGCTTGAACGCGCCGACGGGGGTGTGGTTCTCGTGCTTGACCCAGACTTCGGCGCCGAGGCGCTCGTCGAGCAGCGGCCAGCGCTGCTGCGGTGTGGGCGGCATGGCGGCGTGCACGACGGCCCGGGCGGCGATCAATGAATCTCGGGAGTACATGGTCAGTCGTCCAGGCGTGGTGAGATGAGGTCGACGCGGCCGCGCGGTGTGGTCAGCGTGACGGTGATGGGCGCGGCGTTGGCGTGTGGATCGATGCCGACGGATGCGGGCAAGCGCGCCGCGAGCGCAGAAGGCAAGCCGCCGATCGCGATGGATTCGAGCGTGACACCGCTGGCCGGCATGCCATCGGCCGGGTGCACATCGCCCCACTGGATCAGCGTGGGCCAGGCGCCGCCAAAGAGGCGCCGGCCGTCGGGCCGCAGCCCGATCTGCCAGCGCAGGTTGCCACGCTGGGCTTGCTCGACAGCACCGGGCTCGATACCTTCGGCTTGCAGGTGCTGCGTAGCCGCCGCGAGTTCATCGCAACGCGCAACCCAATGGATCAATCGCGGCCCGCGGCGCAGGGCGGCTTGCAGTGCGGCGCTGTCCAGATCGAACCAGCGCGTGCGACCGGGCGCGGGCGCCTTCGGGTCGATCGCGATGATTTCGAAGTAGGCGCGCGGGAAGGCGGCCGACGCGACCGAGAACACCCGGTTGTGCGTGCCCATGAACGCATGCTCGCCACCGGCCGCCGGCGTGAAGCCGAGCGTCGCTTCGCACCAGGCGATGCCTTCGGCGAGCGTGGTGGCGCCGATGACGAGATGGTCGACTTCCAAGGCCACCGGCATCGAACGGCCGGTGGCAGACACATCGGCCTCCGACGAGTCCAACCCGGGCAAATCAGCTATCGGCCCAGCCTGCAAATGCAGCGCTGCGAGGCTCATAGGGTCACCTCGCCGCGAACACAGCTCACGCTGCTGCCGCCGACCCACACCTGCCCTGCCACGCGCTCGATGAACACCCGACCGCGCCGTTGCAAGCAAGTCCCCTGCGCCGCCACATAAGCCTCCGGCGCCACGCCGCTGCCAATCAGCCATTGGCCGAGGCTGGCGTTCAGGCTGCCGGTGACAGGGTCTTCGTAGCCCGCGCCTTCGCCGATCAACGCGCGCACTTCGAACTGCGCATCATGGCCCGCCGCATGCGGGCCTACCACGCCGAGCTTGAGGCCGTTGAGCGCCGCCCAATCAGGACTCAGGGCCAGCACGGCGTTGGCAGACGCGAGGCGGACCGCGCTCCAACCCGGGCCGTTGTCCACCCACTGGTGGCCGAGGATGTCGGCATGCGTGAGCGACAGCGCCCGGGTGATTTGCGCGAGCACCTCGTCTTCCAGCGGCCCGGTGCGCAGGCAAGGCGGGGCGGCAAACGCGAGCCGCTCGCCGCTGCGTCGGATGCGGATCAACCCGACGGCGCACTGCTGCACCACCTCGCCTTCGGCCTTCGGCGCGCCACCGGCCTCCAGCCACGCATGGCAACTGCCCAGCGTGGGGTGGCCGGCGAACGGCAGCTCGCGGTGCGGCGTGAAGATGCGGACGTGATAGTCGGCGGCGGGGTCGGTGGGCGGCAGCAGGAAGGTGGTTTCGCTGAGGTTGGTCCAGCGGGCGAAGGCCTGCATCTGCTCGTCGGCGAGGCCCTGCGCGTCGTGAACGACGGCGAGCGGGTTGCCGAGCAGCGCGGTGGCGGTAAAAACATCGACTTGAGTGAATCGGCGGCTCATACCTTCTCTCAGCGGAAAGCGTTGGTGTTCGCAGAGGACGCGGCCAGCGTCTGCGCCAGCAGCCGGATGCCGCGGTCGATCTCGGCCGGCGAGGCCGTCACGAACGACAGGCGCAGCGTGTTGGCGCGGGGGTGATCGGCGTAGAAAGGCGCGCCGGGCACGAAGGCCATGCCAGCTTCGACCGCTTGCGGCAGCAGCGTGGTCGCGTCCGTACCTTCGGGCAGCTCGACCCAGAAGAACATGCCGCCGCTCGGCACCGTCCAGCGGCAGCCTGCAGGCATGTGCGCTTCGAGCGCGGCGCGCATCGCGTCGCGATGTGCCTTGTAGCGGGCGCGGATGGTGGGCACGTGCTCGCGCAGGAAGCCGTCGCGGATCACCTCGTACACGATGCGCTGGTTGAAGCCGGGTGTGTGCAGGTCGGCGGCCTG
>JAMFRW010000106.1 GCA_026224975.1 Rhodoferax sp. | reverse complement strand
TCTTGTCCTCCGGCCAGGGCACCGTCGCGTCTTCGATCGGCATGGCGTCGATGTCGGTGCAGAGCTGTACGCGCAGTTCCCATTCGGCCGATTGACCGGTGAAGTAATCGTTGATCGCGGCGCGCAGGCCATCGGGTTTGTCGTCCAGATCGACCTTCGCGTCTTTCAACGCTTGCAGCGCTGGCGTGATCGGCGCGACCGACCACTTCGCCATGTACGGACCGTACAGAAAGGGCACCTGGCTGAAGTAGGTCTCGCCGAGCGGGTGCGTCTCCGGGTGGCCGCCCAGGCCTTTGATCGCACCGCTTTCGCCGCCCACGGTTTCGATGAGTTTCTCGGTGCCTTGCAAGATGGCGGAGAACGCGCGCTTGAGCTTGGGGATCTTGTCGGTGGTCGAGGCCAGCAGCTTCAGGCTGCCGAGAAACTTCTTCGCCGTGGGCGCCAGAAACGCCGGGCCGTTGACCATCAAAAAGTCTTGCGTGGTCGCGCCTTCGGCGCCGGGCAGGCGCACGCCTTCCACGCCGATGGCCTTGAGCGCAAAGCCGCGCGGCGTGGAGACGCGGTCGTCGAGCAAATCGCCGGGCGAGGTCGAGACGCGGATCACCACCGGCAGCATCTTCGGAGTGGCGAACAGGCCTTGCGCATAAGGCGCCGGCACGTCGAGGATCTGCATCGTGCCGCGCAGCAGCGCGTGGCTCTTGGCGTGCACGCTGCGCAGGCCCATGCCGCTGTCTTCGTAGGTCTTGTCGCTGATCTCGAGCAGCGTTTTCACCAGCTCGCGCTGGGTTTCGTCTTCGTGCTCCTCCAGCATCTCGAAGCCCGGGTCGTAGGGCAGGGGGTGGCGATGGCGTTCATGGTGTTCATGCTGCTGTCGAGTCGTCGGTCGCCGCGGTCATCCCGCGTCCCCGCCGCCTTCGGGGAAAACTTCACTGGATTCACTCGGAATCGGTGCGCGCTGGCCGAGCAATTGCGCCGCGTGTCGCCTCAAGGCGAGTTGAACGACCGGCAACAATTCCTGCCCGCCTTCGCGCTCGAACCAATCCAGCAACTGCGTCCGCATCGTCGGCGCCCAAAAGAGCTTGAGGTGCGACGCGACCGATTGCGCCGCCGCCTCGGCATCTGTCTCTGCCTGCGAGGCAAAAAAGCCGCCGATCTGGTTGGCCATCTTGACCAGGTTCTCGGCCGGGTTGTGCATCGCCAGGTTGTGCATCGATTCTCTCCACGCTGATCGTGGCGATGACGGTAGCCAGCGCGAGCAACGGCTCGCATCGGTGAAAGGCGCGCGCGTGGGTAGGACAAAGGGCAAGCGTGTGAAGAAGCATCGCCGACCTGCGCGGGCGCCTGTCTGGACAACCAGCGCGCGGGGATTACTTCTTCATCATCCCGTCGTCCTTCTTCATCATGCCGTCGCCTTTTTCCATCATCTCGGCGCACATGGCATCTTTCTTCATCGCGGCGTCGTCCTTCTTCATGCTGTCTTTCTTCGCCATGGCCATGTGATCCTTGCAATCCTTCATGGCGGATTCCTTGGTCATCATTTCCTTCTTGGCCATGTCGTCCTTCTTCATCATGGCGTCGTCTTTTTTCATCGCGTCCTGCGCGAAGCTGGAGCCGGCGGCCATGGCGATGCAGGCGCACATCAAGGTCTTGGAAAAGCGGTTCATGGGAAATCTCCTGGAGTGGGTTGGAAGGGGTTGTGAGCCCCGTCCACCGGAGGCCACGAAACGGTAGTCGCGCGGCGGCGCGCGAACTTACGGCTCACCCCTTCCTCACTCCAAAAAAATTTCCTCAGAAAGAAGTTGTCAAAAGATGTGCACGAAGAGCCAGTACAGGCTGCCCGACAGCAGAATGGCGGCCGGCATCGTCAGCACCCAGGCCATCGCCAGGTTGCGGATGGTCGACATCTGCAGTCCCGACTTGTTGGCCGCCATCGTGCCGGCCACGCCGGACGAGAGCACGTGCGTGGTCGAGACCGGCAGGCCGTAGATGTCGGCCGCGCCGATCGTGAGCATCGCGACCAGTTCGGCCGAAGCGCCCTGCGCATAGGTCAGGTGTGTCTTGCCGATCTTCTCGCCCACGGTGACGACGATGCGCTTCCAGCCCACCATGGTGCCCAGGCCAAGTGCGATGGCGACCGCTACCTTGACCCACAGCGGGATGAACTTGGTGGCGTCGTCTATCTGTGACTTGAAGGCGGTCAGGTTCTTTTTGGTGGCGCTGTCGAACTTGGCCGCATCGCTCTTGTCCAGCCAGCGGATGGCCTCGGAGGTGAGATACATGTCGTTGCGCACATTGGCCACAGCGGCGGCCGGCACCTTGGCGAGCGAGCCGTGCTCGCTGATCTGCTGGCCGATGCTGCCGGTGAGCGCGGCGAGGGCTGGCACCACCTCGGGCGTGAACTGCCGCGTGCGCACGTACTCCGAGACGGCGTGGCGCGGGTCGGCCGGCGCGGCCACCGGGCTGCTCTTGGCGAGCGACTGCTGCGTGACCTGCGCCACCGCGGCGAACTGCGTCATCTGCTCGACCGGCATTGCGCGGTTGAGCGCATAGGCCATCGGCACCGTGCCGACGAGGATCAGCATGATCAGGCCCATGCCTTTTTGGCCGTCGTTCGAACCGTGCGCGAACGACACGCCGGTGCAGGTGAGGATGAGCAAACTGCGGATCCACCACGGCGGTGGCGCGTTGCCCTTGGGCTCTTCGTACAGCTCGCGGTTCTTGACCAGCTTGCGCAAAGCCAGCAGCAGCAAGGCCGCGCAGCCGAAGCCCACCAGCGGCGAGAGCAGCAGCGAGTAGCCCACCTTGGTCGCCTGTGCCCAGTCGACACCGCTGGTGCCGTCACGCCCGTGCATCAACGCATTGGCAATGCCCACGCCGATGATGGAGCCGATGAGCGTGTGCGAAGACGAGGCCGGCAGCCCCAGCCACCAGGTGCCGAGGTTCCACAGAATGGCCGCGATCAAGAGCGCGAACACCATCGCAAAACCGGCGCCCGAACCCACCTGCAAGATCAGCTCGACCGGCAGCAGCGAGATGATGCCGAAGGCCACCGCGCCGCTCGACAGCAGCACGCCCAGAAAGTTGAAGAACCCCGACCACACGACGGCGACGTTGGGCGGCAGCGAGTGGGTGTAGATGACCGTCGCGACCGCATTGGCCGTGTCGTGAAACCCGTTGACGAACTCGAAGCCGAGCGCGATCAGCAGCGCCACGCCGAGCAGCACATAAGGCGCCCAGGTGGTGGCGATGGCGCCGGCCTCCGACACATCGTGCACCAGGCTGTAGGCGGTGAAGAGCAGGCCGATGGCGAGCAGGCCGACGAAGATCACGGCCGTCACCGGGCCGGGCTTCTTGTCGAGGTGCGGGCGGGAGGCAGCGGGGCGGCCGGGCAGGGCGGTGCTGTGGTTCATGGTTTTGGTGGCAGTGTTCATGTCAATACACCTCCGGCACGACGATGTCTTGCGGCACCGGCTGGCGCACGTAGTCCTCGTGGCGCTCGCGTTCCGGCAGCACGATTTCGGCGTGCTGGGTTTCTTCGTACGGCATCTGGCTCAACAGGTGGTGAATGCAGTTGAGCCGCGCCTTTTTCTTGTCGACCGCCTGCACCACCCACCAGGGCGCCTCGGGGATGTGGGTGCGCTCCAGCATGATCTCCTTGGCCTTGGTGTACTCCTCCCACAGGCGCCGGCTCTCCAGGTCCATCGGGCTCAGCTTCCACTGCTTGAGCGGGTCGTGGATGCGGCCCAGGAAGCGCAGTTCCTGCTCGTCGTCGGTGATCGAGAACCAGTACTTGATCAGCTTGATGCCCGAGCGCTGCAGCATGCTCTCGAAGGCCGGCACCGAGCGGAAGAACTCCTCGTACTCGTCGTCGGTGCAGAAGCCCATCACGCG
>JAMFRW010000015.1 GCA_026224975.1 Rhodoferax sp. | reverse complement strand
TGCGGCGGCGTGCTGAAGTGCTTGGGCTGCGCCGTCAGCATGGTGTCGACGAAGAGCCGGTAGCCGCGCGCCGTGGGAATGCGGCCGGCACTGGTGTGCGGGCTGGCGATGAGGCCCAGGTCTTCCAGATCGGCCATCACGTTGCGGATGGTGGCCGGAGACAGCTCCATGCCGCTGGCGCGCGAGAGCGTTCGCGAGCCGACGGGTTGGCCATCGGCGATGTAGCGTTCGACCAGGGCTTTCAGCAGTTTTTTGGCGCGCTCGTCCAGCATCGTTTCATTGTAGGTTGCGGGCCCGTGGGCACTGTGGCGGCGCCCCTGCCGCTCGATATCGCTGTGGTGTAATCCCGCGCATGATCAGCCGCTTCCGTCATGCCGCGCTTGTGGGCAAATACCAGGCCCAGGGCATGCGCGGGGTGCTGGAAGAGATCGCGCATTTCCTGGAGCGCCAGGGCCTCGAAGTTTCGCTCGAAGAGCAGACCGCGCTCAACACCGGCATCACCGGCTACGGTGCGCTCACGCCCGATGAACTGGGCCGGCAGTGCGACCTGGCGGTGGTGGTGGGCGGTGACGGCACCATGCTCGGCATCGCCCGCGAGCTGGCGCGGCACAACATGCCACTGGTGGGCATCAACCAGGGGCGGCTCGGCTTCATCACCGATGTGCACCTGGGCCAGTTCGCCGAAGTGCTGGCGCCGATGATCGCCGGAGACTACGAAGAAGAGCGCCGCACCATGCTCGAAGGCGGCGTGCAGCGCGATGGCGAGACGATCTTCGAAGGCTTCGCCATGAACGACGTCGTGGTGAGCCGCGGTGCCACGGCGAGCATGGTCGAGCTGAAGGTGGACATCGGCGAGGAGTTCGTCGCCAACTTCCGTTCCGATGGCCTGATCGTCGGTTCGCCAACGGGTTCGACGGCCTATGCGCTCTCGGCCGGCGGGCCCATCCTGCACCCGGGCATTGCGGCATGGGTGCTGGTGCCGATCGCACCGCACGATCTCTCCAACCGGCCCATCGTGCTGCCCGACACCGGCGAGATCACGGTCGAGATCGTGGCTGGTCGCGACGCGAGCGTCAGCTTCGACATGCATGCGCTCGCCAGCCTGTTGCACGGCGACAAGATCAGCGTGCGCCGCTCGCCGCACCAGGTGCGCTTTTTGCACCCGCGCGGCTGGAGCTACTACGCGACGCTGCGGCGCAAGCTGCACTGGAATTCGGGAGTCAACTGATGAGCCCCCAGGCTTGCGGCTGCGCCGCTTCTCCACCCCCCGAGGGGGCCGTCGCCCTCGGGGGCCACGCAGGGGCCCCTTTGTGGCCCTTCACGGCCCGGCGGAGGGCTAGATGATGCTGCGCCGCCTGTCACTGCGCGATTTCGTCATCGTCACGTCGCTGGAAGTCGACCTCGACGGCGGCTTTTCGGTGCTGACCGGCGAGACGGGCGCGGGCAAGTCGATCCTGATCGACGCCTTGCAGCTCGCGCTCGGCAGCCGCGGCGATGCCGGCGTGGTGCGCGAAGGCGCGGCGCGGGCGGAGATCGGCGCCGAGTTCGACGCGCCGGCCAGCCTCGCGACGTGGCTGGACGATGCCGGCTTCGAGGCATCCGAGACGCTGTTGCTGCGCCGCGTGATCGATGCGCAGGGCAAGAGCCGCGCGTGGATCAACGGCAGCCCTGCCACCATCGCGCAGCTTCGGGAAGCCGCTGATCACCTGGTCGACATCCACGGCCAGCACGCCTGGCAAAGCCTGACGCGCGGGCCTTCGGTGCGCGGCTTGCTCGATGCCTATGCCAACCTCGACACCGCGCCGCTCGCCGCGCTGTGGTCGGGCTGGAAAGCCGCCGGCGATGCGCTCGAATCGGCGCGCAGCCAGCAGGCCGATCTGGACCGCGAGCGCGAGCGCCTGGCGTGGCAGATCGGCGAAGTGGACAAGCTCGCGCCCGGCGACGACGAGTGGGCCGAGCTCGATGCCGAGCACCGGCGCCTGGCCAATGCGCAGTCGCTGATCGACGCGGCGCG
Organism: Rhodoferax sp.; assembly: GCA_026224975.1. Taxonomy (GTDB): domain Bacteria; phylum Pseudomonadota; class Gammaproteobacteria; order Burkholderiales; family Burkholderiaceae_C; genus LMDS01. The sequence goes on along the minus strand of JAMFRW010000015.1, from coordinate 10,558 downwards.
TGGCGCGCTCGCTGCCGTCTCGGAAGCCGACGACAACGCCGAGGCGCTGACCGGCCGCGCGCTCGATGCCTTGCAACCGGTGGCCGGTTTCGATGCGCATCTGACCGAGATCATCGAGGTGCTGAACGGCGCACAGGCGCAGTTGCAGGACGCGGCGCATTCGCTCAGCAGCTACCTCAACCACACTGATGTGGAACCGGAGCGCTTGCAGGCGCTGGACGACCGCCTCTCGGCCTGGGTGAGTTTGGCCAGGCGCTACCGCCGTCCGCCCGCCGAGCTGGCGGCCTTGCTGGCGCAATGGAAGGACGACTTGCACGCGCTGAATGCGGCGGCCGATCTGGACGGCTTGCAGCTTCGCCTCGCCGAAGCCACCAAGGCATTTCAGACCGAGGCGCGCCGCGTGTCGTCGGCGCGCAAGGCGGCGGCGCCCAATCTCTCGGCTGCCGTCACGCTCGCCATGCAGCAGCTCGGCATGGCCGGTGGCCGCTTCGAGATCGCGCTGAATGCACAAGACGCGCCGCAATCCTTCGGGCTCGAATCGGCCGAGTTCCTCGTCGCCGGCCATGCCGGCAGCACGCCGCGGCCTTTGGGCAAGGTGGCCTCGGGCGGCGAACTCTCGCGAATTGCACTCGCCATCGCCGTGACCACGAGCCAGCTTTCGGCAACACCCGGTGCCGATTCCGCGGCCGATGCGGCAGTCGCCGGCACGCTGATCTTCGACGAGATCGATGCCGGCGTTGGCGGCGCGGTGGCCGAAACGGTGGGCCGGCTGATGAAGCAGCTCGGCCGCGATCGGCAAGTGCTGGCCGTCACGCACTTGCCGCAAGTCGCGGCCTGCGCCGACCATCACTTCGTGGTCTCGAAACTCTCGCGCGACAACGTCACGCACAGCAACATTGCCGCCGTGACCGGCGAAGCGCGCGTCGGCGAAATCGCCCGCATGCTGGGCGGCGAACGGCTCTCGGGCACCAGCCTGGCGCATGCCCAGGAGATGCTGGAAGTGGGTGCGCAGCCGGCGCCGCCTGCTGGTCCCAAAGCGGATTCCACCGCGCAGGCACGCCCCTTGCGCAAGGCGAGGCGATCATGAGCCGACATTCCCCCTTGACCGACGGCGACACCGCCTTCGGCGACATTCCTCCCCCGCCGCCGCCGGCCATCGCGACCTCTGCACGCCAGGTCGTGCTCGTCACCGGCATCTCGGGTTCCGGCAAATCTGTGGCGCTGCACGCGCTCGAAGACGCTGGCTTCTTCTGCGTCGACAACCTGCCGCCCGAATTGCTGCGCGATTTTTTGCGGCTGGACCACGACCACCTCGACCACCGAGTGGCCATCGCGGTCGACGTGCGCAGCGCCGGCTCGCTGCCGCATTTGCTGCCGCTGCTCAAGCAGTTGCGCAGCGAAGGCGTCTCGGTGCAGGCGGTGTTTCTGGATGCCAGCACCGATGCGCTGGTGCGGCGCTTCTCGGAAACGCGGCGCCCGCATCCGCTCTCGGAAGTCAAGCCCGCCACCACGCGCAACCGCCGCAAGGAGGACCAGACGAACGATGGCCGCCGCGCGCTGGTGGATGCGATCGAACTCGAACGCGAACTGCTCGGCGAGTTGCGCGAAGTCTCGACCGTGCTCGACACCAGCCAGCTCCGCCCGGCGCAACTGCGCATCTGGATGCGCGAGATGGTGCGAGATGCCGGCAACCGGCTCACGCTCGTCTTCGAGAGCTTTGCCTTCAAGCACGGCGTGCCGCTCGATGCCGATTACGTGTTCGATGTGCGCGTGCTGCCCAACCCGCATTACGTGCGCGAGCTGCGGCCCTTGACCGGGCGCGACGAGCCTGTCGCAACCTACCTGCGTGCGCAGCCCGAAGTCTCGGAAATGCTCGCCCAGATCGAAGCCTTTCTTGTGCGCTGGCTGCCGGCCTTCGAAGACGATCAGCGCAGTTACCTGACGGTCGCGATCGGCTGCACCGGCGGGCAGCACCGCTCGGTGTACTTCGTCGAAACGCTGGCGCAGCATTTTGCGGCGCGCGCCGGCACGCTGGTGCGGCACCGCGAGCTCGACGCGCGGGATTGAGCGGCGACAGCACCGCGGCGGCAACAAACGACCATGCCTGACATCTCGTCGCCCGAGCTTGCGCTGTTCCCGCTGCAATCGGTGCTGTTCCCGGGCGGCTTGTTGCAGCTCAAGGTGTTCGAGGTGCGCTACCTCGATTTGATCGGCACCTGCCTGCGCGAACGGCGGCCCTTCGGCGTGGTCTCGCTGCTGAGCGGCAGCGAAGTACGACGCGGCATCGGCGATGCGGTGCAGTTCGAAGCCATCGGCACGCTGGCCGAGTTGCTCGATGTCGACAGCCACCAGCCCGGCATCCTGCAGGCGCGTTGCCGCGGCACCAGTCGCTTCAAGGTGATCGCGAGCCGGCAACAGGCCGATGGCCTCTGGCTCGCGCAGACCGAACCGGTTGTCGACGACCCGGTCGAAACACCCGGCGATACGCTGCAGGGCGCGGTGCAAGGCCTCGCGATGGCAATCGAATCACTGGCCGAGCAGAAGGCGTATCCCTTCCTCGAACCCTATCGCTACCACGACGCGAGCTGGGTCGCCAACCGCTGGTGCGAGATCCTGCCGCTGCCCGAATCGGCCAAGCAGCAGCTGATGCAGATGCCCGAACCGATGCTGCGGCTGGAACTGGTGGACGACTTCTTGCGCAGCAAGGGCGTGGTCGCGTAAAAGCCCCTCAGCCGGGCGAGCCGAGCAGGAGCTTGCGCAACGGCGCCGGCAGGCCTGCGGCCAGCGCTTCGTTCTGGTCGAACCATCGCCCCGTCGGCCAGGCCGCCACCAGCCGATCGATCTGCGCCTGCGTCGTTCGCGCCGGCAGATTCCAGCGCACGGGATGCAGCGTCCAATCCAGGTGCGTGAGCACATGCGTGAAACTCGGCAACGCATCACCGCTGCCCGGCCAGACGCTGCTGGCCTCGTCGAACGCGAGGGTGGACGCGAATTCCGGCAGGCTCCACAGGCCAGCCCACACGCCCTTGTCGGGCCGCTGGATCAGCCACACGCGGCCTTGCCAGATGAGCCACAGCCACACGTGCTCGCGCGCGCTGCGCTTGAGCTTGCGCGTCTTGATCGGATAGCGCTCCTGTGAGCCGGCACTGGCTGCGGCGCAATGGCTTTGCACAGGGCACAGCAGGCACGAGGGCGAGCGCGCGAGGCAGACGGTCGCGCCCAGGTCCATCAAGCCCTGGGTGTAAGGCTCGATCCCTTTGTGAGGCAGCAGCTCCGTGGCTGCAGCCCAGAGCGCACGCTCCTGCGCGCCTTCGGCCAGGTCACCTTCGAAGGCCAGTACGCGCGTGAGCACACGCTTGACGTTGCCGTCGAGGATCGCCACGCGCTCGCCGAAGCAGAAGGCCGCAATGGCCGCCGAGGTCGACCGGCCGATGCCGGGTAGCGTCATCAACGCTTCGCTGGTCGAGGGGAACGCACCGCCGTGATCGGCGACGACGCGCCGCGCGCAAGCGTGCAGGTTGCGCGCGCGGCTGTAGTAGCCCAGGCCGCTCCAGAGCGCGAACACATCGTCCAGCGTGGCCGCGGCCAGCGCGCGCACATCGGGAAAGCGCGCCAGAAAACGCTCGTAGTAGCCCAGCACCGTGGCCACCTGCGTCTGCTGCAACATGATCTCGGAAAGCCACACGCGATACGGGTCGCGGGTGTTCTGCCACGGCAGCGTGTGGCGCCCGTGGCTGCGCTGCCAGGCGATCAGTTGGGCAGAAAAATCCGCTCGGGAAGAATCGACGGGCTTCGCGATCGGTTTTGCAGCCGCCACCTCAGGCACGCGCCTGCAAGCGCACCACCGGCTGCGGCGCATCGACGAGCACCGGCCCGGCACTGCCGGCTCGCGACTCCGCCGCACTCGCTGCGAGCGGGCCGGCGCAAGTGTCTTCACGCAAGGCCTCGATCAGCTCGCGCGCGCGGCCCAGGAATTTCTGCAGGCGCTGGTCCTGGGCTTCGATCTCGAGGATGCGCAGCTCCAGTTCGCTCGCGGCCGATTGAATGCGCTCCAGCGATTCGCGGCGGCGGGTGAAGTTGCGGCGGCGTTCTCGCAGTTGCGTGTCGATCTGGCCGGAGGTCGATTTGCTCCACAGATCGATGTCGCTGCCGACGCCTTCGAACACCACGCGCAGCTTGGAGGCCAGCATGCGCCGGAACTGCTCCATGAACTTCGGCTGCGAGAGGCGCAGCGCCTGCGTGAGGCCGAGGTATTGCACATAGCTGGTTTCGATGCCCGCCAGCTCCTGCGTGGCACGGTCTAGATCGGGCGGCTTGGGCAGCGCGAGGCTGAAGCCGAACTCGGCGTTGAGCTGGGTGAAAGTGGCGCCCAGCATGTCGCGGATCTCGGCGCTGCGCTGCTGCGCCTGCGCCAGCATCGCCCGCAGCCGCACGCACAGCGCCACGAAGGCCTTGCGCGCGCCCAGGTGCAGCAGCGATGCGCTCATCTCCGCCTGCATGCGCGCGATCTCTTCGCGCAGCCGGTCGGAGGCGACATCGGCCAGCGCTTCTTTGAGCATGCGGCCGTGCACCATGCGCAGCGCCTGCAGGCGCGCGGTGCATTGTTCGAAGTCGCTGGTTTCGACATCGACCCGCTGCAGCATCGTGCGCAGCTTGCCGCTGTTCTTTCCACGCAGGCCGCGCAGTTCGAGCATCTGTTCGGCCAGGTGGCGGCGCGTGTCGCCGAGCCGGCGCGCCACCTGCGTTTCGATCTGGCGCGCGCCGTCGAGCACCACCTGCTCCAGCACCTGGCTGCGCTGCGGCAGCAGTTGCGCGCCGAGCGCCGCTTCCAGCACTGGCAAGCGGCTTTGCAGCGCGGCGAGGTCGTTGCCTTCGACGCGCGCGGCCAGCGCCTGCCGCGCCGAAAGCGGGAACACACGGTCCAGCGGCACGCCCAGCGTGCGCGCGGTTTCGCGGCATTGCGATTCGATCTGCGCGTTGACCTGCTCGACAGTCGCGAGCGGGTCGAGCAGCGCATCGATCTTGTTGAGCACCACGAAGCGCGCCGGCGCGCTGGTGCTCAGGTGGTCGCGCCAGATCGCCAGATCAGACTTGGTCACGCCGGTGTCGGCGCCCAGGATGAAGACGGTGGCGTGCGCGCTCGGCAGCAGGCTCAGCGTGAGTTCGGGTTCGGCGCCGATGGCGTTCAGCCCCGGCGTGTCGAGCACGACCAAGCCTTGGCGCAGCAAAGGGTGCGGGTAGTTGATCAGCGCATGGCGCCAGGCCGGCACTTCGACGCGGCCGTCGTCGTCCATCGGCGGGTTGTCGTCGGGGTAGGCGTCGTGCCAGAAGCCGAGCGCGCGCGCCTCCGCCAGGCTGACGAACTGCGTTCGGGTGACTTCCTTCAGCGTCTCGGCGAGCTGATCCGGGTCGTCGGGATGAAGCTTGATCGCGGTCCAGGCGCGCAGTTGCGGGCGCAGTTCGCCGAGCGAGAGACCTTCGAGCCGCGTCTGGATCGGCAGCAGGCGCAACTCGGGCGGATCGTCCCGGTCCCAGGCCAGTTCGACCGGGCACATCGTCGTGCGGCCGGGCGTGGCGGGCAGCACGCGCCGGCCAGTGTCGGCGAAGAAGATGGCGTTGATCAGCTCCGATTTGCCGCGTGAAAACTCGGCCACGAAGGCGACGATGAGCTTTTCGCTGCCCAGGCGCTCGCGCAGCGTGGCGAGCTGCGCGGCCGAGGCCACGTCGGCCAGTTCGTGCTCCGTCAGGAAGCGCGTGAGTTCGTCGAGCCGGCGGCTGAGCGCGGCGCGCCAAGCGCTCAGGGCGTCCAGGCTGATGGCAAACGAAGGCGTCATGAAAGCGGACTCGCCTTCGAAGAAGGCACAAAAAATGATTGAGAAGCGCGAAAACTCATGGTAGCCCAAGCCCCCATTCCGCGCCTTGGCGCACCCCCTCAGTCACGGGGATGGCGCCAACTACTGCCGATCGGCGGCGGCTGGCGTGGGCCGACGGCTGTAGACAACCCGGCGCCGAGCGTATCGGCGGGCGCTTCTGCGAAATCAGCGGCGTTGGCAGCCAGGGCAGAAAAACGTGGCGCGCTGGCCCTGCACGATGCGGCGCACCGTGCCATCGCAGCGCACGCACGGCAGCCCTTCGCGGCCATAAACGCGCGCCTGCAACTGGAATTGCCCGGCCATGCCGTGCGCGTCCTTGAAGTTGCGCAGCGTCGACCCGCCGAGTTCGAGCGCCGCCGCCAGCGTGCTGCGCACCGCCGCGGCCAGTCGCTCGCAACGCGGCAGGCTGAGGCGGTCGCTGCGGGTGCGTGGGTCGATCTGCGCCTCGAAAAGCGCCTCGCATGCATAGATGTTGCCCGCGCCGACCACGATCGCGCCGCCCAGCAGCGCCTGCTTGATCGCCACGCGGCGGCCGCGTAGCGCGTCATGCAGGTGCTTGCCGTTGAACGCGGGGTCGAAGGGCTCCAGCCCCAGGCTCGCGAGCAGCTTGGCTGCCATGCCGGATTCGGCCGAGGGCGACCACACGACCGCGCCGAAGCGCCGCGGGTCGGTCAGCCGCAGCGTGCCGCGGCCGGTGACGAGGTCGAAGTGATCGTGCGGGCCGGGCTCGGAGCCGGCCAGGTCGAACGCCAGCGAACCCGACATGCCGAGGTGCATCAGCAGGCCGCCATCGGCTGCGCCGGCGGTTTCGAGGGCCAGCCACAGATATTTACCTCGCCGCGTGACCTCGCCCACGTGCTGCGAAACCAGCGCCTGCGGCTCCACTCCCAGCGGCCAGCGCAGCGGTTTTCCCAGGCGAACGGCAGTGATGCGCGCCCCGCGGATGCGTTCGGCAAAGCTCTGGCGCGTGGTTTCGACTTCGGGAAGTTCGGGCATGCACGGAATTATCGCGACGCAGCCGGGTCGCACCCCGGATTCGAAAGCCCGCGCCAAAAACCCCCCGGTCCTAAAATGACTGGTTCCATCAGGAGTTCGTCGATGCCAGACCTTCCCTTCCGTTTCGGGCGCACGCGCCTGCTGGCCGCCCTGTTGGCATCGATGGCGCTGGCCCACGTGGGCGCGCAAGCGGCAGCACCGGCCACGTCGCCGGTGCAAAACTCCAACCTCGACGCGCCGCTGTTCTACCAGTTGCTGATCGGTGAAATGGAGCTTCGCTCCGGCGAGGCCGGCACCGCTTACCAGGTGATGCTGGACGCCGCGCGCCGCACCAAGGACGATCAGCTCTTTCGCCGCAGCGTCGACATTGCCTTGCAAGCCCGTGCCGGAGACCAGGCGCTGGTAGCCGTCAAGGCTTGGCGCCAGACGCTACCGGAATCGCTGGACGCGCACCGCTACGAGATCCAGTTGCTCGTGGCACTGAACCGCAGCGGCGAAACCGCCGAACCGATGGGCTCGCTGCTCAAAGTCGCGAGTCCGGTCGATCGCCCCGCGCTGATCATGACGCTGCCTCGCTTCTTCGCCCGCGCCACCGACCGCGCGGCCGCAGCCGCCGCGATCGAAACCGCCGTGCAGCCCTACACCGCGCAGCCCGAAACACGCGCATTCGCCCGCGCCACCATCGGCCGCGGCTGGCTGGCCAGCGGCGACACTGCCAAGGCACTCGACCAGGCCCAGCGCGCCTATGACCTCGACCCGGCCTCCGAAGCGCCGGCCGTGCTCGCGCTCGAACTGCTGACCGGCGTGGCACCGGCCGAAGCCATCGTGCTCGGTCACCTCAAGGCCAAGCCCGACAGCAACGGCGTGCGCCTGCTCTACGTGCGCACCCTGGCCGCCTCGCAACGCTATGCCGACGCCAACACGCAGCTCGAAACCCTGACCACCGCGCAGCCCAACCTGGCGCAGCCGTGGCTCACGCTCGGCGCGCTGCAGTTGGAACTGAAGCATCCGGCCGAAGCGACCGTGGCACTCAAGAAGTATGTGGCGCTGGTGCAGGCCGAGGGCGTGGCCGCCAAGGCGAAGCCGGCTGCTGCCGAAGCGCCCGCCGCCGCCCCGGCCGACAGCGATGACGACGATGCAGCGCCCGCCGGCGCCGATGCCGCCGATTCGCCCGACCAGGCGCTCACGCAAGCCTGGCTGCTGCTCTCGCAAGCCGCAGAGCAGCAGCGCGACTTCCCCGCCGCCGAAGCCTGGCTCGCCAAGATCGACAACCCGCAGCGCGCGCTCGATGTGCAGGTGCGCCGCGCCTCGCTGCTGGCGCGCCAGGGCAAGCTCGCCGAAGCCCGCGCGATGATCCAGAAGCTGCCCGAAAAAACGCCGGCCGACGCACGCGGCAAGCTGCTCGCCGAGGCGCAATTGCTGCGAGACGCCAAGCAGTGGCAGGACGCCTACACCGTGCTCGGGCAAGCCAACGAGAAGTTCGCCGACGACGTCGATCTGCTGTAGGAGCAATCGATGATGGCCGAGAAGCTGAACAAGCTCGACGACATGGAGCGCCTGCTGCGCCGCGTGATCGCGCTCAAGCCCGACCACCAGCACGCCTACAACGCGCTCGGTTATTCGCTGGCCGAACGCAACATGCGGCTGCCGGAAGCGCGCACGCTGATCAAGAAGGCACTCGACCTGAGCCCCGGCGAGCCCTTCATCACCGACAGCCTGGGCTGGGTCGAATACCGGCTCGGCAACAAGGACGAAGCGCTCCGGCTGCTGCGCGGTGCGTACCAGTCGCGGCCCGATGTGGAGATTGCCGCGCACCTGGGCGAAGTGCTCTGGGTCAGCGGCCAGACCGACGAAGCCAAACGCGTCTGGCGCGAAGCCCGCGCGCGCGATTCGGCGAATGACGTGCTGCGCGAAACGCTGGCGCGATTGCGGGTCGATCTGTGACGGGTGTGGGGAGGTTTGCCGCCGGAATTCTCTGCGCGGCACTCGTCGGCTGCGCTTCGGTGCCGCGCGGCAACGTCGCTGATTTCAACGAAACGCTCTCGGGTCGCCTCTCGGTCAAGGTCGATGCGGCCGGCAGCGAGCCCGCGCGCTCGGTCAGCGCCGCGTTCGAGTTGCAGGGCGATGCACAACGCGGGCGCCTGAACCTCTCCACGCCGCTGGGCAGCGTGCTGGCCCAAGCGCGCTGGGCGCCGGGTGACGTGGTACTCGCCACGCCGCAAGGCGAAACCAGGTTCGACGACCTCGATGCACTCACGCGGGAAGTCCTCGGCGAAAGCCTGCCCGTCGCCGCGCTTTTCGACTGGCTGCGTGGGCGCCCGTGGCCCGGCGCGGCCAGCAGTGCGACGGTGCCGCCGGCCGAACCGGGCTTCGAGCAGCTCGGCTGGTCGGTGAGCCTCGCGCGCTTCGACGAAGCCTGGATCGACGCGCGTCGCGAGCAGGCGCCGGTCGTGACCGTGCGCGCCAAAGTCGATCGCCCCTGAGCATTGCCGTGATGCGATCCCTGTACGACGTGGCTGCGCCGGCCAAGCTCAACCTCTTCCTGCACATCATCGGCCGCCGCGCGGATGGTTATCACCTCCTCGAATCGATCTTCGTGCTGATCGACTGGTGCGACCGTCTGCACTTCGAGCGGCGCAGCGACGGCCGGCTCGCGCGCCACGACCTGGGGCCTGAACTGCCGGCCGATGACCTCTGCCTGCGGGCGGCGCGCGCGCTGCAAACCGAGAGCGGCACCACGCTGGGCGCCGACATCTCCATCGACAAGCTCGTGCCCTGGGGCGCCGGAATGGGCGGGGGCAGCTCGGATGCCGCCTCCACACTGCTGGCCCTGAACCGCCTCTGGGGCCTGAACTGGCCTCGCGCCAGGCTGGCGGAGATCGGCCTGAAACTCGGCGCCGACGTGCCGTTTTTCATCGGCGGGCGCAACGCTTTTGTCGAAGGCATCGGCGAAAAGCTGACGCTCGTGGCCGTCGCTCCGCAATCGCTCGCTGTCTTGAAACCCGCAGCCAGCATCGCAACACAGGCCATTTTCGCGAGCCCGCTGCTGGTACGCGACACCAAACCTGCTATAGTCGCGGGCTTTCTTGCAGACGTTTCGCAGCGCCTCCAGGATTTCAGCCAACACGGTTTTGGCCGCAACGATCTACAGCCGCCAGCGATGGCAGTGTGTGGCGAAGTGGCCCAGGCAGTGGCGGTTCTGGAATCTGCTTTCGGCAACAGCCGGATGACCGGATCGGGCAGCGCGGTGTTTGCAAGAGTGAAGAACGAAGTTTCGGGCGCAAGCGGCCGCCCCGGCGCAGCAGCAATCTTCCAAGATCTGCCGCCAGGATGGGTCGGCAAAATGTGCCGCAGTCTGCAAGCCCACCCGCTGGTCGGTTGGGCTTCGGATTGACAGCATCGCAACCTGCAAGGTTCGCGGTGCGAGAGTTGAGGGTTTGCAGCCTGTCCGGGCTGTGGACCTGTGTAGGGGAGTCGCCAAGTTGGTTAAGGCATCGGATTTTGATTCAGACATGCGAAGGTTCGAATCCTTCTTCCCCTGCCAAATGTCTTTTCCCGGCGTTACGCGATAACGCCGAGGTTCGAAAAAGCTGGCCGCAAGGGCCGGCACCCGGTCTCGCTGCGCACCCGCCCCCAACGGAGTCTCCTACGTGATGTTATAGTATGTGCTTTTTTTAGGGAAAGAGTTT
>JAMFRW010000014.1 GCA_026224975.1 Rhodoferax sp. | reverse complement strand
TGGTCGATGCGGTCGAAGGCCCGATGCCGCAGACCCGCTTCGTCACGAAGAAGGCGCTCGCCCTCGGCCTGCGCCCCATCGTCGTCGTCAACAAGGTCGACCGCCCCGGCGCGCGCCCCGACTACGTGATCAACGCGACCTTCGACCTGTTCGACAAGCTCGGCGCGACCGAATCGCAGCTCGACTTCCCTGTGATCTACGCCTCGGGCCTGAACGGCTGGGCGACGCTGAAAGAAGGCGAAATCGGCACCGATCTGGCGCCGATGTTCGACGCCATGCTCGAACACGTGCCGGCCCACGAAGGCTCGCCGAGCGACCCGCTGCAACTGCAGATCTGCTCGCTCGACTACTCGAGCTATGTGGGCCGCATCGGCATCGGCCGGATCAACCAGGGCACCCTGAAGCCGATGCAGGAAGTCGCGATCTACAGCGGCCCCGACAGCACGCCGATCAAGGGCCGCGTCAACCAGGTGCTGAAGTTCGAAGGCCTGGAGCGCATGCAGGCGACCGAAGCCGGCCCGGGCGACATCGTGCTGATCAACGGCATCGAAGGCATCGGCATCGGCGTGACCCTGACCGACATCGAGAACCCGCAGGTTCTGCCGATGTTGAAGGTCGATGAGCCGACGCTGACCATGAACTTCTGCGTCAACAACTCGCCGCTGGCCGGCCGTGAAGGCAAGTTCGTGACGAGCCGCCAGATCCGAGACCGCCTCGACCGCGAGCTGCAATCGAACGTGGCGCTGAAGGTGAGCGACACCGACGAAGACGGCATCTTCGAAGTGATGGGCCGCGGCGAACTGCACTTGACCATCCTGCTGGAAACCATGCGCCGCGAGGGCTACGAGCTGGCCGTCTCGAAGCCGCGCGTGGTGTTCCATGAGGTCGATGGCGTGCGCCACGAGCCGATCGAACAGGTCACGGCCGACGTGGAAGACCAGCACCAGGGTGCGGTGATGCAGGCACTCGGCGAGCGCCGCGCCGAGCTTGTCAACATGGAACCGGACGGCATGGGCCGCGTTCGCCTGGAATACAAGATCCCGGCGCGGGGCCTGATCGGCTTCTCGAACGAGTTCATGAACTTGACGCGCGGCACCGGCCTCATCAGCAACATCTTCGACAGCTACGAAGCCTACAAGGGCGAAATCGAAGGCCGCAAGAACGGTGTTCTGATCAGCCAGGACGACGGCGAAGCGGTGACCTATTCGCTCGGCAAGCTCGACGACCGCGGCCGCATGTTCGTGAAGGCGGGCGACCCCTTGTACGAAGGCATGATCATCGGCATCCACAGCCGTGACAACGACCTCGTGGTGAACGCGGTGCGCGGCAAGCAGCTCACCAACTTCCGCGTGTCGGGCAAGGAAGACGCGATCAAGATCACGCCTCCGATCATCCTCACGCTCGAATACGCGGTGGAATTCATCGCCGACGACGAACTGGTCGAGATCACGCCCAAGTCGATCCGCATCCGCAAGCGCCACTTGAAAGAGCACGATCGCAAGAAGGCTTCGCGGGAGTAAAGCCTTTGGTGGCGGTTCGAGCCAACGCTCAACCGCCGTATCGCTCGGTCCGGATGATTTCGGGCCGCAGCCCGGCCGCCGTGAGGCCGCCGGCCACGCTTTCGACGAAGGCGTTCGAGCCGCAGATGTAGGCGTGGCGCGGTGTGTGGCCCCAGCCGGTGAGGATGTTGCGCAGCAGCGTGGCGTCCAGTCGGCGGGTGATGTCGGTGTCGCGATGTTGGCTGCCGCGTGTCGTGGCGGCGATAAAGCCGAAGTCAGGCCGCGCCGCTTGCAGCGCCGTCCACTCGTCGGGGCACACGATGTCTTCCCAGGTTCGCGCCGAGCAGATCAGCAGCGCGGGTGATGCCGTCGCTGGCGGCATGGCAGCCCAGTCGCGCACCATCGCCATCAGGGGCACGATGCCCGAGCCGCCGGCGATCAACAGAAGCGGGCCACCATCGGCCGGCCGCCAGACGAAATGCCCGCCCAACGGGCCGCGCAACTCGATCGCATCGCCGAGTTGCGCCACGTCGTGAAAGAACGGAGAGACTTCGCCATCGTCCAGCCGATCGATGATCAACTCGATCGAGGCTTGGTCAGTCGCAGCAGCAGATGGCTCGGCCGGCGATGCACCCGACGCCGAGGCGACCGAATAACTGCGCTGCGCCTGGTAACCATCCGGCGCTGTGAGGCGCACATCCACATGTTGCCCCGCCACATGCCCGGGCCACGGCACCCGAAGGTAGAAGCTGCTGATGCGCGCCGTGCGCGGCACGATGCGTTCGATGATCGCCTCGCGCCACGCGGTGGCGGGTGGAGCGCCGCTCAATCGTCCGAGTAGCGCTGCTCGCGCCACGGGTCGCCGAACATGTGATAGCCGCGCAGCTCCCAGAAACCGGCTTCGTCCTTGGCGGTGAAGCGCAGCCCCTTGATCCACTTGGCGCTCTTCCAGAAGTACAGGTGTGGCACCAGCAGCCGCGCCGGCCCGCCATGCTCCGGCGCAAGCGGCAAGCCGTCGAAGTGCGTCGCGACCATCGCCTTGCCGCCGAGCAGTTCGCTCACCGGCACGTTGGTGTCGTAGTCGTCGAACGATTGCGCGAGCAGGTAGGGCGTGGGCGCGGCGATGCCGGCTGCGCCCAGCAAATCGTCGATGCTGACGCCTTCCCAGACGGTGCCGAACTTCGACCAGGTGGTCACGCAATGGATGTCGCCACGCCAGGTCGTGCGGGGCAGGGCGTCGAATTCCGCCTTGCTCCAGCTTGCGACCGGCCGCGGGCCGTGGTGGATGCTGAAGCGCCAGTTGGCCGGGTCGACATGCGGCGTCGGCCCCTTGGCCAGCACCGGAAAGTCCAGCGTTTCGTGCTGGCCGGGCGGCAGCCGCCTGGCGGCGTCGGCGCCGGGTCGGCGGCCGGTGAATCCGCGCGTTGCCATGACGGTCAGCCGATGTAGCCTTCGACCGTCTTCGGGTCGCGTGTGTGCGCCGTCGCCGGGTCCTGGCCGAACTCGCGCTTGGCGCGGCGCTGGCGCAGAAGATCCCAGGCCTGGTCGAGCTGTTCTTCCACGTGGCGGATGCGCGCATGGGCATCGGGCGTGGTCGCGCCGGCGGCTTGCAGTTTGTGCTCTTCTTCGATCAGGGCGCCGATGTGGTCGAGGATGGATTTGTCGCTCATGGGTCTTGCCTTTCCAGCCGGGGCTGCAGGTTTGGGTGCCATCAGCATATCGCTCATCGTGAATGCCTTCGCGGGTATCGGAGATTGCGACGCTGGCAAGAGCAATGTGCGCAGTATGATGACCGACATCGAACCGCGTACTTCGCAATCACCGCAACGCCACTCGCCCCATGCGCTACAGCCCCGACCACAAGGACAAGTCCCGCGACAAGATCGTCGCGTCGGCCGCGCGTCTGCTGCGCCGTGATGGCATCGACGGTGTCTCGATCGCGACGGTGATGAAAGACGCCGGCCTCACGCACGGCGCGTTCTATGCCCACTTCGCCTCCAAGGACGACATGGTCGCCGAGGCCTTGCGCTTCGGCTTCGACACCTCGCGCCGCGCCACCGGCCGGCGAGTGGAAGCGGCAGAAGCCGGCGCATCCTCGCCACTGCGCGCGCTGATCGAAAGCTACCTGAGCCGCGAGCACATCGAAATGCCTTGGCGCGGCTGCCCCATCGCCACGCTCGCCCAGGAAGTGAGCCGCAGCGGCGGCAGCGCCCCGCGCCATGCCATGGGCGAAGGCCTGCGTTCGATGGTCGAGAACTTCGCCCGCTTCGTGCCCGGTGACACGCCAGAAGCCAAACGCGCCCGCGCCACGATGATCTGCACCACGCTGATCGGCACCCTCACCGCCGCCCGCGTGCTCGAGCAACCCGAAGACCAGCTCGCCTTCCTCGAAGCCTCGCGCGAAGCACTGCTCGAGAGTTGCGAGGCGCTCTGATCAAAGATCCAGCGTCAACCGCGTGATCGTCGCGTCGCGCGGGTCGCGCTTGATGGTGAAGCCGAACTTGCGGGACAGGGCGCGCATGCCTTCGTTGGTCGAGAGGGTCACATCGGCCAGGCGCCGCACGCCGGCGGCTTTGGCGGCGGTGATCAGGTTGCGCATCAGGCGGGTGCCGAGGCCGGTGCCTTGCCATGCGTCGCCCACGACGATCGCGAAGGCGGCTTCCGTGTCTTCTTCGTTGCGCACATAGCGCGCCACGGCCAGTTGCTGCTCGCGGCCGTCGATGCAGGCCGTCGCGATCAGCGCCATCTCGCGCTCGTAGTCGATGTGGGTGAAGCGCCAGAGTTC
>JAMFRW010000105.1 GCA_026224975.1 Rhodoferax sp. | reverse complement strand
ACCGTGCTGGCTTCGGTGCACAAGAAGGGCCTGGGCGAATTCACGCTGCCCGGCCTGCTGAAGATCACCGCACAACAAGTGCCGGCCAAGAAGAAGCGCATGGGCAAGGACCCGTTCACCGGCGTCGAGCGCATGTTCGCGGCCAAGCCGGCTTCGGTGAAGGTCAAGACGCGGGCGCTGAAGAAGCTGAAGGACGCAGCGGCCTGATTCGAACCCGCATCGGGCGCTACCATCATCTGGTAGCGCCCATCCGGAGGGTTCATCAGGAGGTTCAGCGTGCAGGACCGAATCAGCGAGGAGATCACCTTCCGCAAGCTCGAAGTGTTCCTGGCCTACATGAAAGCCGGGAACCTCACGCGCGCAGCGGAGCTGCTCGATGTGAGCACGGTCAGCGTGCACCGCGCGCTGCATTCGCTGGAAGACGGCATCCGCTGCCAACTCTTCCGCCACGAGGGCCGCAACCTCATCCCCACCGATGCCGCGCAAGTGCTGGCCGATTTCGCCCGCGATGTGCTCAAGCTCATGGGCGACGGCATCCAGGCCACGCGGGAGGCCGGCGGTTATTCGTCGAACCTTATCCGCATCGGCTCGCTCTACTCGTTGACCATCGCCACCGTACCGCGCGTCATCATCGACCTCAAGGTGCGCAAGCCCGAGCTGCAGGCCGAGCTGATCCTCGGCTCCAACGCCGACCTGGTGGCCAAGCTTCAGCGCGGCGAGATCGATGCGATGCTCGCCGCGATCCCTGCGGCCGAACCCGACATCGAATCGGTCGCGCTCTTCGAGGACGACATCTTCTTCGCGGCGCCCGCCGGCTCGGCCTATGCCGAACTCGAGGCAGTCGACCTGCGCGCCTGCGCCGACGAACGCTTCGTGAGCCTCAGCGATGGGTTCGTCACCTTCGATGGTTTCGTCGAAGCCTTTCGCGTCGCGCAGTTCGCCCCCAAGGTGGTGATGAAGGTGGGCGACATCTTCTCGCTGATGAACCTGGTGAGCGGCGGCGTCGGCTGCACCTTGCTGCCGGGCCGTGTGCGCGATGTTTTCCAGGGCAAGGTTCAATTGATCCCGCTGCAGTCGCCCTACCGCATGCGCCAGACCATCGGCCTGAGCTTCATGCGCACGCGCGAGCGCGACCCCAACCTGCTCACGCTGGCCTCGGTGTGCCGCATGGCGCATCGCACAGCCAGGGTTTGAACGCTCGGGCCCGAGCTCTTGGGCCTGAACCCGACAGCTCGGCCTGAGCTTGTCGAGCCATACCTGCCGGGTAAACCCTCGATCGTTGCATCGAGCGTAAGCGTCGGCATTCACCGTTCATTGATCGCCTGCGGCAGCGCGGCTACCTTCGCTCGCAAGGGATTCGAACCTGCGCACAAGCCCGTGCGCCGGCCGGCCCGAACGACGCGCCGGTGACCGGCCACCTCTGGAGACTCGCCATGATCATCTATGGAACCGCCCTGCTCGCGGCCTGCCACCTGCTGGGGATCTTCCTCGGCGACCTTCTGGGCCAGGCGCTCGGCGTCAAGACCAACGTGGGCGGTGTCGGCATCGCGATGCTGCTGCTGATCTTTGCGCGCCTCTACATGGCCAGCAAAGACATCCTGCCCAAGCTCACCGAACTCGGCGTCGAATACTGGGGCGCGATGTACATCCCGGTCGTGGTTGCGATGGCGGCGCAGCAAGACGTGGTCTCCGCGCTGCGCGGCGGGCCGGTTGCGCTGCTTTCGGCACTCGGCTCCGCGGCGGTGTGCGCTTGCGTGATCGCGGCGATCAACCGCACCGAGCGCGAGCCTGCCGCCGAGGCGCGCGCGCCGCTGACCCACGACAACGTTCTCTTGACCGAAGCGGAGTGATCACCATGCTCGAAATTCTTCAGAAAGCCGCCGCCCAGAACGGCCTCGTGACCGCATTTGCCGTCGTGGGCGTGGTGATGTTGCTCTCGATGCAGATCTCCAGGCGCCTGACCATGGGCCGCGTGCACGGCTCGGCCATCGCCATCGTCATCGGCCTGGCACTCGCGTACTGGGGCGGCCTTCAGACCGGTGGCCACAAAGGCCTGGCCGACCTCTCGCTCTTCGGCGGCATCGGCTTGATGGGCGGCGCGATGCTGCGCGACTTTGCGATCGTCGCCACCGCCTTCGAAGTGCAGGCGACCGAAGCGCGCAAGGCCGGCATGGTCGGCGTGGTGGCCTTGTTGCTGGGCACGCTGCTGCCCTTCATCGTGGGCGCCTCGGTCGCCTGGAGCATGGGCTATTCGGATGCGGTGAGCATGACGACGATAGGCGCCGGCGCGGTGACCTACATCGTCGGCCCGGTGACGGGTGCGGCCATCGGTGCGAGTTCCGACGTGATGGCGCTCAGCATCGCGACAGGCCTCGTCAAGGCGATCATGGTGATGGTCGGTACGCCGATCGCCGCGAAGTTCCTGGGCTTGCGCACGCCGCGTTCGGCGATGGTGTTCGGTGGGTTGGCGGGCACGGTGAGTGGTGTGTCGGCGGGGCTGGCGGCGACCGATCGCAAGCTGGTGCCGTATGGGGCGCTGGTCGCGACGTTCCACACCGGGCTGGGTTGCCTGCTGGGGCCGTCGGTCTTGTTCTTTGCGACGAAGGCGATTGTTGGTTGATTTTTCTCCGGGGCGCTGGTGGTCAGATGCCGCGCCGATGCGGTTTTCCACCGGCACTTCGACAGGCTCAGTGCGAGCGGAGTGGAAGTTCAACAGGAACCGAGCAAAGCCTGTTGACGGTTGCTCACGTGCCCCGAATCCGTTCAGGCTGAGCTTGTCGAAGCCCGTGCACGCACCACCAAACCCCGTTCGGGCTGAGCTTGTCGAAGCCACTCTGCAGTCTCCAACCGCACTTCGACAGGCTCACTGTGAACGGGGTGGAAGGCTCGGTGCGAGCCGGGTGAGAGGCCACGCCGAGCAGCGCGTCGAAGCATGCTCACGCATCGCCAATTCGTCAACCGCGAACCTCTCGTTCGCGCTGCATCAAAGCTGCCAAGGTGTCGATTCGCGTGTCCGTCGCCGCCACGCAGCGCGCCTCGGGGAAGGCTACTGCCGCCAGCTTGGTCAGCACATTGCCCGGCGGCAGTTCGATGAAGAGGCGGGCGCCGCGTTCGAAGGCGAGCGTGGTCGTGTCGTGCCACAGCACGCGGCGCGCCATGTTGTGCGCCAGGTCGTTGGCGATGCGAGCCGGGTCGCGCAGTTCGCGGCCTAGGCTGGCGCTGAAGAGGTGGAGGCGGGGTGGCTTCATCGGCACTTGTGCAACCGCCTTCGCCAGCTCGGCAGCAGGCGCATCGAGCAGTTCGCAATGCGATGGCACGCTGATCGCCACCGGGCGGATGCCGTGCGCGCCACGGGCTTGCGCGAGCGCTGCGACTCGCGACATGGCAGACGCCTCACCCGCGATCACGAGCTGTGTCGGTGCGTTGACGTTGGCGATGTATACGGACGAATCGATCGTGTGAATCTGGGCGACCAGCGGGCTCAAGGCCGAGAGTTCCAAACCCAGGATCGCCGTCATGCCGTAGCCGCTGGGGAAGGCAGCTTCCATCGATCGAGCGCGGCGCTCGACAAGGTGCAGCGCATCGGCAAGGCTCAACACACCGGCGACCACCGCCGCGGGATACGCCCCGATCGACAGGCCCGCGACCGCATCCGGCGGCCCGGCCACATCGACCAGGTGCCGGCTCATCGCGACACCGGCCACCAGCAGCGCGATCTGCACGGCGGTCGATGATCGCAGCGCGGCTGCGGTGTCGAGCATCGAGACGTCTCGCGCAAGCGTGTCGCTGGCCTCGGTCAGCGTCTCGCGGACGATGGGCACCGATGGCAGCGCGCGGAGCATGCCCTCACGCTGCGCGCCCTGGCCGGGGAAGGTGAAGAGGGTGCGCATGAGGTCACCAGGGGTCCTCGCAAAGCATCGGACCCGCTGCGGTCTTCAGCAGCACCGGGCCGCCGGTGCGCAGCCACTCCTCGAGCGCGAAGGCGCCGCGTGGCGTTTCCACCTGAACGTCGATTCGAACGTCGGCCTGCCTGACGATCGGCCCGTCGGGTCGCACCTTGGCTTGCATGTCGGCTCGCACCTCGCCCGACGAGCGGGCATCACGAATCACTGCAGCCACCGCGCGTAACGCCTCACCATCACGGCGATCGGGCGCGCGCACCAGCAGATCGAGATCACTGCCTTCGCGCAGTACGTCGAAGCCGCTCGCGAGCGTGAAGCCGACGCTGCCGGTCACGCCCCAGGCGAGCGCGCTGCGGTCGAACTGAGGCGCGATGCGCGCCAACGCACGAACGCAAGGCAGTGACGACGAACCAACCAGCGGATGAGAAGCCACACGCCGGGCGATGGCCTCGGGCGTCATCACGCGCACGATTCGGTCGGCCGCCACATGCGCCGCACAGCGCTCGCTGCGCGTGGCGCCTCGCAGGCCAACCGGCACCGCACCACTCGCCGTGATCGGCGCTCGGCGAACGACCACCGGCGCGACCGACAGCCACTCGACCGTGGCCCATGCCGGCATGCCATCGACAGCGATCAACGCCGCCGCATCATCCACCCACAGCAGGTCATGCGGCCGATGCTCGGCAGTGGCGGCAACCGCCAGGGCGCCCACGCCAGCTCACCACTGCGCGCGCAGTTTCTCGCGCACGAGGGACGACGCAGCGCGGTTCTTGCCGCCGAGCCGGCTGCGCAGACCGACCGACGGATCGCTGCGAATGTCGTCGAGCGCGGCCACCAGCACGCGGCGTGCAGCGGTCACATCGGCTTCGTCTGGATGGTCGGCATCGGCCACAGTCAACAGCTTCCACAACAGGCCGAGCGTCGCATAGCTCGCGATGTCGTAGGCCATCGGCGGCACATCGGCGGCGAGGCGTTCGAGGTCTTCGATGCTGCGCAGGGTGACGCGCGCCGCAGCCGCCTTGCCCATGGCATGCACCATCACACCGGAATCGTTCAACGCGATGATGCGGTTGGCCTGGTAGCCGTGCGCGAGGAAGGCGCCCGACATCGCCTTGCCGACGATCAAGGCGATGACAGGGTGCCCGGCCAGCCGCGCCTCGGCGTAAGCACCGGCCGCACCGCCGAGCGCCGCGTGGATGCCGAAAGCCTCTTCGCGCCGGCCATAGGCCTGGCTGCTCACATCGACCACGGCGACGATGCTGCGCTTGATCGCTGCCGCCTGATCGGCCACGATGGCCTCGTGCACCGACTGCGCCAGCGTCCAGCCTTCGATCAGGCCGACCTCGCCGGTGCGCGCGCGGGGGTAGGGGTTGTGTGCATCGGGCAGCACCGCGATGTAGCGGCAGGGCTGATCGGCGAGCTTCGCATCGACGACCCGCACCGAAGGCGGGTAGTCGGCCAACGGCACGGCACCATCGGTCAAGGCGGCGAGCCAGGTGGCGCCGCGGCTGGGTTCGACCTTGCTCATCATTCGGCTCCTTTGGCAAAGATCTGCCGCACCGCTTCCGGCGCGGCTTGCACCGCCGGGTCGTAGTGCGACAGGCGGTCCAGGTAGTGGCCATAAGCGTCACTGCGTTCGACAGCAGGCCGACCGCGCTCGAAGAGCGCGATCACCGCATCGCGCAGCCCCGCCGAATCATCATCGACGAACACATCGGCCAGCCCGGTGCGTGCACGCTGTTCGCCGCCGGTGAAGCTCCAGATGAAGGGCCGGTCGCGCGAGTCGTATTCGGTGATACCGGCTTCCTGCTCGATCACCTGCGGGCCGTTGAGCCCGAGCCTCGCTTCGCGTGTGACCACGAGGTAGCTGCACAAGCTTGCTGCGATCGACATGCCACCGAAGCAGCCCACCGTGCCGGCGATGATGCCGACCACCGGTTGATATCGCCGCAGATCGACGATGGCCGAATGGATCTCTGCAATGGCTGCGAGCCCGAGGTTGGCTTCCTGCAAACGCACGCCGCCGGTCTCGAAGAGGATGACCGCGCGCGTGGGCGTGCCACGCCGGTTGTCGTCGGCCGCGAGTTCGAGCGCACCGGCGATCTTGGCGCCGCCCACTTCGCCCAGGCTGCCGCCCTGGAAGGCGCCTTCGATGGCGAGCACGACAGCCGGTTGCCCGGCGATGTCGCCCTTGGCGACCACCACGCCATCGTCCGATTGCGTGACCACTCCTTGCTGCGCCAGCCACGGCGAGGTGACGCGCTCGAAGGGGTCGATCAGCTCACGAAAGCGGCCGCCATCGAGCAGCGCGCGGATGCGTCCACGCGCATCGCGTTCGACAAAGCTGTCACGCGCCAGCAGCGCTTCGATGCTGCTCATGGCGTCGCTCCTGCGGACGCGGCGATGGCACCGAAGGCTTGTGCGATGCGCATGCCGACGACCCCCGGCGTGGCGCCGAAGTCGTTGATCTCCAGCGCGACGGCTGGCGCTTTCGGCCCGACCGCCGCGCCGTGAAACAAGCGGTCGAGCTGTGCCTGCCACACGTTGCCGTAACCATCGACCGAGGTGGTGACGCGCACCGTGGTGAGGCCGGCGGGCGCGGGTTCGAGCAAGACCTCGAGGTCGCCCGAACCGACGACGCCCACCATCGCGCGGCCACTCGCCGGGGCGCCTGCGCTGTACCGATATTCATGTTTTTCCATGAAGGTTCTCCAAAGCTGGCCGCGCCACTGGCGACGCGTGAAAGGGGTCGATGCGCTCCAGAAACAAGGTGGCCGCGAGCAGGTCGGCCGCCCCGCCGGGCGAGACGCCGAGCGCGACCGCTTCGGCCGCAAAGCTGCGCAGCCGCCGCCTGCCTGCCAAGGTACCTGCCCCACCTGCCGCGAGCACCGCCGCCGCGCTGGCCTGAACCTGCGCCAGCGCCGACACGCCGCCGCGCGCCAGCACGCAGGTGTCGTCGAGCCGGCCCATGATCGCGAGCAAGGCGTTGAGGCGCGCGGAGCTTTCACCATCGCCGCGTGCGCGGCTGCGGGCGAGCTCGGGCAGGCCGAGTTCGACCACATGCGGAAAGCCCGCCTGCGCCTGGCCGCGCGCGCCACGCACCGCGAAAGTCCGGCAGGCTTGCTCGCCCTTGTGGCCGGTGAAGGCAGGCGCGCCGCGATCGGCATGGCGGGCGATCTGGCCAGCGAGTGCGGCAGTATTTCGCGCGTTGCCCGGCCCCGGTTCGATGGCGGCTGCCGCGAACAGCAGGCCCAGCGCCCAGATCGCGCCGCGGTGGGTGTTGATGCCGCCGGTCGCGGCCATCATCGTGGCTTCGGCTTCGCGGCCGAGGCTGCCCAATGTTTCGCGCAAGGCGAGCGTCGGTGCGCCTTCGGCTGCGCCGGCCTTGGCCATGGCCTCGAAAGCAGGCGCGAGCGATGCAGCGGAGCGCAGCATCAGCGGCAAGTCGAGATCGGCATGCGCACCGTTGCTGCGGCTGTCCACCAGGCCGGGCTTGGGTGACAGGCAGGCTTCGTCGGTCAAGGCGGTGACCACGGCTGCGGCCAGGGCTTGGGCGCGTGTGCGGCTGGATGTGGGGCCCGGTGCGTGATCGGGGGTGAGATCGGATGCGAGAGCGACCACGCGACCGACAAGAAGCGCGCCCATCACCAGCTCCTGAAGCGTGCCGGCGGCTCGTACAGCCCGCCAGACCACTCGACCAGATCGGCCATGCTCTTGGCCGCGAGCAGCGAACGCGTGGCCTGGCTGCGATCGACGCCCAGGTCTTCGGGCAGCGCCACCAGGCCTTCGCTGCGCAGTTGCTGCGTCGTCGCCGGGTCGTGCTGCAGGCCTATCGGCGTGACACCCGCCACCGCCGCGATCATCGCCCGGCGCTGCGCCATCGAGTTCGCCTTGTAGAGGTAGGCGATGCCTTCTTCGGTGAGCACATGCGTCACGTCGTCGCCATAGATCATCACCGGCGCGAGCGCCATGCCCGAATCCTTCGCGACCTGAACCGCATCGAGTGATTCGACGAAGGTG
Organism: Rhodoferax sp.; assembly: GCA_026224975.1. Lineage (GTDB taxonomy): Bacteria > Pseudomonadota > Gammaproteobacteria > Burkholderiales > Burkholderiaceae_C > LMDS01. The sequence goes on along the minus strand of JAMFRW010000105.1, from coordinate 24,552 downwards.
GGCTTGCCGCCCGCCTGGAAGGTCTCGACCATCTGCACCACCAGCTTCTTGCCGCGCTCCAGCGGGCTATCGGTCTGCAGCATGCTGAGCCACGCGTCCGACGAGTGGCGCCGGCCGCCCGGCTGATGGCCCATGTTGGGCGCACCGCCGAAGCCCGAAAGCCTGCCGCGCGTGACGGTGGACGAATGGCCGTCGCCATCGACCTGCAGCGTCGAGCCGATGAAGAGATCGACCGCGTACTGGCCGGCCAACTGGCACAGCATGCGGTTCGAGCGCATCGAGCCATCGGCCCCGGTGAAGAACACATCGGGCCGCGCGGCCACGTAGCGCTCCATACCCAGTTCACCGCCGAAGGAATGCACGCTCTCGACCCAGCCGCTCTCGATCGCCGGGATCAGCGAGGGGTGCGGGTTCAGCGTCCAGTGCCGGCAGATCTTGCCCTTGAGGCCGAGCTGCTCGCCATAGGTCGGCAGGATGAGTTCGATGGCCGCGGTGTTGAAGCCGATGCCGTGATTGAGCGACTGAACGTTGTGGCGCTCGTAGATGCCGCGGATCGCCATCATCGCCATCAGCACATGCACGGGCTTCTCAAGCCGCGGGTCGCGGGTGAACAGCGGTTCGATGAAAAACGGCTTGTCGGCCTGCACCACGAAATCTATCCACGAGCCGGGAATGTCGACGCGCGGCAGGTCACTCACGTCATCGACGATCTCGTTGACCTGTGCGATCACGATGCCATCGCGAAAAGCCGCGGCCTCCACCAGCGCGGGCGTGTCTTCGGTGCTGGCGCCGGTGTAGAGGTTGCCGGCCCGGTCGGCCTTGAAGCCGGCGACCAGCACCACGTTCGGCGTGAGGTCCACATAGAGCCGGCCGTACAGCTCGATGTAGGTGTGGATGGCGCCGATCTCGAGGATGCCATCGGCCAGGAACTGCGAGATGCGCAGGCTTTGCGCGCCGGCATACGAGAAGTCGAGCTTGCGGGCGATGCCGCGCTCGAAGAGGTCGAGCTGCTCGGCCCGACTCACGCTCGGAATGATCATGTGCAGGTCGTGGACCTTGGCGGGGTCGACCTGCACCAGCGAGCGCGACAGAAAGTCCGCCTGCTTCTGGTTGTTGCCTTCGAGCACCACGCGGTCGTGCGGCGCGATGATGGCTTCCAGAAAGGCGACGATGTCGCGCGTCGGCACGACGCGGCCGGTGGCGATGGTGGCGCCGCGCGCCAGACGCCTGGCCTTGTCGGCGCGACGCGTGTTCCACACACGTGGCGCGCTATCGATTTGTGTCGAGGTTTGCATCGGGTCTCCAGCTCCGGGCCTGCCAGAACTGAAGGTACGCCGATCACCCGCCCGCGACAATGAACCTGCGCGCGGCTTCGTTACGGTGGCCGGAACAGACAGCGGCGCGGGACCGCTGTCTGGTGCCCGATATCAAACGATGTCGAACCGGTCCAAATTCATCACCTTGGTCCACGCGGCCACGAAGTTCTGCACGAACTTCTTCTGCGAGTCGGCGCTGGCGTAGGCCTCGGCGATCGCACGCAGCTGTGCGTTCGAGCCGAGAACCAGGTCAACGCACTTGCGGTCCAGTTGTGGCGTGGCGGGCGGTGCGGGTGCTTGCGCGCTTTGGTTCGCGGCTGCCGACCCGAAAGAGTCAGTCGCACTCAAGAGACCGGTCGTACAGGAGCGCACGCGCAACCAAAAGCGCCTCGACGGCGGGAGCTAAGATGCCTGCATGGGATGGCGCGACATCGAGGTGAAATCGCAGGGCAGCTTCCCTGAGCCTGCAACGGCGCAAATGCCACGAGAAGGACAGTCGCTTCTGGCGCGGCTGGACAGCTTCCTCGGCCCACGTTACACCGCGTTTGTCGTCTTCATCGCCGTGCTGCTGGGTGTATTGCTCGCGCTGGCTGGATACCTGGACGGTGGAATTCGGCAACGCGATGGCTTGAGCCCTTGGATGGTCGGCCTCAACCCGGTGATCCTCGTCTACATCTTGGCGCTTCATCCGTTCATGCATCGACGTTGGGTGCGCGCGATGCAATCGCTGGAAGCCTTGGCACCGCACGCTGAAAGCGCCAGCCCGGCGGGGACGGCAGCCCGCCGCGGCGAATGGGCCGCCGTGATGTTGGGAACGATTGCCGGGCTGGCGGTCGCTCGCCGTGGGCCTGCCGCCGAAGCTTGGCTATGGGTGTATTCGGAGGCCGTGAGCGCGCTGATGTTCGCGCTGCTGGGCGCGGCAATCTACGGCAGCGTGATGAGGTCACGACAGCTCGCCGCATATTCGCGTTCGAGGCTCGAACTGAAAGTATTCGACGGGCATCTGCTGACGCCTTTCGCGCAATGGGGGCAGAGCCTCTCGCTCGTGTTTGTCGGCGGGATCAGCTTGAGCCTGCTGTTTCAGTCCTACCAAAGCTTGCGCAGCATGGAGAGTGTGATCATTTATGGTTGCCTGATCGTGGTCGCGATGACGCTCTTCTTCATGTCGATGTGGACAGTTCACGTGGCGCTGGCAAAGGCACAGTGCAAGGAACTCGCCAGGGTTCGGAGCGACCTGATCGTGGCCCGCGAGGCACTTTTCCGCGGGCGCGACGGCGAAACCGCGAGGGCCGTGCAGGACGCCTATCTCTCCGTCGCAATCCTTGGCGTCTATGAGCGCCAAGTGCTCGATGCATCGACATGGCCATTCGACCTGGCAATCGTCGGGCGAGTGTTCGCGTCTGTCGGCGCGCCGCTCGGGGTCTACCTCCTGAAGCTCGCCTTCGGCGTCGGTGGGGTGCTCTAGCGCCGAGCAAGTCCCGGCTTTGGATGGTCAGCATCGACAGCCGAATGACCGCTATGCGCTCGCAGCACCGATCTACCGCTCATGGCCGGGACCGGGTTTTTCCTTGGGTCGCTGTAAGCTGATCTTGGCCGGCGGGGCCAACGAACCCAAAGTCAGCTTCCTGGCGCGGCCTCGAACTCACAGTCTCGGCCATGAGCGGTACTTCGCCAAGGTCCGCAGTCGAGAACGAAAGCGGCTCTCGTCAGCCTGTGATGATCGGGCGTAGCGTCTCGACTTCGCTGACGATGAAGTCGAAGAAGGCAGACACGCGCGGCGTGCGTCGCAATTCCGGCGTCGTCAGCACGCGCCAGATGCGGGTGAGTTCCGTGACAGGCTCGATCACTCGCACAAGATCCGGTTCGGCGTCGCCCAGGGCGATGGGCAGGGGCGCCACGCCGACCCCCGCTTTGGCCGAGTAGAGCAGGCCCAACACACTGTTGCTGCGCGCGACCAGGGTGGTGTTCGGAGCGACCTTGTGCAACCACGCGGCGATGCGATGCTTGGCCATGGTGTCGTCGAACCCGACCAGCGCGTGTTGCGCCAAGTCTTCGAGCCTCTCCGGCCGGCCGTGGCGCTCGATGTACGCCCGGCTGGCGTAGACCGCCCAGATCGAATCGCCGATCTTGCGTCCGACGAGCTCGCCGTCATCGGTGTCGCCTGAACGAAGGGCCACGTCGGCTTCGCCCTTCGTGAGGTCGATGTATTTGTCGCTCATGACGAAGTGCACCTGCAACGCCGGATGAAGGGCGCGGAACCGTTCCAGCAACGTCGATTGCGTGATCCGAAAGACGATGGGTTCGGGACACGTCACGCGTATGACGCCGGTGATGTCGGCGGCGGCCGTCGCGATGTGCTGCTCGAACGCCGCCACGGCGTGCTCGACGCGCTCGGCGTGCGGCAGCAGCGCCTGCCCCAACTCGGTCAGGCGATACCCGCTCGGCTGGCGCTGCACCAGCGCTTGCCCGACGCGCCGCTCGAGCTCGACGAGGCGCCGTTGCACCGTCGACTGGTCGACGCCCAGCGCACGGCCGGCCGCCAACGTGCTGCCGTAGCGGGCGACGGCAAGCAGGTGCTTGAGATCGTCCCAGTCGAAGCTGTGCGGGGTATGCGCCATTGCGGCCCCATTGTGCAGTTTTGCGCCTTACGCCGCGAAGCCTCGGTGCCTAAGCTGACGAGATGGACTCATCAATCACCTCGCGCTGGCCGTCTGGCAGCGCACCCAGGTCGACGAGCCCGAGCTGGTGAACGCGGCGCGGGCCAAGCTGCGACAACTCGATCCCCTGATCGGAGGATGGGCCGATGGCATGTTGGCGCCCGCGACGACGTTTCAGTGGTCAGGACCGCACCGCCGGTTGGCATGCGGGAGCATTCGAATCCAGGAGAAGCCAGAAATGATCGGTCTGAACCAAGTCACCGCTCGCGGCGCCGGCGCTGTGGTGTTCGCCATCGCCACCATCACTGCGGGGGCTTCCGCCCACGCAGCGCATTACGACATCAGCGGCGGTATCACATTCGAGGTGCCGAGCACCGTGGTGCTGGACAGCTACAGCGTGTCCGGCCCGATCAGTGCAAGCCGTCAGGTGCTTTACGACAACGTCGGGCCGAACCGATCCTGGCACGGCCGCGCCGGCTCAGGCGTAGACGTTTACGGCATTCACGCGTCGACCTACGTTGGCGCCAACAACATCGCCAATGGCGATTCGGGTGGCCTGGCTTTCGGGGCCACGGCCTTCGCGCTGGTCACGTACACCGACTTCGTCATCACCGGCCCGTCGGGTTCGACGACAGTCCAGTCGCCCATCAACTTTCACCTGTCCGGTGAGCAAATCCTGGGGCCCTACACCTCCAGCTCGCCGATTTACACCTCCGACGTCGAGTCCACGGTCGCCCTGACGGTGTTCGCCGACAGCAACGGCGCAAGTGGCACCCGGGACTTCCACTACAACAACGGCTTGATCAGCCCGCCGACGCAGACCGGCCTGCTGGCCAGCTTCAACGGCACCCGCGCCAACGTGCAGACGCCAGTGTGGACGCTGCCCGTCAATACGCCGTTCACCCTGACGCTGATCCTGAATACCTCGGCCCGGGCCGGGGTGGTCTTCTCCGACGGCTACGTCACCAGCGCGCTCAGCGACTTCGGCAACACGCTGAGTTTTGCCGCCGACCGGCCGGTGTTTGCGCTGCCTGCCGGCTACACCGCCAACTCGGTGGAGGCGGGTGTGGTCGACAACCTCTTCACGTCGCCCGTGCCAGAGCCTGGCAGCGCGGCGCTGGCCGCGCTGGGATTGGCGTTCCTCGGCGGCAACCTCTTCGCGTGCCGCAGTGCGGTTTACCGTCGGCGATTGCAGTGGAAACGCGTCACCCCGGCGTTGCACAGCGAGACCCCAGCGGCTGCCGCGTGTGTGTAACGCATCGCCTCCTGTTTGCGTGCAGGGCGCCGCGACACCACCCGCCCAGCGCACACGGCCGGCCGCCAGCGTGCTGCCGTGGCGGGCGACGGCAAGCAGATGCTTGAGATCGTCCCCGTCGAAGCTGTGCGGGTATGCGCCATTGCAGCCCTACCGTGCAGTTTTGCGCCTTACGCCGCGAAGCCTCGGTGCCTAAGCTGACGAGATGGACTCATCAATCACCTCATCGATCACCTCATCGATCGCCGACCGACAGGCCTTCAAGGCGGGTATGCGCATTCAGTGGGACACGGCCGCTGCGGGCTGGAACGCCCACACGGCAGGCATCCGCGCATGGCTGCGCAAGCCGACCGATGCCATGTGCCGCATGGCCGGGGTGACGGCGGGCTCCCGCGTGCTCGACGTCGCAGCCGGGGCGGGCGACCAGACCCTTGACATCGCGGAGCTGGTGGGTCCACACGGCCACGTGCTCGCCACCGATCTATCGCCGGCGATCGTGGCGCTGGCTCGGGACAACGCAGCCCGTGCCGGCTTCGCCCATGTCGAGACCCGGGTGGCCGATGGCGAGGATCTGGGCGATCTGGGTGTTAGCGAGGCCTCCTTCGATGCGGCGGTATGTCGACTCGGGTTGATGTTCTTCCCCGACCCGCTGCGGGGCTTGCGCGAGATTCATCGCGCGCTGCGACCCGGCGGTGGCGTGTGCACGATGGTGTTCTCTCGCCCTGAAAAGAATCCGTGCTTGACGATCCTCATGTCGACGGCTCTCAAGCACGCGGGTCTGCCAGCGCGCGACCCGTTCCTTGCCGGTGGGCTGCTCAGCCTGGGCCAGCCGGGCCGGCTCGACGAGCTCTTCAGGTCAGCCGGATTCCATGACGTCGCGACAACAGCACTCGATGCGGTGTTCCACCTGCCCTCGGTCGACGACTACCTCGCCTTCGTTCGCAGCTCGGCGAGCCCCATCCTGCAGATCCTCGGTCATCTTGACGCGGCTTCTACCGAAGCGGCCTGGAGCGAGATGCGGAATCGGCTGATGGCATTCACCACGCAGGAAGGGTGGGAGGGGCCTAACGAGCTGCTGTTGACGGCGGGACGCCGACCCAATGAGACGCCATGAAACACTCGATCCACGAGGAACACGCGCCTGAGCGGCGGCGCTTTCTGCGCGCCGGGGCGGGAGGGCTCGCAACCCTGGCCGCCCTGTCGTTCGACCGACGCGCCGATGCGGCCCGCAGCAATCCGATGCACATACTCTGCAGCGGGCCTGCCGGCAGCATCCCCGATTTGGTCGCCCGCGCCGTCGGCGATCAGTTGCCCATCTCTCTCGGTCAGCGTGTCGTCGTCGACAACCGGCCCGGCGCTGCGGGGCAGATCAGTGTCAGCGCCTTGAAAGCTGCCCCGGCGGATGGATCGACGGTGCTGCTGGCACAAGGCGCCATTGCCACGGTGTATCCATATCTCTACGCCAAGCTTGCTTACGATCCCGCGGTCGACCTGCAGCCCGTGTCTCTGGCCAGTGAGATGTTGCTCGGTCTCGGGGTAGGCCCGGCGGTGCCCACTGAAGTCACGACGCTTGCCGACTTCATCGCCTGGATCCGCAAACACCCGGGCGACGCCAACGTTGGCTCGCCAGGCACCGGGACCTTGCCTCACCTTCTGGAGGCGATGCTGTTCCGCGAGGAAGGTGTCGCATGGCAGCACGTCGCGTATTCCGGCGGTCCGCCTGCGGTGACCGACTTGTTGGGCGGTCGGATTGCCGCGCTCGCGCTCCCTGAAGGCCTGCTTCGACAACACCACGCCACCCGGCGCGTGCGAGTGCTTGCAACCTCGGGGCCGGCGCGCAGCGCCTACCTTCCCGAGGTCCCGTCGTTCGTCGAGCAGGGGCGTCCCGACCTCGTCGTCAAGGAATGGTTCGCCTTCTTCGCTTCCGGACGAGTGTCGAAGGCCACGGTCGAGGCCACTTCGTCGGCGCTGCGGGAGGCAATCGCTCGCCCCGAGTTGTCGGCTGCCTTCGCGCAGGCCGGCATGACGCCCGCATCGAGTTCGCCATCGATGCTCTCGGCTCGGATCGCCGGTGAGCAGCGGTACTGGCAGCCAGTGCTCCAAGCCAACGACATTCACACCGACTGAAGTCATGACCCGTCGTTTGCCGCAACTTCTTCGCGGCGGCTTTGCCCCCACGCAAATCGACAGGTGCGATACATCGTCTGCCTTGGGACGTCGAATCCGGCCAGCTTCAGGACCGCTACGGGTCGGCAGCGCCAGTCCAGCTGATCGAACTGCCGACGTACCGCGGGCATCGGGCGTCGATCGGGGCAGCAAGACTGTGATCGACCGCTTCGGAGAATGGTTGCGCTCGAGCGGCGCTCGGCCTATGGCAGCTGTATTTTGAGACCGGTCATCGGCATGGCGATTTCTTGACCGTTGCTTGTCCAGGCAAAGCTGCCGCAACTTGGGCCACTCCGTGCCCAAGGACGCCAACTGAACACCGGGCATCGCCAGGATCGCATCGACGAAGGCCACGGCGTCGGCGTGCTGAAAGCAGCGTGATGCGGGTGGTCGCTACGCGAAGCCGCCGCCAGCACGTTGATGCCAAGCGCCATCGCCCAAGGCCTCGAGCAGCGCCTTGTTGCTTCGAGGCTCGACACCCGCGACAGGACCGACGCGTCCTTCGAAAACGGGCAGAGAAGCCTGGGCATCCGCGCCACATGTATCCTCAGCTCCTTTTTTCGAAAGGATAGACATGGCACTGGCAAAGAAGAAGCGCGTAGGCAAGAGAACCATTTCTGCGAAACAAGTCCGCAAGACGGCCAGCGGCAGAAAGCGCCACAAGTCCGACGGCACCCACCCGCCGAAGGGCTTCACTCCAGCGCGGACGCCAGCGGCGTCCTGACCACCACGCAAAACAGATCGCGCCCAGCCACTTTGGCTTGGCGCGATCTGCGCTTTGCGGAGCGCCGTCTGGGTCGCTCCTGCAGCGTCCCGGTCTCAGGCGATATCGAACCGATCCAGGTTCATCACCTTCACCCAAGCCGCCACGAAGTCCTGCACGAACTTCTGCTTCGAGTCGACGCTGGCATAGACCTCGGCGATGGCGCGCAGGTGCGCGTTGGAGCCGAAGACGAGATCGACGCGGGTGCCGGTCCACTTGGCTTCACCGGTCTTGCGGTCACGCCCTTCGTAGCCGCTCTGCCCGCCGGCAGCCGGCTTCCACTCCGTGCCCATGTCCAGCAGGTTGACGAAGAAGTCGTTGCTGAGCGTGCCCGGCTTGCTCGTGAACACACCGTGCTTGGCCTGGCCCACGTTGGCACCCAGCACGCGCAGGCCGCCCACCAGCACTGTCATCTCCGGCGCCGTCAGCGTCAGCAGTTGCGCCTTGTCGATCAGCAACGCCTCGGCGGGGAAGCCATAACGCGTCTGCAGGTAGTTGCGGAAGCCATCGGCGATGGGTTCGAGCGGCGCGAACGATGGCACATCGGTCTGCGCCTGCGACGCGTCCGCACGGCCCGGGGTGAAGGGCACCGTCACCTCCTGACCGGCGTCCTTGGCCGCCTTCTCCACCGCCGCGCTGCCGGCCAGCACGATGAGGTCGGCGAGCGAGATCTTCTTGCTGCCGGAAGGTGCGCCGTTGAACTCGCTGCGGATGCCTTCCAGCACCTGCAGCACCTTCGCGAGTTGCGCCGGCTCGTTGACGGCCCAGTCCTTTTGCGGCTCCAGGCGAACGCGCGCGCCGTTGGCGCCGCCACGCATGTCAGAGCCACGGAAGGTGGAGGCCGAGGCCCAGGCCGTCGAGACGAGTTGCGAAACCGTCAGGCCCGAGGCCAGCACCTTCTGCTTGAGCGAAGCCACATCCTGCGCATCGACCAGCGCATGGTCGACAGCGGGGATCGGGTCTTGCCAGATCAGCTCTTCGGCCGGCACTTCCGGGCCGAGGTAGCGGGCGCGCGGGCCCATGTCGCGGTGGGTGAGCTTGAACCAGGCGCGTGCGAAGGCATCGGCGAACTGGTCGGGGTTGGCGAGGAAGCGGCGCGAGATCTTTTCGTAGGCCGGGTCCAGCCGCAGCGCCAGGTCGGTGGTCAACATGGCCGGCGCCAGGCGCTTCGAAGGGTCGTGCGCATGTGGGATGCTGCCCGCGCCGGCGCCGCCCTTGGCGATCCACTGCTGCGCGCCGGCGGGGCTTTTCGTCAGCTCCCACTCGAAGCCGAACAGGTTCTCGAAGAAGTTGTTGCTCCACTTCGTCGGCGTCGTGGTCCAGGTGACCTCGAGGCCGCTGGTGATGGTGTCGCCGCCCTTGCCCGTGCCGAAGCTGTTCTTCCAGCCGAAGCCCTGGGCCTCGATGCCGGCCGCCTCGGGCTCTTCGGCTACGTTCGACGAAGGGCCGGCGCCGTGGGTCTTGCCGAAGCTGTGGCCACCGGCGATCAGCGCCACCGTCTCTTCGTCGTCCATCGCCATGCGCGCGAAGGTGTCGCGGATGTCGTAGGCCGCGGCGATCGGGTCGGGGTTGCCGTCCGGGCCTTCGGGGTTGACGTAGATCAGGCCCATCTGCACAGCGCCCAGCGGGTTCTCGAGGTCACGCGTGTGTGGCACCTGGCTGTCGTCGTCCTTGACAAGCACGCCGCCGGCCTCTTCGACGCCCGGCGAGCCCCGCGAGTAGCGCACATCGCCGCCCAGCCATTTTTGTTCCCGGCCCCAGTACACGTCTTGATCGGGTTCCCACACGTCGGGCCGGCCACCGGCGAAGCCGAAAGTCTTGAACCCCATGGTTTCCAGCGCGACGTTGCCGGTGAGGATCATCAGGTCGGCCCAGGAGATCTTCTGGCCGTATTTCTGCTTGATGGGCCAGAGCAGGCGGCGCGCCTTGTCCAGGCTCACGTTGTCGGGCCAGCTGTTCAGCGGCGCGAAGCGTTGTTGCCCGCGGCCGGCGCCGCCGCGGCCGTCACCGATGCGGTAGGTGCCGGCGCTGTGCCAGGCCATGCGGATGAAGAGTGGGCCGTAGTGGCCGAAGTCGGCCGGCCACCAGTCTTGCGAATCGGTCATCAAGGCGGCCAGATCGGCCTTGAGGGCTGCGAGGTCGAGGCTCCTGAAAGCCTCGGCGTAGTCGAAGCCCGCGCCCATCGGGTCGGACTTGCTGGAGTGCTGGTGGAGCAGATCCACGCGCAGTTGTTTGGGCCACCAGTCCTGGTTGCTTGTACCAGCGCCCGTGGTCTGGTTGAAAGGACACTTTGTCTCGGTCTTGTCGCTGCCCATTTTGCACGCTCCTGTTGTGTGGAATGAGAGACAGAAATTCTCTTGCAATACCGGCCGACCGGAATTGGAAACTCCAATCCCCGCGATAGCGGGCCGGCATGCAGGCGAGCGGGCCGGCGAGGTCTTCAGGACTGGATGACGAGCGCACCAGTCTGTATGAATCGATCCAGCTCACTCAGCGGCATGGCCGCAGCACCGTGGCTGGTGCCATCGCTCCATGTCAGCGTGGCATCGAGCGCAGTGCGGTCGATCTCGCAAGCACCGAGCGGAATCGTCATCTCGATCCCATCCCCCTCACGATACGTCACCTCGCCCACGACGTTGGCTTTTTGTTTCGGCATTGCGTACTCCGGGAAAGACGCTGAGGACAGCACCTAGGCAGCGTACGCGACGCTGCCATGTCCGACAGGCGCGGATGGACTCTCGGATCGATGCGAAGTGTGGCCGGCCACCTGGAACCAGTAATCCCGAACGCACTTGCCGTCGCTCGGGAGAGCGTCGAAGGTGTCGAATCCATGCACGCGGTCACCCCGTCGGGTGTGCTGTCCAGGCGCCAGTGGACGGCGCCACAGAGGCATGAGCCTTGGATCATCGTCGGTCCTCCTGCAGAGCGTGGTTCAGGGATCGTGCAGGCTGTCGCTGTACATCATGTTCAATGGATGATCCCTTGCCGAACGGCATACAGCACCAGCTCCGCGGTGCCGGAAACGCCGAGCTTTTCCAGGATGTGCGTGCGATGCGCGCTCACGGTCTTCACGCTGATCATCATCTCTTCACCGATCTCGGTGGGCGACGTTCCCTTGAGCAGCATCAGCATGATCTGGTGCTCGCGCACGGTGAGCCGCTGGTGCGGCGGCCTGTCGTCCAGGCCCTTGAGCTGGTCTTGCACATGGGGCGCGACGCGCGCGCTCAGGTAGCTGCCGCCTGCGGCCACCGAGCGGATGGCGGCAATGAGTTCTTCGGGTTCGGCATCCTTCGCGAGGTAGCCGCTGGCGCCGGCTTTCATCGCGACCAGGGCGTACTGTTCCTCGGGATACATCGAGAGCATGAGCACCGGCAGTGCCGGGAACTCGCGGCGCAGCGTGGCCAGCACTTCGAGGCCACTGCGGCCTTCGAGGTTGATGTCGAGCAGGACGATGTCGAAGCCGCCACCGCGAAGCGCCTCGATGGCCTCGGTGCCACCGCGCGCCTCGCCGGTGATGCGCACATCGGATTCGTCGAGCAGCAGGCGCTTGAGGCCCGAGCGGAAGATGGTGTGGTCGTCGAGGACGAAAGCGCGGATCATGGCCTGGTCCTCACAACAGCGGTGCAGTTAGAACGAGCCTTGTCCCCGCACCCGGCGAGGCCTCGATGCGCAGCGCGCCGCCGATCTCCCGCGCGCGCTCCCGCATGTGCAGCAGGCCGAGCGACCGGTTGTGCGTGGCGCAGAGGTCGAAGCCGCAGCCATCGTCGCGCAGGTCGAACACGAAGTGATCGGCGGCCAGAGACAGCGCCACGTGCACGGCACGCGCGTTCGAGTGCCGCGCCACGTTGGTCAGCGCTTCATGGAAGATGCGGTAGATCGCCGCGGCCTTTTTTGGCGAGAGCCGCAGCGTCGATGCGCCGCCCGCTTCGAGCGCATGCGCGATGCCCGAGCGGCGGGTGAAGGCCTCCAGGTCGCGCGTGATCGCAACCGGCAGTTCGAGGTGATCGAGCGCGCTGGGTCGCAGCTCTTCGGAGATGCGCTTGACGGCCGCGATGGTCTGCTGCGTGAGCGTCAACAGGCCGCGAGTCATCTCCTGCAGCTCATCGCCTTCTACGCGGCGCATCACGCGCGTCACGTCCATCTTCAGCGCCGTCAGCATGCCGCCGAGTTCGTCGTGCACATCGCGCGCGAACAGGCGCCGCTGGTCTTCGAGCTTGGCCGTGGTGTAAGCGGTGAGCTGCTGCAGTTGCTCGCGCGAGCGGCGCAACTCTTCTTCGTTGTGGATGCGGTCGGTCGCCTCGATGCCGATGCCCGCCATCGCATAACGGCCCTTGTAGATGGTGCGCGTGCCGTGGATCTCGATCAGGACGGTGCGCCCATCCTTGTGCCGGGCATGTGACACGAAGCGTTCGCTCGCCGGGTTGCCGGCCAGGCGGCGGCGATAACTTTGCAGCACGGTATCGACGAAATCGGGCTGCACGAACTCGCTCACATGGCGGCCGATCAGCTCCTCCGGCCTGTAGCCGGCGATGCCCGCGAAGGTGATGTTGGCATAGCAGAAGCACTCGTCCTGCAGCACGTAGATACCGGCCAGCGATTGCTCGATGATGGCCTGGTACGGGATGTCGGGATAGCGCGCTGCGGGGTCGTCGGACATCGGCTTGGGGCTACACGCAAGAGTGCTCAAGGGAGTGCACCGGAGAGCGCATTGAAGGCGCTGACGGCCGGCAGTTCGAGTCGGGGAAACACTTAGCAAGACCGAGATTCGTCCGATGGGCGCGGCGGCATCGAAGCTCTACATTCGGCGGCTGCGATGGCATCGCGACGACGAGCACGCAAGCCACGAAACGATCCGACAGGAGACAAGACAATGATCCAACGATTCCGCCTGGGCGCTGCGGCGCTTGCCGTCTGCGCCAGCTTGCTGGTCACCGCGTGCGGCGGCGACGACGACCCTTCGCCGACCCAGCGCGCCACCAAGTTCGGCACGATCGATGGCCTGGACCGCAGCGCCGCGAGCGGCACCTATGCCTGGCTGGGCGTGCCCTTCGCGCAACCGCCGGTCGGTGCGCTGCGCTGGGCACCGCCGGTCGATCCCGCGCCCTGGACCGGCACGCGCACGGCCACCCAGTTCGGGCACGGCTGCGCGCAGGGCGGCCGCTACTTCAGCCCCGCACCCAATGACGCGGCTTACGGCCTGGCAGTGCGCGAAGGCTTCGGCAAGCCGGTGGGCGACGAGGACTGCCTCACGCTCAACATCTGGCGGCCGGCCGACAACCAGACGAAGCTGCCGGTGATCTTCTTCATCCACGGTGGCAGCAACATCTCGGGCTACTCGGCCGATCCCATCTACGACGGTCAGGCCCTGGCGAAGAAGGCCAACGCCGTCGTCGTCACCGTCAACTACCGCGTCGGCGTGCTGGGCTGGCTGGACTTGCCGCAGCTCAAGACCGGCGACGCACCCACCGACTCCGGCGACTTCGCCCTGCTCGACCAACAGCAGGCGCTCAAGTTCGTTCAGGGCAACATCGATGCCTTCGGCGGCGATGCCGGCAACGTGACGGTGATGGGCCAATCGGCCGGCGCGGTGAACGTGTGGGCTTTGCTGGTTTCGCCGCTGTCGGTCGGCCTGATGCACAAGGCCGTGCCCTTGAGCGGCGGCATCGCGAACGCCACGCGCACCACGGCGCAGACCTATTCCAAGGCACTGCTCAACGCCATCGTCATCGCCGACGGCAAGGCCACCGACACGGCTTCGGCGCTCGCCTGGGTCGCAACGCAATCGAACGCGCAGATCGCAACCTATTTGCGTGGCATGTCGGCCAACCAGATCCTCACGGTGATGCTCGCCAACCCGCAACTCGGCAACGCACCTTCGCCGATCGAAGACGGCAACGTGCTGCCGGTCGGCTCCATCGCCGCGCTGGCCGCTGGGCAGTACCGCAAGATCCCGGTGCTGGCCGGCAATGCGAAAGACGAAGGCACGCTGTTCGCCAACCTGTTCGGCTCGGTCACCGGCACCGGCATCCCGGGTTTCAAGCCGAACGACTACGACCGCTTCGGGCTGCAGTTCAACTTCGATCCGAATGCCGTTGCCAGCCTCACCGAAGCCGACCTGATCAACGCCGCCTACCTGCCGGTGACGGCCACGCCGGCCGGCTGAAATGCGCTCTCGGCATTTGCGGCGAATTCGATCTTCCTCGGACCCGTGATCCCGCAGTTGACCTCGCTCGCCTCGCAGCAGCCGACGCAGGTCTGGTACTACCGCTTCGATTGGAACGAGGAGCCGGTGCCGTTCAACACCGTGTATGGCGCAACGCACGCACTCGACCTGCCGTTCATCTTCGACAACTTCGGCACCAGCGTGTTCTCGTTCGCGTTCAGCACCGCGAACAAGCCGGGGCGCGAGGCGCTGTCGGATGCGATGCTGAACAGCATTGCCGCCTTCGCCAAGACCGGCAATCCGAACCATGCGGGCCTGGGCGTCACCTGGCCCAACTGGCCGGCCAAGCTGGTGTTCGATGCCTCGCCGACGCAGGCGCAGATCGCGGTTCAATGAGCGCGCTCTGACCCGCTCTCAGGGCCGGTGCGTCACTGGCCCTAACGCCCCTTGACGGCTTGCGTGATGCGATCGTTCATCGTCGCAAATTCCTTCAAGAGCCGCTCGCAGGACTCGGCGGGCGCTTCGCACAGGCTCGCCGTTTCGACCGAGACGGCCTTGTTCGGGCCGCGGCGAATGATGCGGCGGACAACCGCGGGATAAGCGTAGTAACCCGCCGGGGTGAACGACCACTGTGCGGCTGCAGCCGGCTCATTCACCACGACCCAGCCATCCGGATGCGTGACGACGGTGCTCTTGCCGTCTTCTGCTTCCAGCGCCGAAAGGGCTTGAGAGACGGACTTGTAGGCGATGGGGCTGGCAGGCGGTGCCGAGGCAGCCGGCGCGGGCTGTGCCATCGCCGAAGCGGTTGCAATGCAAAGGACGGTACAGCGCGCTAACGAGACAAGAATTCGAGTCATGTGGAGGATGCTTTTTGAGGCTTGACAGATTGAGGCCTGAGAGATGAAGCCGACGCAGCATGCACCAGCGAACGCACAAGGTCCATGTCGCCCGCCTTGACGGGACTGAAAACAACCATGGTGAGATCGGGCCGAACATCGGCTCCGAGGCGCCAGCACGGGCCGCATGGTTCCACGCCAGCAGATCCCAGGTCGGCGTTTTCACATAGGCAGGGCTGGTCTGCAGGGCATCGAGCACACGCTGCAAGCGCGGCGAGATGCCCTCCGGCGCACGAAAGCCGCGCGTCGGCGCACGGCCGAGCCTCGTTTGGCGACCGAGGCCGATGCGGCCGCCGGCCCGGCCTACTCTCGCGTCTCGGAAGCGACGGCCGAGCAATTCCTGGCGCAAGGCGTGCGCGCGATGGTTGTTCGCCTGGCGCCCTCGGTACATGGCCGCGGCGACCATGGCTTCGTGCCCATGCTGATCGACATGGCGCGAAAGAAAGGCGTCTCGGCTCATGCAGGCGAAGGCCAGAACCGTTGGTCCACCGTTCACCGTACAGACGCCGCCCGCTTGTGCCGTTTGGCGCTCGAACAAGGCACGGCAGGTGAACGCTTTCATCGAGTGATCACACCCGTCCAGTCCGGGGGCCGACGGGGCCGACGGGGCCGACGGGGCCGAGTCTCATCGACGACATCGAGAAGGCTGGCTACTTCGAGTCCTGAGCGACCCCGTTCAGAACACTACGCCAAACTCACCCGACCGACCCCAAGCTGACGTGCACAACCTCGATTTGCTGGCCGAGTCGCGGTCGTTCGTTGCCACTTCGTCCGGGGCGCTGGATGTTCACCTTTGCTTATCGGCAGGTCACCGCCACCAACCGCTATCAGGTACGTGCTTGTCTGACTCAGCGGGAGTCAGTGCGCGGCCTCAGGCGTTTCAAGAACGACGCAGCGTCACCTCGTCAATGCGCCGTAGTCGTGCACGTATTTACCCGGTCTGAACGAACCGATCCTTTGCGTCATCACGTTGCCAGGCCACAGATAGTCGACGGTCAAAGCGGCGGGTCGATAAACAGCGCTATAGACGGTTGGCGACGACGCCTCGCGCGAATAGATCGGCGCGGTAAGGAACAACTCGGTAAGCTTCGCGAGCGTGGCGCCCGAGCCCTCGAGCGCAAATAGTGCCGCTTGCTGACGCGCCATTGAATTGGCTACGCATCTCGACAGACCGCTGGAGACACTCGATTCTTGATGATTGGCGCAAACAGGCGTTCGCGACACGAAGGGGGCACGTTCGGGGCCAAGAAAAACGGTCGCATAGGCACCCGTCTTGTCCAAGACGATGACATTTTGCGATTGCGCTACCGGAATTCGGAGTAGGGCCGCGACCGCTTCGGGGACCTGGCTGCAAGTCTCGAGGATGTAGCGAACGATAAGAATGATCGAGAAGCCCAGGCCCTGCGCCGGGCTGCCGCCGAAAGTCACGCTTGCAACCAGTCCGTCCGCGTTCATGCCGTCAAGACATCCACCCCATGGGCGTTGTCCCTTGGAAATCACTTCGCGGCCGAACCAACGCGTCGACTCGAAGTGATCGGACACGATGTCGAGTGGATAGTCGTAGTTGCGTACAAGCGCCGGACCGTCGGCGCCAAGCCAGACCGCCTGTGTACATCCGTGCAGAAGCGGCGGTGGTCTGAACTGACTGAGTATCTGAGGTGCAAGTGCGTCTTCGCCGACGAGAGCGCGCGCCCGCTCATAGGGTCCGAGCAGTTCCGGCATGTGTCGCTGGAGCTGCGCTGCGCACTCGGCTGCTGTCGGTGGAGTCCCTCGTCCGGAGCCCCGATACCAAGCTTCGGCCTCTGCGTGGCCTGCAACGAAGCGCTCCCTCCAAGCGTTGCCTGGGGTGTCCTCGCATATCGAGAGGAAGCACTTTTGCATGTTTGGATCCTGCCCAAATTCGTCGCCACATGCCTCTGACCTACAGCGCGTTCCTGATCCCTCACGGTCTGTGAGCTGCATCTTCGTGCGACCGCTCCTGGCCGACAACGTGAGTTCCGGGCCTTCGCCGACAGCAGCCATTGGGCGCCAATCGCTTTCGTTGCAAGGGTAGCATCCCGTCAACAACACCTGGCCCTCGCACCCAGCCACCCGCTCCCGACCATGTCTGCAGCCCTGATCGCGGCCCTGTTCTTCACGGTGGCCCTGCTCGTGACCCACGCGTACTTCCTGTTGGGCTCGTTGCCGCTGTTGGTTCTGAAGCACGACACGCCCATGGACGCCCGCTTCGTGCGGGGCTTTTTCGACACCTACTATCTGGCCGCCACGCTCACCGCCGGTGGAACCGCTATGAGCTGCGCGTTGGCCGGGAGGCTGGCCCTCGCATTAGGTGCGGGCGCGCTGGCGCTGCTGGCCGCCATGCTGCGCCGGACGGTCATTCCGAAGATGGATTCGCTTCGGACGCTGTTTCAGGCAAGCGGGAGCGATGCCATCGCAGCGTTCCGCCGCATCCACGTGGCAGCGATAGGGCTCAACCTGGTTCAACTGGTGCTGATCGTTTGGTGCCTCATCGCCGCTTCGGTCAACCCGGGCGCTGCATGATCGAACCCATGCTCGCGGTCACATCCCGCTGCACCACCCAGTGGACCTGAAGCTTCTAGAAGACCTCGCCGCACTCGACCGCGAACACAGCTTTGCGCGTGCCGCCGAGTCACGCCATGTGACGCCGCCGGCGTTCGGCCGGCGCATCCGGGCGCTCGAGGCCTGGGGCGGGCCCAGTACTGGTCGATCGCTCGCTGCAGCGCATCCAGTTGGCTGAGGCGGGGCAGGCCTTGCATCGCCAGAAGGTGCAGGTGTCGACCGGGGCGATGGCCGACATCGGCCTGGCGATGGAACGCGGCAGCCTCGACCCGGATTTGCCATCACCACCCGGTCTCGACGTTGCGGCTCGACAACCAGCGCTTCCAGCACCTGACGATCGCGAAGGACCGGCTGGTGCCGGTTTCGCGCGCCGATGCGCAGGGCCGCGCGCTGCACGGGCTCGACTCCGATGCGCTGATCGGCTATGCGCCGTCGCTTGCGTTGGGTGCGATGCGGCAAGACCATTTCGGCACCCGGCTGTCGGATGCCTCGGGGCGCACGCGCTTCGTCTGCGATTCGCCCCATGCGATCCAGGAGTTCGTGCGCAAGGGCATAAGCGTGGCCTGGCTGCCGTGGTCGATGGCTTCGGGCGATTGCCGCAGCGGCACGCTGGTCGCCCTGGGGCGGCGCAGCGACGAGGTGCATTTCGATGTTCGCCTCTACCGGCCGCGGGCGCCGCAGGCGGCGCTGGTCGAGGCGGTGTGGGCAGCGGCGAAGCGGAAGTCGGTGCTGCGGGCCACAATCGCATCGGTCACGTGGATCACCTGCTGTGCGGGCGGCGGGGGCAGAAGCCAGTCGGCGGGCAGGTCGGCTGCATCGAGCACGCCGCTGTGCGCCAGAAAGCGGGCGACGCTGTCGAGCGCCACGCCGACCGAGGCCTGCGTCCAGTGCTGTCCGCATTCGATCAGCAAGGCGTTGCGCCGCGACGCGGGATCACCGAAACCACCGAAGTCACGCATGCGCACGCCTTCCGGGTGGCCTTCGTCGACGATCACATGCGCCGGCGCACCGATGGCGCGGGCGAGCGCGATGCCCTTGTCGAGCGGCCCGCTCAACATCGGCGGCTGGCTGCCCTCGTGCATCGAATGCAGGTCGAGCAGCAGGTCGGCCTGGGCGACCACCGGCCGCAGTTCGCGCGCTCGACGCAGCTCGGCGGAGGTGCGGCCCGCATCGTCGAGCACGGTTGCCGACCAGACGCGGTTGAAATCCTGGTCGACGAAGCGCGATGCGCTCGGGCTCGTCGGGTCGAAGCGCTCGTAGGCATCGACGTTGGCGAAGCTGACCGTCAGGCGGCCGCGCCGCGGGCGAATCTGCACGCCGAGCAAGGCATCCAACGCAATCGCACCGCACACCTCGTTGCCATGCGTCAGCGCATTGAGCATCACGTGCGGGCCGGCCTCGCCGCTGTCGAAGGTGTGCACATACCGAATGCCGGCGTTGCCGGCTCGCCAGCGGGATATGTCGGGGAAGGTGACTTCGATGGGCTGGACGGTCGTCGATGATGTGGTCTGCATGGTGCGCACAGCATAGAACCGGCCGCCGCCCAGCCATTGCCGGTTCGGCAACGCCGATTGCCAAACCAGCATATCTGGCGCGGTGGCGGTTTCTACACTGATTCATCGCAACCTGGAGTTCTGCCATGACGTTCACCCGACTCCTTTCGCGCTGGATCGGTGCCGCAGCCACCGCTGCTGCATTCGCCATCGCACCTGCTGCCCGCGCCGATGGCCTCGACGACATCATGAAAACCGGCGTGCTGCGCGTGGCCGTGCCGCAGGACTTTCCGCCCTTCGGCTCGGTCGACAGCGACATGAAATCGATCGGGCTCGATGTGGAAGTCGCCGCGCTGATCGCCGCGAAGATGGGCGTCAAGCTCGAACTCGTGCCGGTCGCCAGCAGCTACCGCATCGCCTACCTGCAGACGCGCAAGGCAGACCTCGTGATCTCCACGCAGGGCAAGAACGCGGAGCGCGAGAAGGTCATCGCCTTCACGCAGCCTTATGCCCCCTACAACAACAGCGTCTTCGGGCCGGCGGCGCTGAAGGTGGCCGGCGCGGCGGACCTGAAGGACAGGTGGTCGGCGTGACCCGCGGCACTTTCGAAGACACACAGGTCACCGAGACCGCCCCTCTCGGCACCGATATCAAGCGCTTCGAAGACAACAACGCCACCATCTCCGCCTACCTGTCGGGCCAGGTGCAACTCGTCGGCACGGGAGACTTCGTCGCCCTCGCGATCGCCTCACGCAACCCGCCGGTGAAGCCCGAACCGAAGTACGTGCTGCACGAATCCGCCTGCCACGTCGGCCTGAACCTCGACCAACCGCGCCTCATGGCGAAGGTCAACGGCGTGCTGACCGGGCTGAAGAAGAGGGGCGAGCTGAACAAGGTGGTGCAGAAGTGGCTCAAGACGCCACTGCCGGCGAAGCTGGCGGCGCAGGAGACCTGATCGGCGGAGGGCCCGCTTATCGCCGCGCGATGGCCCAGGGCGATCCGGACTTGACGCCGATGCTGAGCTGAGGCGCTGCGTGCGGCGGCGTGCGGGCCAGTTCTCTGTGCCCACCCTGTCAGCGTCGTCGCAGGCCGAGCCACACGACAGTCGCCACGACCAGCAGCCCGCCGGCCAGTTGAACCGGGGCGATCGATTGCCCCAGAACCCACCAGGCAATGCCGAGCGCGAAGATGGGCTCGACATTCATGATGGCAGAGTTGCCGACGACGCCCAGCCGCGGCAGGATCGTGAACATCACGGTGAAGGCGGTCCCGTACAAGAACGTCAGCGCCGCCAGGCCCACCCAGCCCGGCATGGCGTTCGGCAGGTGCAAGCCCCCGCGCGTGGCCGACACGGCCAAGGCGATGACCGCCACGCAGGCCATCGTGGTGAGGGTGCGCACGCGACCGTCCACATCGCTGGCCTCGTGCTGGGTCACCACCAAGGCGAGTCCGAAGGTGGCCGCCGCGGCCAGTGCAAAGGCCACGCCGGTGCCGATCTGGCGCCATTGCGCGGCGGCGCCCAACCCGGACGCCGCACCGAGCACGTCGAGCGCCATCGCAAGGCCCAAAAGCATCACCGGCATGGCCAGCAGCACACGCCGCTCGGCGCGATGCCGGTACAGGATGCGGGCCCACAGCGCGGTCCAGAGGGGATAGGTGTTGAACGCGAGCAAGGCAAGTGCGACCGGCAGACGCGCCACCGCCGCGTACAAACAAAGGCTCTGTACCGCGATCAACCCACCGATGCCCGGCAACACCTTGCCATGTCGAGCCTCCAGCCTCAGCGGGATGCCTTGCAGGGCCAGCAGCAGACCGACCGCCAACGCCGTCACCGTGCTGCGAACCGTCACTGCCGTGATCACGTCGACACCGTGATCGAATGCCACGCGCGCTGCAACGTGGTTGGCGCCCATCATGAGTGCGATCAGCAGCAGGGTGGCAAACGCGGCGTGGGAAATGCGAGCTGTCGGCGGTGAGCTTGTCGTCATGGCGACGCATTGTCGCGATCGATCGATGCACCGTCTGTCTCGTCCGGCAGGCGGCACCCGGAGGGCGACTGCAGCGGATCCTGGCGGCGCTGCCGGGATGAGTCGCGCAGGCGTCTCGAAACGCCGATGAACACTGGCAGACTGGCGCCCCCATTCGACACGAGGTCTGCCAAATGCAAGAACAACTCAGCGGCAAGATTGCCATCATCACCGGCGCAGGGTCGGGCATCGGCCGCGCTGCAGCCCTGCGCTTCGCGGCCGAAGGCGCCAAGCTGGTGCTGGGCGACAAGACCGAGGCGGTGCACGAGACGGCGCGCGAGGTGGTGGCGGCCGGTGGCTCGGCCATCGCCCTGCAGATCGACGCGGGGCTCGAGGCCGATGTGGCGCGCATGGTGGCCGCCGCGATCGACACCTATGGGCAGCTCGATGTGGCATTTGCCAACGCCGGCATTTCGGGCGGCATGGAAAGCATCTTCGAACTCACGCCCGAAGCCTGGACCGAGATCCTGCGCGTCAACCTCATCGGCCCTTGGCTGATGGTCAAGCACGCCGGCAAGGCCATGGCCGATGCGGGCCGGGGCGGCTCCATCATCTGCACCGCGTCGGTGGCCGGCATTCGATCGGGCGCGGGCGGGCCAGCCTATTCGGCCTCGAAGGCAGGCGTCATCAACCTGGTGATGGTGTCGGCGCAGCAACTGTGCGAAACCAATGTGCGCGTCAACGCCATCTGCCCTGGCCTCACCGAAACCGGCATGACCAAACCGACCTTCGACTACGCCACCGCCAAGGGCGTGACGCACAAGATCGGGCGGCTCAACCCGTTGCGGCGCGCGGGCCAGCCCGAAGAGCTGGCGCAGGTCGCGCTGTTCCTGGCCTCGGATCAATCGAGTTATGTGAACGGGCAGGCGATCGCGGTGGATGGCGGTTTGTCCAGCTCGCACCCGGTGACGCGGCAGCTTCCGGGGCAAACCGCCGTTTGAGCAGTCAAAGCAAAAGGGTATGCCTGCGTGCCGACTGTCGCCGCAAAGACAGCGTAACGGCCATGCCCGTGGCCACAATCGGGAAAGCCACGCGCACTGGAGACCGCTATGGACCTGAGCTATTCCGCAGAAGAACTGGCATTTCGCGACGAGGTTCGCGGCTGGCTGGACGCCAACCTGCCCCAAGACATCCGCGACAAGGTGGTGGGCTACAAGAGCCTGTCGAAAGACGACTACATCCGCTGGCACAAGATCCTGGCCGCCAAGGGCTGGTCGGTGCCGCATTGGCCCGTAGAGTGGGGCGGCACGGGTTGGGACATCACGCAGCGCTACATCTACGACGAGCAGTTCGGCCTGGCCGGCGCGCCCACGCTGCCGCCCTTTGGGCCGAACATGTGCGCCTCGGTCTTGCTGCGCTTCGGCACGCCGTGGCAGAAAGACCGCTTCCTGCCGCGCATCCGCGAAGGCGATGATTTCTGGGTGCAAGGGTATTCCGAGCCCGGCGCCGGCTCCGACCTGGCCTCGCTGAAGACCCGTGCTATTCGTGATGGTGACAACTACCGCGTCACCGGCCAGAAGATCTGGACCACGCTCGGCCAATATGGCGACTGGATCTTTTGCCTGGTGCGCACCGATGCCACGGCCGAGAAACGGCAGGAAGGCATCAGCTTCCTGCTGATCGACATGAAGACGCCGGGCATCACCGTGCGCCCGCTGATCCTGATGGATGGCGGGCACGAAGTGAACGAGATCTTCTTCGACGACGTGGTCGTGCCGGTCGGGAACCTGGTGTTCGAAGAGAACAAGGGTTGGACGGTGGCCAAGTACCTGCTCGGCCATGAACGCATGGGCTCTGGCGCGGTGGGCATGTCACGGCGCGAACTCGCCACCCTCACGGCCCTGGCCGCGCGCGAGACCAAGGGCGGCAAGCCGCTGCTCGAAGACCCGCGCTTTCGCGACAAGCTCTCGCGGGCCGAGATCGAACTCGATGCGCTCGAACTCACCTCCATGCGCTTTCTCGACAAGATGCGCCGCACCGGGCAACCGCCGGGCGCCGATGTCTCGATGCTGAAGATCCGCGGCACCGAAATTCACCAAATGATCACCGAGCTGATGATGCAGGCCGCCGGCCCGATGGCGCAGCCTTTCATGGCGGTGGAGGGTGGCGCCATCGACCACTTCACCTCGCGCCTCTCGCCGCGCTACTTCAACTACCGCAAGGCCAGCATCTATGCCGGCTCCAACGAAATCCAGCGCAACATCATCGCCAAGATGACGCTGGGTTTGTGAGCCTCGGGAACCGCACATGAACTTCGAATACAGCGACGAGCAACAACAACTGGCCGACTCCCTGCGCAAGGTCTTGGCGAACGACTACACCTTCGAGAAGCGCAAGGCGATCATCTCTTCGGCCAGCGGCGTGAGCGATTCGGTCTGGACGACCTTCGCCGAACTCGGCCTGCTGGCGATTGCGGTGCCGGAGGCCGATGGTGGCTTCGGCGGTGGCGCCATGGACCTGATGGCCGCGATGGAAGCCTGCGGCGAGGCGCTGGTCGTGGAGCCCTTGCTCGACAACATCGCGCTCGGCGGCCGCCTGGTGGCGCGTGCGGGCAATGCAGCACAGCGCGCGGCCTGGCTGCCGGGCTTGATCGACGGCTCGAAGAAGCTGGCTTTCGCGAGCCTGGAGCCGGGCCGTCGTTATGAGGCGATGCCGGAGAAGACCTCCGCGAAACCCGCCGGAAGCGGCTGGGTTCTCGATGGCGAAAAGAGCGTCGTCGTCGGCGCGGCATCGGCCACGGCGTTGATCGTCTCGGCCCGCACCGACGCCGGCGCCAGCCTCTTCATGGTCGACCCCCAAGCGGTCGGCGTGTCCCTGAACCCGAGCCGCACCGTCGATGGTTTGCGCGTCGCGGATGTGAAATTCACCGGCGTCCAACTCGGCGCAGATTCCTTGCTCGGCTCGGACGGTGGCGCGCTGCCGCACATCGAAGAGGCCATCGACTTCGCCACCGCGCTGCTCTGCTCCGATGCCATCGGCGCCATGCGCTATGCCAACGAAGCCACGCTCGAATACACCAAGACGCGCAAGCAGTTCGGCACCACCATCGCCTCGTTCCAGGTCTTGCAGCACCGCATGGTGGAGATGCTGATCTGCTTCGAGCAGGCGCGCTCGATGGCCATCCTCGCTGCCGCCAAGGTCGACAACGCGGCGAGCCCTGCAGAACGCCGCAAGGCGGTCTCGGCGGCCAAGGTGAAGATCGGCGATGCCGCGCGGCAGATCAGCCAGGAGTCGGT
>JAMFRW010000104.1 GCA_026224975.1 Rhodoferax sp. | reverse complement strand
GGCAGCGGCGTGGTGCGCCCGATGGCCGCGCGCAGGGCCTGGCCGACAGCCGGCGTGCCACCGGTGTCGATCACCGCCACGCAGCGGCTGCCGACGACGAAGCCGATGTTGGCCACATCTCCGCCGTTGCTTGGCTCCCAGTCTTCGAGCTTGCCAATATGGACGAAGACGCCGGGTTGGGGTTGGGTGAGGGTGAGCGGCGCCTCAGGCGCGGAAGTGCTGGATGCGGCCTGCGCGCCCGACAGGTCGACGGCCACCGTCGCGAGCGTCACCAACGCCGCCACGCGCGTGCAGCCTCGCCACGGCGTGCGGTGACGCGTGGTGAACTGCGATGCGGCGGCGGCAATCGTCATGGTGGGTCGGTTGCAGAGGTCTGTTGCGAGAACCTACTTGATCTCGTTCCCGAGGAAGCAACCCTTCTCGGCCTTGGTCTGCAGCTCGCGGTAGCGCTTGGCCTGCGGCTCCAGGCTGGGCGAGTCTCGGATGGTGCCGCCGCGTTCGCCACCGATGGACATCGCCTTGGCGATGGTGCTCATGGTCACGTAGTCGTCGTAGGAGACTTCCCTGGCCAGTGCATCGAGCGCGCAGGAGCACTTGTTGGTCATCTCGAACTGCGAGGTGCCGGGGTGGGCGCGGGTGCATTCCTGCACGTAGAGCACGCGGTCCACGGTGGGGAAATCGTTGGCCTGCGCCGCGCCCGCGGCGAGCAGGATCGTGGCGCCGAGTGCGCGCAGCGAGTGGCGTCGAAATGAGGTTTTCATGATGGTCGGGTCGGTCGATGTGTCGAGTGCGGAAAGGACTGAGGCTAGCGCTTGGCGGCCGATGCCGTCGGCAGGCCAGGAAGCAGCGCAGGCATGGGCGGCGGCAACGCGCTGGCCGGCGCGGCGCCATCGATCAGCATGTCTTCGGCGATGAGCGGCGGCGCATCGGCCGCATCCGCCCCGATGCGGGTGCGAATGCCGTAGAGGCCGCCGGGCACGGCGTCGGACATCAGGAAAAGATACTGCTTCCCGGCCAGCTTGTCATAACGCTGGCGCATCGGATCGTCGACATACGGTGATATCGCGATCTCGCGCACGGCCACCGGCTGGCCGCGGTAGGGCAGCGTCAGGTTGCGGATGGTCGCGCCCTGGAACACCGCCATGCGGATGCGCTTGCGGAAGTAGTTGGACTTGCCCTTGGTGAGGCGCTCCATCTCGCGGATGTCGCGTTCCAGGAAGTACAGGATCACCGGGTTGCCCTGCGTGACCTCGACCTCCGGCTGGCGCACCTGGCGCGCGCCGGTGAAGAACTCCGGCGTGGCCTTGCAGCAGCTGCCATCGGCCTGCGCCGTCAGCGCCACGTCGATCTTGTCGTCGAAGTTCTCTTCCATCGAGCCGCTCTTGCGAAAGCTGTAGTGCAAGGCCAGGGGCGGGCGCAGCTTGGCAAGCTGGTTCTCCATGAAGAGCGCTTTTTCGGCGGGCGAGAAGTCGTCTGCGGCGGAGGCGGGTGCGACCACCGTCAGGCTCGTGGCGACGGTGAAAGTGACGGCGACGAGGCCGAGGGCAAGGCGAGTGCCGGAGAAGGATCGAGTCACTGCAAGGTTCATGGTGTTCGCGCGGGCGCGGGTTCGGACGCTGGTTCGATGGAGCGGTTGGAAAAGGGTTCGCGTAAAGATTCAGAAGAAGTCGTGACTCTGGCCGTGAGCGCGCCACAAGGCATGGCGAGCGGGACCAGCGCCAGCCGCTCGTCTACCGCCGCGAGCCTGGCTTGCGCCGCAGCGGATACCGGCTGCGTGGCCATCGCGCATTCGAGCGCGTGGCGCGCTTCCGGCAGGCGATTCTGGCGGGCGAGCGACATGCCCAGCAAGTACCACGGTTCGGGGTCGGTGGCGTCGCGGCGCAGCCAGTCGGTGGTCAGCGATTCGAGATCGGTCCAGCGCCCGTCCTGCTGGTAGAGCGCGGCTTTCAGGAACGCAGGTTGGTCGGACACCGGCCGCTGCCAATAGGGCGGCTCGCGCGAGGTCTCGGGTGCCACGTCGGCATAGGCCTTGGCGGCGGGTCGATCGAGCATGGCCTGAACCCATTCGGCTGGCGCGGCGAAGTAATGTGCCTCGCCACCGCGCAGCCGAAAGGTCAGGATGCCGACCAGATGCAGGTCTTCGTCGAAGAGCCCGCCGCCGCTTGCGCCGGAGCTGAACCAGTTCGAGCTCTGGATCACCTGCCCGCCGTCGAAGCGGTGCAGCGCCATCACATCCCCCGCGCTCATCTGCAAGCCCAAGCCGCCGGTGTAGCCGAGCGCGACCACCGGCTGCCCGGCAGCGAGTTCGTTGGCGCGGCCCACTGGCACGGCAGTGGCGCGCAGGCCTGGCACTTGCAGCAGGCAGAGGTCGTGGTCGACATCGCTTTGCTGGGCCGAGGCCAGCCAGCGCACGTCGCCGCGCAGCACGTTGATCTTGAGCGCGTCGCGCGTCACATGGCAGTTGGTGACGATGCGCTCCGGCGCCACCACCACGCCCGAGCCCAGCGAGAAGCCGCCTTGTGCGCGCAGCACCTCGATCTTGAGCACGCTGGCGCTGAGCTGGATGAGCACGGCGCGGTCCATTTCGGCATGTGCCGAGGAAGGGGTGACGAGCAAGGTGACAACGGACGTGACCAGAGCGGCCATCGCCGTTGTCAGCCAGACCATCGCACGCTTCATCGGCATCCGAGGCGCATGCCGTTACTTCTTGGGCTTGGGCGCTTCGTAGCTGGCATCGACGACAGGCACGCCGTATTCCTTCAGGATGGCGTCGATCTGCGGGCGCTGCGATTCGAGCAGGCCTTCGATCTGCTGCTTCCACTCGCGCTCGCCGTAGCGCACGCCCATGGCGATCTGGTAGTCGAACTGAACGCCGGGCTCCGACTTCATCGGCACCACCGCCAGGGCAGGGCTCTTGATGCGCTGCGCGAAGTAGCCTGCGATCGGGCCCCAGACGATGGCCGCGTCCAGCGTGCCGTTGGCCAGGTCGCGCTCGATGATCTGGCCAGGGAACTGGTCCGGGTCGGCATTCATGATGTGGTAGGGCACGCCTTGCTCGACCAGCTTGTGCTTGTTGAGCCACTCCGAGCCGGGGCCGGCGTCGTACACGCCGATGCGCAGCTTCGACAGCACGGCGGGGGGCAGCTTCAGGAAATCATCGGCTGATGCCACCTGGTCCATGCCCTTGCCCTTGGGGAAGACGAGCGCGTAGGTCGAGCGGTAATACGGTTTGGTCACCGAAACCTGATCGTAGCCCGCGGGCACGCCGATCACGATGTCGCACGGGTAGTCTTGCCCCGGCAGCTTGAACTTGAGCGTGTTTCGGATGAAGGCCAGCCGCTGCGGAAACGAGTAGTAGGTGACCGGCAGCCCGAGTGCCTTGCCGAACACATCGGCAATGCGGTTCTCGATGCCTTCGCCCTTGACGTTGGAGAACGGCAGGTTGTTCGGGTCCTGGCACACGCGCAGGGCGGTGCGCGGGGCCGGGGCGTCCTGCGCCTGCGCCGCGCCCATCGATGCGGCCAGCGTCATACCGGCAAACGCGCTGGCGAGCGCGCTGTGAATCGTGATGCTGGCGGTGGATTTCATTTGGCGATTTCTTCGACCTTGGCGCGGGTGATCGCACCATCGGATCGGCCTTTGAGGTAAGCGTAGAGCTGGTCGATGTTATCCATCACCGCCGGGCTGTTGCCGAAGCTTTGCATGCCTTTGTCGAGACGGCCGTTCTTCACGGTGGTCACGAAATCGTCCTTGGACAAGACCTTCAGGCTGTTCACGAGCGAGGGGCCGACCAGCCCTTCCTGATTGGCGCCATGGCAGCGGTCGCAGGCGGCAGCGCGCCAGGTGCGAAAGCCCTTCATCGTCTCGGCATCGACCTTGTAACCTTCGACCACCGTGTACGGTTTTTTGTCCTGCGCGTGTGCAACACCGGCAAGGCCGAGCAATGTGCAAACCAGCAGTTTCTTCGTCAATTTCATGGGTCCGTGATCCTTGCTTCGAAAAAAAGGGAGATGGCACCCTTGCGGTTGCCATCTCCCGGTGCGGTCAGAGCCGACCGGTCTTAGTTGGGCAGTGCAAAGACAGTCAGCGAACCACCGAGTTCGGTGTACTGGCTGAGTTCCTTGTAGCCGCCCACAGCGCCCAGGCCGTCCTGGTCCTTCTCGAGGCCAGCCGCCATGCCGATACCGGCCCAGCCGCCAATGCCCGAGAACACGCCGATGTACTGCTTGCCCTTGTGCTCATACGAGAACACGTTGCCGATGATCCCGGAAGGCGTCTTGAACTTGAAGAGCTCCTTGTTGATGTCCTTCTTGTCCACGCACTTCAGGTACCCCTCCAGCGTGCCGTAGCACGACAGGCCGCCCGAGGTGTTGAGCGAGCCGCTCCAGACCGAGAACTTCTCGGCATGGCTCTGCACGATCTTGCCGGTGCCTGCGTTCCAGGTGATGAAGTTGCCCATGCCGCCATGGCTGCCCGGCGCCGGGTACATCGAGAGCGTGGCGCCCACATACGGCTGGCCTGCGGTGTACTCGACCTTGAACGGCTCGTAGTCCATGCAAACGTGGTTCGTCGGCACGTAGAAGAGCTTGGTTTCCGGGTCGTACGATGCGGGCTGCTGGTCCTTGCTGCCGAGAGCGGCGGGGCAGATGCCCTTGCTGTTCACGTCAGGGCCGTTCTGCGCCGTCGAATACTTCGAGACCACTTGCGGGCGGCCGGTCTTCATGTCCACGTGGGTGGCCCAGTTCACTTGCGGGTCGTACTTTTCAGCCACCAGCAGTGCGCCGGTCACACGGTCGAGCGTGTAGCCGAAGCCGTTGCGGTCGAAGTGCACGAGCGCCTTGGTGGGCTTGCCCTTGACATCGATGTCGGCCAGGATCATTTCGTTGATGCCGTCGAAATCCCACTCGTCGAACGGCGTCATCTGGTAGACCCACTTGGCCATGCCGGTGTCCACATCACGCGCCCAGATGGTCATGGACCATTTGTTGTCGCCAGGGCGTTGTGACGGGTTCCAGGTCGACGGGTTGCCCGAACCGTAGTACATCAGGTTCGTCGCCTTGTCGTAGCTGTACCAGCCCCAGGTGGTGCCGCCGCCGGTTTTCCACTGGTCGCCCTTCCAGGTCTTCAGCGAAGAGTCTGCGCCGACCGGTGCCATGGCGCCGTTGGTCCAGGTCATGGTCTTGGCCGGGTCCATCAGCATTTCGGCGTCGGGCCCTACGCTGTAACCCTTCCACGCCGGTTTGCCATCGGACAGGTTGTAGGCCGCGATGAAGCCACGCACACCCCATTCGCCACCGCTGATGCCGGTGATGACCTTGTCCTTGAAGACGTGAGGTGCGTTGGTGTTGACGGCACCGAGCTTGGGATCGCCGTTCTTCACGCTCCAGACGACCTTGCCGCTCTTTGCATCGAGCGCGACGAGGTTGCTGTCGGCCTGCTGCAGGATGACCTTGCCTTCGGCATAGGCCAGCCCGCGGTTGACCGTGTCACAGCACATTTGCGGGATCACCGCAGGGTCTTGCTTGGGTTCGTATTTCCACAGGATCTTTTGCGTATCGAGATCGATCGCGAAGACCTTGTTGGGGAACGGCGAATGCAGATACATCGTGCCGTCGATCACCAGCGGCGAGCCTTCATGGCCGCGCAGCACACCGGTCGAGAAGGTCCACGCGACCTGCATCTTTCCGACATTGCCAGTGTTGATTTGATTGAGCTTGCTGTAGCGCTGGTTGAACATGTCCCCCGCTTGCATCGCCCAGTTCTTGGAATTGGCGATGTTCTTTTCGACATCGGCATTGGCTGACGCCAGTACCGGTACCGCGAGCATCGCAACCGCCATACCACGCGCCCAAGTGCGCCAAACTGATTGCCCCGAAATTCGCATTGAAGTCTCCTTATTGAAATCACCAGAGCCCGTCCGAACGGAGTCGTTGCGGACCCCGACCGCCGTGCAACCCGAAGAGAGCCGGCGGACTCATAACTGCAAGTTGCGAGCCTGTTTTTCGGCGATCGATTCTCGAAATTTGCAAACCTCGCCTGTGTCGCTTTTGACCTGTTTTTCGAAGCGAAAGTGTTAAGGTGAAACCCTGTCGTGAAGGCATCCCGGGACACTTTTGGTGATGCCTTGTGCGCCTGTCCCGGTCAATCCTAGGGATAGTCCCATTAGGGTCAATACGAGGTGCGGCACACACTATTCGGCGAGGCGCGCGGCCAAAACTTTGCTGCGCCGAAACCGTGGCAACCACTTTCGGCACAGAGTGTTTCATCGCCATGTAAAGGCGTTGACAGACGCAAGATGCTTGTTTGCTGCGCTGGACCCAAGGCGAATTCGAAAGGGCTTCGCGGTGTTTGCGGGTCCACACTCCGCCCGTTTGTTTGACCTTTGCGAGCAGCCGGGATCAACCCTGTGGCCACAGGCCCGGCTATTGCTGCTCTGACAATGCCCTATGCCAACGTGGCACAACCCAGGAAATTTTCCCGACTTCAATGACCGACCTCTCTTCTGCCACTGGCACTGCCACCGCCGCACCCTCTCTCCCTCTTGCGAACCCCGTTGTCGCCTCCGGCCGCGCGCAAGCCGCGACCATGCTGCGCACCACGGGCCTGACCAAGCGCTATGGTGCCAAGGCGGCCTTGCAGAACCTGTCGCTCGACTTGAAGGCCGGCCAGTTCGTGGCCCTGCTGGGCCCCAACGGTGCCGGCAAGTCGACACTCTTCCAGGTGCTCACCGGCCTCTTCGCCGCGGACGAAGGCGAGGTCGAAGTGGCCGGCCATTCGCTGGGTAAGTCAGCCACGGCAGCGCTGCGCCACATCGGCGTGGTGTTCCAGCAGGTGTCGCTCGATCTCGACCTCAGCATCCGCCGCAACCTGCTGTTCCAGGCCGACCTGCACGGGCTGCCGCGCAAGCTGGCGGTCGAGCGGCTCGAATCCGGTTGCGCGCGGCTGGGCATCGACACCAACCTCGACCGCAAGGTGCGCGAACTCTCCGGCGGCAACCGCCGCAAGGTGGAACTTGTGCGCGCCTCCTTGCATCGACCGTCGGTGCTGCTGATGGACGAAGCCACCGTCGGTCTCGACCCCAAGTCGCGCCAGGATCTTCTGCGTGCCTTGCACGCCGACGTGAACGAGCGCGGCGTGTGCGTGCTCTGGGCCACGCACTGGGTCGAAGAGGCCCAGGGCGCAGACCGCGTGCTGGTGCTGCACAAGGGCGCGCTGCTCGCCGATGGCACGCCGGAGCAGGTGACGAAGGCGCTGGGTGAGAGCACGCTGGAAGCCGGGTTCATCGCCCGCACGGGCTGATCCGGGCGGCGGAACGACATCGAACAGAACAAGACGTTGGAGACACGGAAGCAATGAACAACATGACACCCATGAAGACAGCAAACGCCCGACACACCGGCCGCGCATCGAAGCTCGCTTTGGCCGCCGGCCTGGCGCTCGCCGGCCTCGCCATGAGCAGCGGCGCCTGGGCGCAAGGCAAGGGCACCGCCTATGTGTCGAGTGAGAAAGACCAGGTTCTGACCATGATCGACCTGGCCACACTCACCGTCAAAGGCACCATCCCCACCTGCAAGCGCGGCCGCCACATCCAGATGACGCCCGACCACCTCATCATGGTGGCCTGCAGTGATTCGAACGCGGCCGATGTGATCGACCCGGCCAGCGGCAAATCGGTGCGGCGCATCCCGCTGGGCGATGAGCCCGAAGCCTTCGACATCTCGCCCGATGGCAAGACCATCTTCGTCTCGAACGAAGACGAGGGCGAAGCCGGCTTCTTCGATGCCACCACCGGCAAACAGCTCAAGTCGGTGAAGGTCGGCAAGGAGCCGGAAGGCGTGAAGGTCAGCGCCGACGGCAAGGTGCTGTATGTCACCTCGGAAGTGGCCAGCCTCATCCACGTGATCGATGTGGACAGCGCCAAGGTGCTCAAGAACATCAAGGTCGGCAAGCGGCCACGGCGCATGGCGCTCACGCCCGACGGCAAGGAGCTGTGGGTCACCAACGAACTGGATGCGACGGTGAGCATCATCTCCACCGCCACCCAGGCGGTCACCGGCACCATCAAGCTCGAAGTCAAGGGCGCGCGCAGCGAAGACATCACGCCCGTCGGCGTCACGATCACCCGCGACGGCAAGCGCGCCTTCGTGGCGCTCGGCAAGGCCAACCACGTCGCCTTCATCGATGTGGCCGCCCGCAAGGTGACCGATCTGGTGCTGGTGGGCAAACGCGCCTGGAACGTCACGCTCGACAAGGCCGAGGCGCGGCTCTATGTGGTCAACGGCCTGAGCGACGACGTGACAGTGGTCGATGTGGCCGCGGCCAAGCCGATCAAGAGCATTCCGGTCGGGCGCGTGCCTTATGGATTGGTTGTCGTCGAATGAGACGTGTCGCGATGATCCGGCCGCGCTTCGTGGCCTTGGCAGCGGCCTTGTGCATGGCCGCGCTGTGCAACTCTGCGCTCGCCGCCACGCCGCTCAGGGCCACGCTCATCTCGCCCGACCCCGACCCGCGCCTGGAGCGCTCGCTGCTCGAACGCGCCTTCCTCGGTCACACCGGCGGGCCGGCGATCGATGGCTTGCAAGTCGCGCTCGACGAAGGGCAGTTCGAACTCGATGCAGCGGATGCGGCCATCGCCCTCACCAGCAAGCCTGCCGCCACGCTGGAAGCGGCGCGCGCCGCCGCGCAAGCGGCCGAGAAGGCGGGTGCTGCGGTGGTCCTCACCGACCTGCCGGCCGACTGGACGCTGGCCGTGGCCGATGCCGTCAAGCTGCCGGTCATCAACATCGGCGACGCCTCAGACCGACTGCGCCAGCAGGACTGCCGCGCGCGGCTCTTCAGCATCACCCCGAGTGAACGCATGCGCAGCGATGCGCTGGCGCAGACGCTGGTCTCGCGCAAGTGGAGCAAGCTCTTGATGCTGGTCGGCCCGACGCCCGAAGACCAGTTGCGGGCTGCGACGGCGCAGGCCTCGGCCAAGCGCTACGGTTTGCAGGTGATCGGCGTGAAGGCCTTCGAACTCTCCGGTGACCCGCGCAAGCGCGACCTCGCCAACCCGCTGCTGCTCACGGCCGGCAGCACCTACGACGCCGTCTGGGTCATCGACAGCGACGGCGAATTTGCGCGCGGCCTGCCGTACCGCATCGTGCTGCCGCGGCCTGTCGTCGGCGATGCCGGCCTGGTGGCAGTCGCATGGCACGCCCAGTTCGAACGCTATGGTGCGCCGCAGGTGGTGCGCCGCTTCGCCAAGGCCGCCAAGCGGCCGATGACGGCGAGCGATTGGGCTTCGTGGATGGCGGGCAAGGCCTTGATCGCGATGGCGACGACGGCGCCCAAGGGCCCCAACGCAGCCTGGGCGCAAGCCCTCGCCAAGACGCCGATCGACGGCTCCAAGGGTGGTAGCCTGAGCTTCCGGCCGTGGGATGGCCAACTGCGCCAGACTCTTCTGCTGACCGACGGCCAGGGCGTGATCTCGCAGGCGCCGATCGACGGTTTGCTGCACCCCACCAACGTGCTCGACACGCTCGGCGCCGATGCGCCCGAGAAGCTTTGCAAGGTCACACGATGAGCGGTATCGAAAAGGCGGCAGTCCCCGTCGGCGCGCCAACCGTGCCCGGCATCGCCGAGCCGGCCGCGCGCCGCGGCATTGCGCATGCCTTGCAGGCGATGCAGGCCATCGTCATGCGCGAACTGATCAAGTTCTCTCAGCAGACCGGCCGGCTGGTCTCGGCGCTCGTCCGCCCGCTGTTGTGGCTGGCGGTGTTCGCGGCGGGGTTTCGCAACGTGTTCGGCATCGCGATCGTCGAGCCCTACGACACCTACATTCCGTACGACGTCTACATCGCTCCCGGTCTCGTCGGCATGGTGCTGCTCTTCAACGGCATGCAGTCGTCGCTCGCCATGGTCTACGACCGCGAGATGGGGTTGATGCGGCTGCTGCTCACGGCGCCGTTGCCGCGCGCCTGGCTGCTGTTCTGCAAGTTGTGTGCGACGGCGCTGCTCTCGGTGCTGCAGGCGCTCGCCTTCGTCATCGTTGCCATCGCCCTCGGCACCGACCTGCCGCTGTTCACGCTGGGCGGTTTGCATGCGCTTGTCGCCTTGATTTGCGGCGCGCTGATGCTGGGTGCGCTCGGCTTGCTGCTCTCGGTGCACATCAAGCAGCTCGAAAATTTTGCCGGCACGATGAACTTCGTGATCTTCCCGATGTACTTCATCTCGACCGCGCTTTACCCGCTGTGGAAGCTGCAGGAGTCGGGCGCCGAATGGGTCTACCAGCTCGCGCGCTTCAACCCCTTCACACATGCCGTCGAGTGGGTGCGCTTCGCGCTCTACGGCAAGGACCCGGGGGCAGCGCCGTGGGTGGTGCTGGGCTGTCTCATCGTCTTCTTCGTGCTCGCCTGCTGGGGCTATGACCCGCAGCGCGGGTTCGGTGGATTGACGAAGCGGGGCGGAGGGCCGGCATGAGGGCCGATCGCCGCCGCTGGTTGAGTCAATCCGCTGCGCTGACCGCGGCGGCGTCGCTGTTGCCGTTCGCCCGCGCCTTCGCGGCCAGCCCGTTCCCCTCGCGCCCCATCATGATGTGGGTGCCATGGGCCGCGGGCGGCTCCACCGACGTCTCCTTGCGCCTGCTCGCCGAACTCGCTTCGCAGACGCTGGGGCAGCGCGTGCTGGTCGAGAACCGTGGCGGGGCCGGTGGCACGCTGGCCATGCCCATCATCCAGAAGGCCGACCCCGATGGCTACACCATCGCGCAACTGCCGCAGCCGGTGTTCCGCGCGCCGTTCACGCAAAAGGTGTTGTGGGACCCGGTTCGCGACATCACGCCCATCATCCAGATATCGGGCGTGACCTTCGGCGTGCTGGTCAATGCGGCCAGCCCGTTCAAAACGCTGGAGGACCTCTTCGCCTTTGCCCGCGCCCACCCGGGCGAGCTGAGCGTGGCGACCAACGGTGTGGGCACCACGCCGCACATCGTGCTCGAAGAACTCTTCACCGAACGTGGCCTCGCCTACATCCATGTGCCGTACAAGGGCACCTCGGAGCTGACGATCGCGGTCGAGGCCGGGCAGGTGATGGTGGGCGTCAACTCCACCGGCTTCGGGCCGCTGGTCGATTCGGGGCGGCTGCGGCTGCTGGCGAGCTTTGCGTCGCACCGCTCCAGGCGCTGGCCGCAGGTGCCGACCTTGCGCGAGCTGGGCTACGACATCGTGGCCATGTCGCCCTTCGGTTTGATCGGGCCGCGCGGCATGCCGCCGCATGTGGTGGCTGTGCTGCACGACGCGTTCAAGAAGGCGCTGTTCGACCCGCAGGTGGCGCGCGAGTTCGCCAAGTACGACCAGGAGATCGATTACCTCGGCCCCGAGGACTACGCCCGCGCCTGCCGTGAGCAATACGCCAAGGAGCGCGCCATCGCCGAGCGCATGGGGCTGACGCGCGCGCCGGGAGCGCCCGGTGGCTGAGCCGCGCGCTTCGTCTGATGTCTCTGCGCTGGCGGTGCGGCCCTCGCGCTGGCGCAGCGATCTGTGGTGGGTGGTGGCGGCGACAGTCGGCTGCTACCTGATCGCGTCGGCCTTCGAACTGCAGGAGTCGATCACTCACCGCTTGGCGCGCTTCGAAAGCTGGCAGGCCGACGAGATGCCGCTGAGCTTGACGGTGCTTGCTTGCGGCCTCGCTTGGTATGCGTTGCGCCGGAGGCGCGAGATCCAGGCGCAACTGCATCTTCGCGAACAGGCCGAAGCGCGCATCGCCGATCTGTTGGCCCACAAGCGTGAACTGGCGCAGCAACTCATCTCCTTGCAGGAAAGCGAGCGCCTGGCCTTGGCGCGCGAGCTTCACGATGAGCTGGGGCAGAGCTGCACGGCGATCCGGGTGGAGACGGCTTATTTGAGCAACTTGTGCCGGTCGGGGTCGGCTGTTTCTTCGGCTGCTTCTTTGTCGGCCCCTTCGTCTGCCTCTTCGGCCGCTGCCAGCGGTGGCGATGTTGCGGACCGCGCGGCGCTGCTCGCCTCGGCCGCGCGCGCCGACGAGGCTGCGCTCGGGCTCTATCAACTGGTGCGCAACATGCTGAGCCGCCTGCGCCCGGCCAACCTCGATTCGCTCGGCCTGGCCGCGGCACTGCAGGAGCTGTGCGAATCGTGGGAAGCGCGCACGTCGGTGAGCTGCAGTTTGGTGGTCGAGGGTGATGTGGAAGCGCTGGGCGACACGATAGACATCACCGTCTATCGCGTGGTGCAAGAGGCACTGACCAACGTGACGCGGCATGCGCAGGCGCGCAGTGTGCAGGTCACGTTGACGCGCCAATCGGCATCGTCGCTCAGCCTGCGCGTGCAAGACGACGGCCGCGGCATGGACCCAGCCCGAGCCACCCGCGGCCTCGGCCTGATCGGCGCGGTCGAGCGGGCAGCGGCGGTGGGCGGTGAACTGGACGTCGTCAGCGCGCCGGGGGAGGGCGTGACGATCTTGTTGCGGGTGCCGGTAGACGCTGCGCGTCCGCACACTGTTCGCACTGAGCCTGTCGAAGTGCAATCGAACACCACCGCTTCATCGCAGCGGGCTCCCTTCGACAAGCTCAGGGCGATCGCGGATACAAGCTCAGCCCGAACGGGTTCGGAGCAAACAACATCAACCCTGAAAGAACCCGCATGATCCGCGTCCTGCTCGTCGATGACCATCCGGTGGTGCGCACCGGTTACCGGCGTCTGCTCGACCAGACGGGCGACATCCAGGTGGTCGCAGAAGCGGGTGATGGCGACTCGGCTTATGCGATGTTCGTGCAGCACGCGCCCGATGTACTGGTCACCGATCTTTCGATGGCTGGCTGCGGTGGCATGGAACTGATCCGCCGCGTGATGCTGCGCTCGCCCGAAGCGCGCGTGCTCGTCTTCAGCATGCACGACGGCGCGCTGCTGGTGCGACGCGCGCTCGAAGCCGGCGCGCGTGGTTTTCTCACCAAGGCGACCTCGCCCGAGGGCCTGGTCTTCGCGATTCGCGCGCTCGACGAAGGGCGCCGCTACCTTGGGCCCGACCTACCGGCCGAACTGCTGCAGCGCGATCCGCAGCATGAGTCGGAGCGACTGGCGGCGTTGAGCGCAAGGGAGTTCGAGGTGTTCCGTTTGTTGGCCCAAGGCCACTCGTCGGCCGAGTGCGCGCAAGCGCTCAACCTCAGCCCCAAGACCATCGCCAACCACCAGACGACGATCAAGGAAAAGCTTGGCGTCGCGACCTCGGCGGCGCTGGTGCACATGGCGATCCGGCATCAGGTGATCGGCACCGCCAGCGTCTGAGGGGGTTCGAACCACGTCGGGAGTTTTTCCCTGTTCGATTGCAGTCTCGAAGGTTAGCGTCGGTGCAACGCTGCTCGCTGGCCCTCGCCGGCAAAGACGGCTGCAACCCCAGGAGACTCCGCATGACCCACTCGACGCCGCCATGGCGCCGCACGCCGCTCGCACTCGCTGCGATCGCCACCCTTGCCGCCTTGTCGTCG
The DNA here is from genome assembly GCA_026224975.1 of Rhodoferax sp. GTDB lineage: Bacteria > Pseudomonadota > Gammaproteobacteria > Burkholderiales > Burkholderiaceae_C > LMDS01. The sequence goes on along the minus strand of JAMFRW010000104.1, from coordinate 10,492 downwards.
CCACTCGCCATGGCGCAATCCGCATCACCCGTATCGCCCGCCACGCAAGTCGCGCAGATCACCACCTTGCCGCCGGTCGAGATCATTGGCAGCACGCCGCTCCCTGGCGTCGGCGTGCCGAAGAACCAGGTCCCGGCCAATGTGCAGACGGCCAGGTCGGTCGACATCGACAAGAGCCATGCCACCGACCTGAGCGGCTTCATGAACCGGCGGCTCGGCAGCGTCAACATCAACGAGGTGCAAAACAATCCGTTCCAGCCCGATGTGAACTACCGTGGCTTCACCGCGTCGCCGCTGCTGGGCACGCCGCAGGGCTTGTCGGTGTATGTGGACGGCGTTCGCATGAACCAGCCTTTCGGCGATGTGGTGAGCTGGGATTTGATCCCGCGCGCGGCCATCTCGGGCATCACGCTGATGCCGGGGTCGAACCCCTTGTTCGGCCTGAACACGCTGGGTGGGTCGCTTTCCGTCGTCACGAAGGATGGGATCAGCAATCCCGGCTCGTCGGTGCAGATCACTGCGGGTTCGCACAAGCGCGGGTCCATCGAGTTCGAAAGCGGCGGCAGCCTGCCGACTGGCCTCAACTGGTATGTGACCGGCAACCGCTTCCACGAGCGCGGCTGGCGTGATGCGTCGCCGACCGATGTGGGTCAGCTCTTCGGCAAGCTCGGGTGGAAGTCGGCCGACACGCAGGTCTGGCTCTCTGCCGCCGTGGCCGACAACGACATGACCGGCAACGGCCTGCAGGAGCAGCGCCTGCTCGCCGCGGATCGCTCCAGCATCTACACCTCGCCCGACAACACCAAGAACCGCTCGCTGATGTTGAACCTGGCGGGCACGCATCACATCACCGATTCGCTCTCGTTCTCGGGTAACGCCTATTACCGCAACATCCGCACCTCGACGCTGAACGGCGATGTGAACGACGACTCGCTCGACCAATCCGTCTACCAGCTCAGCGCCGCCGAGCAGACCGCGCTGACGGCCGCGGGCTATACCGGCTTTCCCACCAGCGGCGCCAATGCCAGCAACACCCCGTTCCCCAAATGGCGCTGCATCGGCCAGGCTTTGCTGAACGACGAGCCGGCCGAAAAATGCACCGGCGTCATCAACACCACCTCGACCCGCCAGCGCAACTACGGCCTGCAAGGGCAGCTCAACTGGGAAGGGGACCTGGCCGGGCGCAAGAACCTCTTCGTGGCCGGCGCCGCGGTCGACATCAGCCGCGTGCACTTCCGCCAAGGTTCGGAACTCGGCTACATCAACGCCGACCACAGCGTGACCGGTGTGGGCGCTTTTGGTGACGGCGGCGTGACCGGCGGCGATGTCGATGGCGAACCCTACGACACGCGCGTCGACCTGAGTGGCCGCACCCGCACCTGGAGCCTCTTCGCGACCGACACGCTGGCGTTGAATCCGCAAACCCACCTCACGCTCTCCGGCCGCTACAACCGCACGACGGTGAAGAACCGCGACGCGATCATCCCCGGCGGCGGCCCCGGTTCGCTCGATGGCGACAACACCTTCCGCCGCTTCAACCCGGCCATCGGCATCACCTTTGCCGCCACACCGAGCCTGAATTTCTACGGCGGCTACAACGAAGGCAGCCGTGCGCCATCGGCCATCGAACTCGGCTGCGCCGACCCCGAGAATCCTTGCAAGCTGCCCAATTCCTTCGCCGGCGACCCGCCGTTGAAGCAGGTCGTCACCCGCACGATAGAAGCTGGCGTGCGCGGCGGCACGCCGGGTGAGTTCGCGTGGAACCTCGGCGTGTTCCGTGCCGACAACCGCGACGACATCCTCTTCGTCGCCGACAACCAGGCCGGCTTCGGCTATTTCAAGAACTTCGGCAAGACGCGACGGCAGGGCGTGGAAGCGGGCGTGAACACACGCGTGGCCAATGTCAATATCGGCGCCAACTACACCTATCTGGACGCGACCTACCGGAGCACCGAGACGGTCGACGGTTCGAGCAACAGCAGCAATGATGCAGCGCAAGACGGCCTGCCAGGCGTCGAGGGCACGATCCAGATCAAGCCGGGTGACCGCATCCCGCTGATCCCCAAGCACATTTTCAAGCTCTATGCCGACTACGACATCAACGCTGCCTGGTCCGTGGGCCTCGACATGACGGCCATCGGAGGCTCGTTCGCCCGCGGCAACGAGAACAACCAGCACCAGCCCGATGGCACCTACTACCTCGGCTCCGGCCGCAGCGGTGGTTATGCCGTCTTCAACCTGAGCGCCGACTACAAGCCGACCAAGGCGCTCAAGTTCTTCGCGCAGATCAACAACCTCTTCGACCGCAAGTACAACACCGCCTCCCAACTCGGCGCCACTGCCTTCGATGCCAACGGCAACTTCCAGGCGCGGCCGTTCCCGGTCAATTCCGAAGGCGACCGGCCGCTGCAGAACTCGACCTTCTATTCGCCGGGTGCGCCGCGCACTTTCATCGTTGGCGTGAAGTACGCATTCGGAGACTGAGCGACAGAAGCGCCTCCACCAACCCCGAGGACTTACCCGCACGCGCACCATTTCGGCGTGCCTCTTGCTTCCTTTGCCGGTGACGCCGCCCGGCGTGGCGGGCTGCTCCATGCGCGGGGCAGACTGTCCCGCTTTTCGGCATCACCACAAATCGAGAGGTTGGCGAATGGATCGAAACGATGCGCTGCTGAGCGACTGGCGCCAACGTGCGCTGGCGCTGGAAGCCGAAGTGGCCAAGGCGGTGATCGGGCAGGAGCGGGTGATCCGGCTGGTGAACACGGCGGTGTTCGCGCGCGGCCACGTGCTGTTGCAGGGCGATGTGGGCGTGGGCAAGACGACGCTGCTGCGTGCGTTTGCGCAGGTGCTGGGCGGCGCGTTCGCGCGCACCGAAGGCACCATCGACCTGATGCCCAACGACCTGATCTACTACACCTACATCAGTGCCGATGGCAAGCCGGCGGTGGAGCCCGGGCCGCTGATCCAGCACGGCGAGAACCTCGCGATCTTCTTCTTCAACGAGATCAACCGCGCGCGCCCGCAAGTGCATGCGCTGCTCCTGAGGGTGATGGCCGAGCGCAGTGTGTCGGCCTTCAACCGCGAGTACCGCTTTCCGCATTTGCTGGTCTTTGCCGACCGCAACCGCGTGGAACGTGAAGAGACCTTCGAGATCTCCTCGGCCGCGCGCGACCGCTTCATGATGGAGGTGACCATCGATGCGCCGACGACCGATGACGACCGGCGCCAACTGATGTTCGACGCGCGCTTTCACGACACCGACCGGCTCATCGGCGGCCTGGCTGCGGCCATGGTGGCCTACCAGGAGCTGAACGAGGTCGCCGCGACGATCCAGCAGGCGGTGCAGGCATCGGATGCCCTGCAGACTTACGCACTCGGCCTCTGGCGCGCGACCGCCGTACCGGCCGAATACGGCGTGCGCCTCTCCGACCTCGACACCGCGCAGTTGATGCTGGCCGGCGCCAGCCCGCGCGGCATGAGCCTCTTGCTGCGGGCGGCGCGCGTGGCGGCCTGGCTCGATGGGCGCAGCTTCGTCACGCCCGAAGACGTGCAGGCGGTCTTCGTCGAAACCATCGCGCATCGGCTGGTCTATCAGCCTGTGTATGAAATGCGGCGGCCGGAGATCTCTGGCCGCTTGATGAGCGGCATCCTCGCGAGTGTGGCCGCGCCATGACGGCGGTGGCCGTTCGCGAACTCCACTACCGGACCGGCTCCCCCGCGCTCGGCCATTTTCCTGGCGCACACCGCAGCACGCGCGGCGACAGCGGCTTCGAGTTTCGCGGCCATGCCTCGCTGCTCGATGCACCCGACCCGCGCCGGCTCGACTTGCACGCGAGCCTGCGCGATGCCTTCGGCAACTGGATCGTGCGCGTCTACAGCCAGCGCAAATCCATCCCGGTGGTGATGGTGGCGGACCTGTCGGCGTCGATGGGTTTCGTGGGCACTGCGCCCAAGCTGGAGGTGCTGGCCGACTTCGTCGAGAGCCTCTCGTGGTCGGCCTGGCGCACCGGCGACAGCTTCGGCTTCATCGGTTGCGATGCAACGGTGCGTAACGAGTTGCTGCTGCCGCAAACGCGCTCGCGCGGCGTGGGCAGCACGCTCGCGAACACCTTGCGCGGGCTGCATCTGCATGGCGCATCGGCCCGCGGCCTGGCGCTGGCGCATCGACATCTGGGACGGCAGCGCTCGCTGGTGTTCCTGGTCTCGGACTTTCACCTGCCGCTGCCGGAGATCGAAGCCGTGCTCGACTCGATGGCCCATCACGACCTCATGCCGGTCATCGTGTGGGACCCGCTCGAATTCACGCTCACCGCGCAGCGCGGCCTGGCCAATGTCATCGATCCCGAAAGCGGCCAGCGGCGGCTGGTGTGGTGGCGGCCTGCGCTGCGCCAGCAGTGGGTGGCGGCGCGGCAGGCGCGGCACGAGGCACTGCTGAAACTCTTTCGCGCCAAGCGGCTCAAGCCGCTGTTCATCGAAGGCGCGTTCGATGCCGATGCGGTCACGCGGCATTTCCATTCGTGAGCGCGCATGCTGACGCGTGATCGGCGGGGGACCGTGGCGAGGTGGTGTTGTGCCGCGTTGCTGGTGGCGGGGATCGCTGTGGCGCCGATCCTTGCACAGACTGCGCCGCTGCAACTCAGCGCCAACGCCAGCGAGCCGCGCGCTTATGGCTATCAGCTCGGTGACGTGGTCACGCGGGCGGTCGCGGTACACGTGCCCGAAGGCCTGGTGCTGGACGAATCCAGCGTGCCGCTGCCGGGCGCGCGCGGCAAGGCGATCGAACTCCGCAGCGTGGCGCGGCGCAGCAGTCCCGAGACGGGCGGCCGCCGCCATGACCTGACGCTCGAATACCAGGTCTTTCTCTCGCCGCCGCAAACGCGCACGCTCGAGACGCCGACCTTCACGCTGCGCTTCACCGGCCAGCCGCGGGCGCAAGAGCTGCGCGTCGAAGGCTGGCCGATCACCGTCTCGCCCATCATGCCGCCGGACGTGTCGCCCCGCCGAGGGCTGGGCGATCTGCAGCCGGATATGGCGCCGCCTCTGATCGCCACGTCGGCCGCGCGTCATCGGCTGATGGCTTATGCGGTGCTCGCGCTGTTGCTGCTGGCCTACCTGGCGCATGTCTATATCGGCTTGCCGTGGTGGGCGCGCACGCGGCGGCCGTTCACATCCGCTTGGCGGTCACTGCGCGGCCTGTCGGCGGCGAGCACGGCGGACCAATCGCGGGCGGCTTATCAGCAACTGCATGAAGCCTTGAACCGCACGGCGGGCGAGGTGGTGTTCGATGGTGGTATCGAGCGCTTTCTCGAGGCGCAGCCGCGCTTCGCGCCCTTGCGCGAAGACCTGAAAGCGTTCTTCGCCAAATCACGCCAGCAGTTCTTCGGCGACGCTGCAACGCAAACCAACGAGGCGAGCTGGCTGGTCGACTTCGCCCGCCGCTGCCGCAATGCCGAGCGAGGGTCGGCGTGATCCACTTCGATCACCCCTGGCTGCTTCTGCTGCTGCCGCTGGCCGCGCTGCCGCTGCTGGCGCAGCCGGGCGGGGCGCTGGTCAACGCCTGGCTGGTGCTGATGCCGCGGGACCGCATCTCGGACGCCTTCGCCTGGGCCCTGCGCGCGGTGGGCGTGCTGGCGCTGGCGGCACTCATCATCGCGATGGCCGACCCGTACCGGCCCGAGTACGCGGTGGAGCGCGTGGGCAAGGGCGCCGAGATCGTGCTGGTGCTCGACCGCAGCCGCAGCATGGACCAGGGCTTTGCCGGCGCACGCCGCAACGGTGCGGTGAAGGGCACGGGCCCGGAAGCACTCGACTACTACATGAGCCAGACGCCCGGCCGCCTGCGCGATTCGAAAGGCAAGGTTGCGCGCCAGTTGCTCGGCGAGTTCGCGGCCAAGCGGCCCGATGACCGCTTCGGCATGATCGTCTTCAGCACCTTGCCGATCCGGGTGCTGGAGTTCACGCAGAAGAACGAGGCGATCCAGGCGGCCATTGCCGCGGGCAACATCGGCCGCGGATTGTCGGAAACCAACATCGGCCTCGCGCTGCAGTCGGCGCTGTCGTATTTCGACGATCAGCCCTACACCGGCTCGCGCATCGTCATGCTCGTCTCCGATGGTGGCGACCGGCTCGATGCGGACATCAGCGCGCGCGTGTCCGCGCTCGCACGCAAGCACCGTGTCGCCATCTACTGGATCTACCTGCGCTCGGCCAACAGCCCCGGGCTGATGCTGGAAAGCGGCGAAGCGCCGGAGAACGCCGACACCGTGCCCGAGTACGCGCTGCACCGCTTCTTCGGCAGCATCGGCACGCCCTACCACGCGTACGAAGCCGGTGATCCGCAAGCGCTGCAAACGGCCATCGACGAAGTGAACCGGCTGGAGAACCTGCCCATCACCTACCTCGACATCATGCCGCGCCGCGACCTCACCACGCCGTGTCTGGCGGCGGCCTTCGCCTGCGTCATGCTGCTGCTCGCGGCCAACCTGATGGAGATTCGGCGATGGGCCTAGGCACACGGCGGCAGACCCGCATGGTGATCGTGCTGCTGGTGGCGCTGGCGGCCGCGGCGGCGTCCGATGGCGCGCGGCTGATGCAGGCCATGCGCTGGAACGAGATGATCGTTTCGGGCAACGTGCCGGCCGATGTGAAGGAGCCGCCGCGGCAGGTGCTCTTCGCGCGGGCGTATGCGCAATCGCTGGAGCAAGCACAGGTGCAAGGACAAGCGCAGGTCGCCGCCAGCAGTTCATCCGCCAGGGCCGCGACCAGCGCATCGGCCAGTGCACCGGCTGTCGGCGCCACGCCGCCCGCATCGGCCGCGAGCAGCGCCGAAGACGCCGCGCTGCACGGCTATCGCAGCCTGCAGGACGATTCGCCGCTGGGCCAGGCGGCGCGTTACAACAGCGCCAACATGCTGATGCGCCAGGCGGTGATCGTGCGCGCCAGCACGCAGCCGGGACAGGCGATCACGCTGGTCGAACTCGCCAAGGAGATGTACCGCGACGTGTTGCGCGTCGACCCGCAGCACTGGCCCGCGCGCTACAACCTGGAGCGCGCGCAACGGTTGCTGGCCGACCCGGAAGAAGCCGAGGCCTTGCCCGTGGGCCCCGAACGCAATGCGGAGCGGGCGGCGACGACGATGCGCGGCTACTCGCCGGGCTTGCCATGAAGACCACCGCATGATGGGCTCCGCGACGAACCGCATGAGCGGCTGGCGGCTACTGCCATGGCAGCGCATTCGAACCTCGCTGCGCGCTGACCGAGACCGCTGGCTGCTGATCGCCGCCGCGCTGTTGCTCGCGCTGTGCTTCCTCGGCCCGGGTTTCACGATGAACCGCGCGCTCTACGAACACGTCATCGTCATCGACGTGACCCAGAGCATGAACGTGACCGACGAGCAGATCGCCGGCAAGCCGGTCTCGCGTCTGGCCTTTGCCAAGCAGGCGCTGCGCGACTCGCTGCTGCAACTGCCGTGTGGCTCGAAGGTCGGCTGGGGCATCTTCACCGAGTACCGGTCGTTCCTGTTGACGGCACCGATCGAGGTCTGCGACAACCTGAGCGAACTGCGCTCGACGCTGGCGCAGATCGACGGCCGCATGGCCTGGTCGGGCAACAGCGAAATCGCCAAGGGCGTGCACAGCGGCATCGGCGTGGCCAGGCTGTTGCCGGGCAAGCCCTCGCTGGTGTTCGTGACCGACGGGCAGGAGGCACCGCCGCTCAACCCGAACTACCGTCCGGCCTTCGACGACAAGCCCGGCGAGGTGCCTGGCCTGATCGTCGGCGTGGGCGACATCCTGCCGTCGCCAATTCCCAAGACCGATCCGGAAGGCCGGCCGCTGGGCTTCTGGCGCGCCGACGAAGTGATGCAGGTCGACCCGCGCAGCCAGGGCCGCGGCGCGAGCGTGGGCGGCGAGAAGCTTGTCGATGATCGCGCCGGTGCCGCCGCACCCACGCTCGGGGCCACGCCCGGGCGCGAGCATCTCTCGGCCATGCGCGAGGCCTACTTGCGCTTGCTCGCCGGCGAACAAGGCCTGAGCTTCTTGCGGCTGCAAGACGCCGAAGGCCTGGCCGTCGCGCTCACTGCACCGGAGCTCGCCAAGCCGGTGCCCGCCCGTGTGGATGCGCGCGTGCTGCTCGCCGGGTTGGCGCTTTGTTTGCTGCTGGCGCGCTACGCTGCGCCGCTGGCGCGCCGCGCCCGGGGTCTGTGGCGGGCGCCGGCATGAACCTTTCACCACGACATCCAATGACACGTATTCGACGACATACCGAACGCTGCTGTGAGCGCCGCGCCCGCTGGCCGATGGCGCTGCTTCTGGGCGCCACCATCGCTTCGATAGTCCCCGCGGCCTACGCCAACGACCGCCCGTTCCAGGTCGCCCGCACGGCCGTGATGGAAGACGACGAGCAGGTCTGGTCGTTCGAATCCTGGGCGCAGCGCCGCGGCAGCGTGCGCGGTCTGTCGTTCGAGCCGGAGTACACCTTCGACAACGCCAACTCCATCCAGTTCGAACTCTCGCGCTTCACCGACCGGCGCGGCCAGGAGACGGGGCACGAGGCCGAGGTCGAGCTGAAGCACCTGTTCAACAACATCGCACGCGACGGCTACGGCTGGGGCGTGAGTGCGGCACTCGGCGCGGAGCGGTCACGCGGCGAAGGCACGGTGCACTCGCTGGGCCTGAAGCTGCCGCTGTCGATCGCAATCGGTGACGACGGCGCCTACCTGCACCTCAACGGCGGCATCGGCAAGGCCAGCAACTCACGCCGCGCGTGGACGGCCTCGGCCGGCATCGAGCGCGAGGTGTTCAAGCGCACGGTCGTCTTCGCCGAGATCGCCCACGAAGGCGACCTGCGCTTTGCACAAATTGGCGCACGCCATTGGCTGCAGCGCGAGAAACTGGCGATCGACTTTTCGCTGCAACAGCAGCGATCAGAAGGACAGCGCGCGTCGGGCTTCGTGCTCGGCGTAGGCTGGTACGACCTGTAGGTTCATCAACCAGACGGAGACTTTTCCATGGCACAACTCATCGCACTCTACAAGAAGCCCGCGGACGCGGCGGCATTCGACAAGCACTACTACGCAACCCATGTGCCGCTCGCCAAGACCGTGCCGGGTCTGCGCAGCTACGAAGTCAGCACCGGGCCGGTGGGCGGCGGCGCGGGCGAGTCGGCCTACCACCTGGTCGCGATCCTGAGCTTCGATTCGCTGGCCGCGATTCAATCCGGGCTGGGCACGCCCGAAGGCCAGGCGACGGCGGCCGACCTGGGCAACTTCGCGCAGGCCGGCGTCGAGCTGTTGATGTTCGACACCAAGAAAGTCTGATTCAGACGGCAGCGGCGCCTGTGGCCGCCACCTTGCCGGCGCGCTTTTTCGGGCGTGCAGGCGAGGGCGCTTCCAGCGGCGGCTGGCCGAGCTGCAACAGAATCTGCGCTTGCCCGTGCGTGCGCAGAAACTGCTCGAACGCCACGGCGACCTGCGGCAGTTGGCGCGTGGCCAGGTGCATCACATACCAGTCGCGCACGATGGGGTTGCCTGCGACCGGCAACAGCGCCAGCAGCCCCGCATTCACCTCGAGCACGCAGGTGTGCATCGAGAGAAATGCCACGCCGAAGCCCGCGGCGCACATCTGCTTGATGGCTTCGTTGCTAGACAACTCTGAGCCGATGCGCAGCGGCAGCGAACTCTCCTTGAAGAGGCGCTCGACGGTGGTGCGTGTGCCGGAGCCGCGCTCGCGCACCAGGATGCGGGTGTCGGCCAGCGCGGCGAGCGTGAGGTCGGGCTGCGTCATCAGCGGGTGGTTCGGCGCGCACATGAAGGCCATGGGGTGCTTGGCGAAGGCGGTCGATTCGGTCTTGAGCTCGGCGGGCGGGCGGCCCATGATGGCGATGTCGATCTCCTGCCCGGCGAGCATGCGCACGATCTCGTCACGGTTGCCCACTTGCAGCTTGAGCTTGACCTTCGGATGCTCGGCCGCGAAGGTCACGAGCAGCGGCGGCAGCAAATACTCGGCAGTGGTGACGGCACCCACTCGCAGGGTGCCGGAGAACACGCCTTGCAGCGTCGCCATTTCTTCACCGGCCTCGCGCCACATGTCGAGGATGCGGCCGGCGTAGTTGGCGAGCAGCTCGCCGGCTTCGGTCAGGCGTATGCCGCGCCCGCTGCGCTGCACCAGCGGCGTGCCGGCAGAGTCTTCGAGCGCGCCGATCTGGATCGAGACGGCCGGCTGGGTGAGGTGCATTTCGTCGGCAGCGAGCGAGACGCTGCCGAGCCGTGAGACGGCATGGAAGGTCGCGAGCTGGCGGAAGGTGGCGTTTCTGGAAAGTGGCATGCGCTGATATTAGAAAAAAGCAATGCCAATGTCAAAACGTTTTACTGTTCCAAATGCATGTGCCTGTCTACATTCGAGCCATCGCAGACCAACCTACGACAAACGAGGAAGAAGCACATGGGCAACATGCTAGAGGCCACCCAGATCACCGACGCCAAGAAGCGCTACTC
>JAMFRW010000013.1 GCA_026224975.1 Rhodoferax sp. | reverse complement strand
GAATGCAATATCAGCGCGTGCCGGAAAAGTCTTCTAGTCTTTATATCGCTTCTCGCGTTATGTGATTTCACTGGCTTGAAAATGGCAACACCTGCGTATTCCGCTGATGTCGGTCCGCTGTTCCGGCGCAAGCCGGTCCAGGATTCCGCGTGATGCCGGTCCAGTAGGGAGCGGGACGGAAGTACTGTGGTTGTAGGATGAGGCGGTGTCAAACAGCGGTGGTGGCGGCCGGGGCCTTGTTCTTACGTTTTCTCATCGAATCGCCGGTGAGATTGAGGCGATAGCTGTTGTGGACGAGCCGATCGAGGATGGCGTCGGCGAGGGTCGGATCGCCGAGGCAGGCATGCCACTGCTCGACCGGAAGCTGGCTGGTGAGGATCGTGGATTTCTTGTCGTAGCGATCATCGAGGATTTCGAGCAGGTCGCGCTGGGTTTGCTCTGCGATCGGCGCGAGGCCGAAGTCGTCGATGAGCAGCAGATCGATTTTGGCCAGGCTGCGGAAGAAGCTGGAGCGGTTGTGCAGTGCACCGGCCTTGGTCAGATCATCGACCAGGCGCGGCAGGCGATACGCCCGCACCGCGTAATCGGCCCGGCAGGCAGCGTGGGCAATGGCGCTGGCGAGGAAACTCTTGCCGACGCCGGTGGGCCCGGTGATCAGCACGTTGAGATGCTGTTTGATCCAGGCCAGATCGGTGACCTGCGCCAGCGTGGTGCGATCGATCCCACGGACGGATTTCGTATCGAGATCTTCCAGGCAGGCCGACAGCGGCAGCTTGGCCCAGCGCAGGCGTTGGTGCAGCCGCTGGCTGGCGCGATCGGCGATCTCGTGCTGCACCAGCAGACCCAGGCGATCATCGAAGGACAGGGCCACGGTGTCGGGCGCAGCGAGTTGGTGTTCGAGTGCGGCGGCCATGCCACGCAGGCGCAATGATTGAAGCTGGTGAATCAGAGGTTGTTGCAGCATCGGGTTTCCTTCTTTAGTGGTAGTACGACGGACCGCGCACGTTGGCGTGCGTCGGCAGGGACAGCGAAAGTTCGGGTTGCACGCTCGCGGCCGGAGCATTGAGCAGCGCGCGGATGGCGCGGTAGCTGGTGCTGTCGAGCTGCAGCGCACGCCGGCAGGCGGCTTCGAGCTGTGCTGCGCTGAAGTCCTGGGCCAGACGCAGAATCCCCAGGCTCGCGCGCAGCGCATGCTCGGGATGCTTGCGGGCATGGACCTGCGCACGCAGCACACTGGCGGTGGCCGGGCCGATGGCCTCGGCCCGTGCCAGCAGCCTTTCGTGCGACAGGTCCACCACCGCTTGATGGCGCTCGGGCCGGTGGCCGGGAATGGTGGTGAAGATCGCCTTCAGCTCCGAGCGCAGGTGCGCGGCGACGCGCTGCCCGTGCTGGAAGATTTCGAGGGTGCTGGCGGTCAGGCGCACCTCGACGGTCTTGCCGATCAGGGCATATGGCACCGAGTAGTAGTGACGCTCGACCTCGACGTGATAATCCAGATGGACCTTGGCTTTCTTCCAAGTCGCGTACTCGTAGCGATGGACCGGCAGCGACCGTAGTGCCGGTTTCTCGATGGCTTCGAAGACGCTCTGCCGGCTACCGTCGCGTTTCTGGAAGGGCTTGGCATTCAACTCGACGATGAGCGTACGGATCGCATCATTGAGCGCGGCCAGACCGAAGAAAGTGACATCGCG
>JAMFRW010000103.1 GCA_026224975.1 Rhodoferax sp. | reverse complement strand
TTTTTCTTCCCCTCGCTTCACACATCGGGCCGGGCGCTTTCGCGTTCCGCTTCGGTGTGTTCAGCGAAGTCCATGACTATAGCATGCGAATCGAGGAGGTCAAGGGGTCACTCGCAAGAAAGTGCTTTTACCGGGCACTGGACCGGCGATCTATGCAGCCAGCGCCTGCCCAGAGACTTGCTGCTGCAACATGCCGCGTGCCACGATCTGGCATTCGCCTTCGGGGTCGTCGGCAAAGAGGATGCTGTCCAACTGCCCCGCCCAGCGCCGTGTGTCGGCCCGCAGCACGCGCTCCTTCACGGAGGCGATCTGCGAAGGGTGCATGGAGAAGCTGCGCAAGCCCATGGCGAGTAGCAGCTCGGTGAAGGCGGTGTCACCGGCCATCTCGCCGCAGATGCTCACGTCTTTGCCCGCAGCACGGGCCTGCGTGATGGTGCGCGACAGCAGGCCCAGAACCGCCGGATGCCACGGGTCATACAAGTGCGCCACCGCTTCGTCGGCGCGGTCGATCGCCAATGTGTACTGGATAAGGTCGTTGGTGCCGATCGAGACGAAGTCGAAATAGCGCAGGAAGGAAGGCAGCATCAGCGCTGCGGCCGGCACTTCGATCATCGCGCCCACCTCGACCTCTGTGTAAGGCTTGCCGGCTTCGTCGAGTTGCGACTTGGCCCGCGCGAGCGCCTCCAGCGTGTGCTTGACCTCGCTCAGGTGCGCCACCATCGGGATCAGCAGCTTGACCTTGCCATACGCGCTCGCCCGGAGGATCGCGCGGAGCTGCTGCCGAAACATGCTTGGCTCCGACAAGCTCCACCGGATCGCCCGGAGCCCCAGCGCCGGGTTCAGCGCGTGCTCGTGGCGCAGTTCGTTGGCCGACATGCGGTCGAGCGGCTTGTCGGCGCCGATGTCGACGGTGCGGATTGTCACCGGCAAGCCCTTCATCGATTCGACGGCCGCGCGGTAGGCCTCGAACTGCTCGTCTTCGCCCGGCAGTTCGCCATCGCGGTTCATGAACAGAAACTCGCTCCGGAAGAGTCCCACGCCCACCGCGCCGGCTTCGAGCGCGGCCACGGCATCGCCCGGCATCTCGATGTTGGCGAGCAGCTCCACGCGCTCGCCATCGAGCGTGACGGCCGGCGTGTGGCGCAACCGGGAGAGGCGCTCGCGCCCCAGCTCGCTTTGCCGCTGACGGAACCGGTATTCCTCCAGCACGATCGGCGACGGGTCGACGATGACGATGCCGGCGTCGCCGTCGATCACCACCCAGTCGTCCTGCCGGATGATGCGGCTCGCCTCGCGGGCGCCCACCACGGCGGGAATGTCCATGCTGCGCGCGACGATGGCCGTGTGCGAGGTCTTGCCGCCCACATCGGTGATGAAGCCGGTGAACACGCTGCGCTTGAACTGCAGCATGTCGGCCGGCGCGATGTCGTTGGCGACGAGTACGAGCGGGTCTTCCCCGGCGAAATCGCGTGCCGAAACCCCCGGCGCCGGCGCGAAAGAAGACGCCGGCCCGCGCGCCATCGCCCGCAACAAGCGCTCGACGACCTGCTCCAGATCGGCCTTGCGCTCGCGCAGGTACTCATCTTCCATCTCGTCGAACTGGCGCGCCAGGACTTCGAGCTGCGCCGAGAGCGCCCATTCGGCGTTGTAGTGGCGGTCGTGGATCCACTGCTTGGTCGCGCCGGTGAGCGTGTCGTCGTGCAGCAGCATCAGGTGCACATCGAGCAGCGCTGAAAGCTCGGCGGGTGCTTCGGCCGGCATGTCGCGCTGCAAGGTGCTCAGTTCGTTGGCGACGGCATCGCGCGCGGTGCGCAGGCGCGTGATTTCACCTTCGACCTGCGCATCGTCGACAAAGTAATGGGCCACGTCGATGCGGCTGGACGCCACCAGCACGGCGCGCCCGATCGCCACTCCGCGTGAAACCGGCAGTCCGAACACCTGGAAGCTCATGTCGCAAATGCTAGCAGTGCCCCTGGGCGCGAACCATTGGTAGAACTGACAGTGCCACCCGTGTCGTATCGCCGTCTCATCAATTTCGAGGACAGTGCCCCAGGCCGACGGCATACGTCGTCCGCCCCCTCCGAGAGGGATGAGCAAAGTGGCCAAGCAACATTTGGTCGTGCACGGTGCGCTTGTCACCCGCACGTCATGCCTGTTTCATCGCCGCGTCACCGCGCCAGCCCAGCATCCGCCTCGAACCTTGCTCAGGACTGCCCAGGAGAACGCGATGAGAGATCTTCCGCTGCCCACGTTTCCGATCAGCGATCTCAGCGCGCCCGCCGCGCGCCGGAGGTCACTTCACCCACGCTCCGGCGTGGCAGGTGTTCCCAGGCGTGAAGAAGCTCGGTTCGACGTGGTTTGGGCGCGCCATGAAGATGAGGTTCGCGAAGCCCAGCGCCTGAGGCATTTGGTCTTCGCCGAAGAAATGGGCGCGCGGCTGGCACCGCCGCAGGGCTCGCCCGCCGGGCACGACATCGACATGTTCGACGCGTACTGCGAGCACCTGCTGGTGCGAGCACCTGCCGTCGATGGCGAATCCGGCCCGGTCATCGGCACCTACCGCGTGCTGACGCCGGCCGCCGCCCGCCGCGTGGGCGGGCTGTACAGCGAAACCGAATTCGACCTGATGCGGCTTCGCCCACTGCGCTCGCGCATGGTCGAGCTGGGCCGCTCCTGCGTGCATCCGGCCTGGCGCTCGGGCGGGGTGATTCTGGCGCTGTGGGCGGCGCTGGCGGAATTCATGCATCGCAACCAGCTGGACACGATGGTCGGCTGCGCGAGCGTCGGCATGCGCGACGGCGGGCACTTTGCGGCGAGCCTCTGGCAGCAACTGCGGGTGACGCACCTCGCGCCGATCGAATGGCAGGTACGTGCACGGTTGCCGCTGCCGGTCGATGAACTCCAGCACGATCTGCAAGTGCAGGCGCCGCCGCTCATCAAGGGCTACCTGCGTTGTGGCGCCAAGGTGCTGGGGGCGCCGGCCTGGGATCCTGACTTCAACACCGCCGACCTGCCGATGCTGTTGCGCATCGAAGACTTGCCGGCGCGCTATCGCCAGCATTTCATCGCAGCCTGATTCGATCGCGGCCGGAGCGGCCGTGAAGGGCTTACTGCCCTTCGCCGAACTTGTCGTTGATCAGCGCGGTGAGCGCGTCCATCGCCACCTGCTCGTCGTCGCCGCTGACTTCCAGTTCGACCTCGCTGCCCAGACCAGCGGCCAGCATCATCACGCCCATGATGCTCTTGGCGTTGACGCGCCGGCCATTGCGGCTCATGAATATCTCGCTCTTGAAACTGCCGGCCAGCTTGGTGAGCTTGGCCGACGCGCGCGCGTGCAGGCCTAGCTTATTGCTGATGCTGATATTTGCTTTGATCATTGCTGCCCGGTTTCAGTGACTGGTTCTGCGGCCGCGTCGTGGCCACCTGCATCACACCCTGCGACGCGCCGGCCATCGCGCGGGCGACGACAGAATCGAGTGTATCGGCCGAGTAGCAGAGCGAGCGCCAGAGCATCGGCACGTTGACGCCGGCGATCACGCGCACCTGAACGCCGTCGCTCAGCATCTGCGCGACGTTGCACGGCGTGGCACCGAAGACATCGGTGAAGATCAGCGCTTCCGGCGTGCGGATGCGCTTGAGCATGGCGCGGGCAAGCAACTCGACCTCCTCGATCGGCATGTCGGGCGGCACATCGAGCGCCTCGAGCGTGCGGCCACAATCGGGGTAGGTGTGCTCGGCCACGAGCTTGAGGGCCGAGGCCAAGGGCGCGTGAGCAATGATCATGAGTCCGGGCATGGCGCCAAATTATCGGCAGTTCGGGCGCAGGGGTTGAATTTCGACGCTCCGGTATGGTCGGAGCGGCTTAAAAACCACACTTCTTCCCTTACTCAGGTGGGCCTCACCCCGGGAACTTCAGGCTGGTGAAGAAGGTGTCGAGCGCCTCAGGCGCGAGCTTGGCCCCGATCGCCGTCGCCTGATAAATCCGCAAACCCTTGACGAAAAATGCCGCGCTTTCCTGCACGGCCGCGCCATCGGGCAGGCGCCCGGCGACCGTCAGCCGTGCGGATTGCGCGTTGGCCGTCATGCCTTTGATCTCCAAGGGCACGGCTTGCGGAACGGTCGCGCCGAGGTTGGCCACGGCCAGCGCGCGCAAGTCGGCCAGCGCCGGCGTGACGGCAGCCGGCTCGGCCACATCGAAGAAACTCAGCGCATAGGTGACGCCGCCGGTCGCGCAAGTGATCATGTCCATCTGGGCCTTGGCGCCGGCGACGGTCACGGCTCGGGCATAACGGTCGGGCCGGCACGGGAACGACGCGACGATGCCGCTGCCTTCGAACTGGGTTTCTCGCCAGTCGAGCGTCGGCGAACAGGCGGTGAGCGCGCCCAAGCTCAGGCCGACGCACGCGAGCCAGGCGTTCGCGCCAGCACGGGCAAGAGCGCGAGCCGATCCGGTGGGCTTGGTCAGGGGCATTCCGCATTATCCCGGCCTCGGCGGGCGCGCGGGGCTGTCGCACAATCGTCGCCATGACCTCCGCGCAGAACCCCTCCAGCATTTCAGCCGCCCCCGACAAACCGCGCCAACCGCTCGCCGGCGTGCGCGTGCTCGATCTCGCGCGGGTGCTCGCCGGGCCATGGTGCACGCAGACGCTCGCCGATCTGGGCGCCGACGTGGTCAAGGTCGAGCGGCCGCAGCGCAACGGCCAGGGTGGCGGTGACGACACCCGCGGCTGGGGCCCGCCGTTCCTCAAAGACCGCGACGGGCACGACACCACCGACGCCGCCTACTACCTCGGCACCAACCGCAACAAGCGCTCGATCACGATCGACATCGCCACACCCGAAGGCCAGGCGCTGATCCGCCGCATGGCGCTCACGAGCGATGTGTTCGTCGAGAACTACAAGGTCGGCGACATGGCCCGCTACGGGCTCGACTCCGCCAGCCTGCTTGCACTGAACCCGCGGCTGGTCTACTGCTCGATCACCGGCTTCGGCCAGACCGGCCCCTACCGCGAGCGCGCCGGCTACGACTACGCCGTGCAAGGCATGGGCGGCCTGATGAGCGTGACCGGCCCCTCGCGCGCCGAAATCGCCGACGACGCTTCCGGCGGTGGCCCGCAGAAAGTCGGCGTGGCTGTGGCCGATCTGTTCACAGGCATGTACGCGACAACCGCCATCCTCGCCGCACTGCGCCACCGCGACCTGACGGGCGTTGGCCAGGCGATCGACATGGCACTGCTCGACACGCAGGTCGCCATGCTCGCCAACTTGGGCGCCAACTACCTGACCACAGGTATCGCACCTCAACGCGTGGGCAATGCGCACCAGAATATCGTGCCATACCAGGTTTTCGAGGTGGCCGACGGGCATTTGATCCTCGCCGTGGGCAACGACAGCCAGTTCGCCAAGTTCTGCAACGTGATCGGCCAACCAGCGTTGGCCGCCGATCCGCGTTTCACACGCAACGCCGATCGCGTGCGCCACCGCGCCACGCTCGTGCCCATCCTCGCCGCCGCACTCGTGGCTCGTCCACGCGCCGACTGGCTGGAAGCGCTCGAAGCCGCCAAGGTGCCGTGCGGGCCAATCAACGACCTGGCCGATGTGTTCGCCGATCCGCAGGTGATTGCGCGCGACATGACGGTGCAGATGGCGCACCCGCTCTCCGGCGAGATCACGCTCGTCGCCAGCCCGATGAAATTCTCGGCGACGCCGGTGCAATACCGCCGCCCCCCGCCGCTGCTTGGCGAGCACACGGCCGAAGTGCTGAGCGAACTCGGCTTGAGCGCCGAAGACATCACCGCGCTGAAAGTCGCGCACGTGCTCTGATCGAACCCGGCGCGCCACACCACGAAAGGCCCGACCCATGACCGACTTCGTACTCGTGCACGGCGCCTGGCATGGCGCCTGGTGCTGGAAGAAGATCCTGCCGCCGCTCTGGGCCGCCGGCCACCGCGCGTTCGCCGTCTCGCTCACGGGCGTCGGCGAGCATGCGCATCTGCTCTCGAAGGCCGTCTCGCTGGACACTCACATCGCCGACGTCGTCAACGTGGTAGAGGCCGAGGAACTGCTCGACCCGGTGCTGGTGGGCCACAGTTACGGCGGCATGGTGATCACCGGCGTGGCGCATCGCCTGTCGGCGCGCCTGCGGCATTTGGTGTACCTCGACGCGGTCGTGCCCAAGCCGGGCGAAAGCTGGTCGAGCACGCATTCGAACGAGGTGCAAGCCGCGCGCCGCAACGCCATCACCGAACACGGCGCGCTGCCGGCGCCCGACCCCGCGATTTTCGGGCTCAACCGCGCCGACCTGGCCTGGGTGGCGCGCCGTCAGACGCCGCACCCGGGAAGCTGTTACGACGCCGCGCTGCATTTCGATCCCGAGCGGCTCGAATTGCTGCCGCGAACCTTCATCGATTGCACCTCGCCGGCCCTGCCGACCATCGCCGCCGCGCGCGCCCGAGTGCGCAGCGAACCGGGCTGGAAAGTCGTGGAAGTCGCGACCGGGCACGACGCCATGATCAGCGCGCCGGAGGCGGTGTTGGACGCGTTACTGGCCCTGGCCTGACACACCGTGACGTTCGCGCGTCACCCCATGGTCAAACGTGACTTTTTCACACCACGTCCACGGGGAATTGGGGCAAGCGCGCTGGCGGACAGCGCTTCCGCAGACGAAACTCCTCGTTACAGGTCGAGCACCGAACAAACCGGTTCACGCCGCTTTCTTCCGGTGACCCCCGACCGACCGCACAAGGAACAATCGTTTATGGACATGTCCGAACTCAAGCGCGGCCCCGCCGCCGCGAGCGCGGTGATCGACGCCCAACGCGTCGAAAACGCCCGCTGGCACGAACTGGTTTCCGAAATCGGTGCCGAAATCGCCTCGCCGCTCACTTCCGCGCTGGAGCGCATCCACACGCTCACCACCACCGGCAAGATCGACCGTGCCGGCTTGCGTGCGTTGCGCGAAGAGGTCGAGCAAGCCCGCCAGATCGGCATGATCGGCCAGCAGCTCACGCGCTTCGCGTCTGGCCGCCTGCGTCAATCGCACGAGCGCCTGCAGCTCGCCGATGTGCTCAACGGCGTGCTCGCGCACCGCAGCCGCGAAACCGCCGCCCGCGGCATCACGCTCAAGCCTTCGCTGGAAGCCGTGGCGGTCACCACCGACGCCTCGCTGCTCTTCAGCCTGATCAACACCACGCTCGACTGGGCGCTGGCCAATGCCAAGTCGCAGATCGAGTTCGCCGTCGACGTGAAGCCCAAGCCTGCGCAGGCGCGGCTTTCCTGCCGCTTCGCTCACCGCGACGGCCGACTCGACGATGGCGCGATCGCCGCGCCTGCGCCGGGCCTCGATTCACTGGTCTGGCGCCTGATCGAACAAACCGCGTGGACGATGGGGCTGAACATCGACCGCCGGGACGACGCTGATCAGATCACGCTCGTCATCGACTTCCCGCGTCTCGCCACCGACGAAATCGACAACCCGAGCGCACTCGAAATCGACGACGGCTTTGCGCCCTCGGCCAACTCGCAGCCGCTGGCTGGCAGCCATGTGCTGGTGATCGCCTCGCGGCGCGAGATGCGCACGCAGATCCGCGACTCGCTGCGCAACATGAGCCTGATCATCGACTTCGTGAACTCGGTCGAAGAGGCCGAGAGCTTCTGCCGCGAAGGCCTGCCGCACGCGATCATCATCGAATCGATCCAGAGCGGCGAGCGCTTCGCGCTGTTCCGCGAAGAGATCGGCGCTGAAGTGCCCGACTTCGCCTTCATCGAGATCATCGAAGAAGGCAGCACCTTCGAGATGTCGGGTCTGAGCGGCTCCAACATCGCCCGCGTGGGCCGCGACGTGATCGCGAACTCGCTGCCGTCGGCGCTGATGTTCGAGTTGTCGAAGGGCGCTTGAGCCAGTCGTCGGTCGCCGACGACTCGAAAGCCGCCTGGCAGCCGCCGCGGCGGCTTTTTATTTGAGCCCGCCGAAAACTTTCTTGAGGATCGCGCTGCCGGTGCCGATCGGGTCCTGGCGGATCTTGCGTTCTTCCTCGCCGATCATCAGGTAGAGCCCGTCCAGCGTCTTGCCCGTCACGTACTGCTGAATGTTGGCGTCTTCCTTCTTCAGCAGCCCGAGGCCGGCCACCTTGCCGGCGAGCGCGTTGTACTTGTCGGCGAGCGAGACCTTTTCGGTCGCCTTCGTCACGATCGGCAGAAACTTCACGCCGAGCGACTCACGCGTCTTGGCGGCGAAGAATTTCGTCACCGAGTTGTCGCCGCCGGTGATGATGTTGCGCGCGTCTTCCACGCTCATCGACTTGACGGCGCTGGTCAGCAATGCCCTGGACTCGGGCACCGCCGCCTCCGCCGCGCGGTTCATCGCCGTCACGAGTTCATCGACGCGCTTTTGCTGGCCGGCCATCTTGGCGAACTTGGCCGCATCGTTCAGGAAACCCGGCAGCGGGATGCGCACCTTCGGGTTGTCGAGAAAGCCGCCGCTCTTGCCCAGCAAGCCGACCGCCGACGCCGCACCGCGTTCGAGCGCCGCGCGCACGCCGAGCGCCGCATCGCCCTCGCTGACATCGGCCGCATGTGCCGGCAAACCCGCGAGTCCCCCCAAACCCAGCCCGGACACCAGAGCTGACGTAAACTTTCGACGCTGCATGAAAGACTCCCGATGAAACCTGCTCGATACGTTGCTGCTTCGATTGTCGCCCTCGCGGTCGGCGTCGGTGCCTATCTCGCTTATGAGAGCACGGGCACCGGTGGTATGGCACCGAACGTCGCCTACACGCTACTCGACGGGACGAAATCGACGACCGAGCAACTGCGCGGCAAGGTCGTGCTGGTGAATTTCTGGGCCACGAGTTGCACGACCTGCGTGCACGAGATGCCGCAAGTCATGGCCACGCACGAGAAGTACAAGGCGCGCGGCTACGACACGCTGGCTGTTGCGATGAGCTACGACCCGCCGGCCTATGTGGTGAACTTTGCCGAGACGCGCAAGCTGCCGTTCGGCGTGGCGATCGACAACACCGGCGCCATCGCCAAGAGCTTCGGTCAGGTGCAGCTCACGCCGACCAGCGTGCTGATCAACAAGCGCGGCGAGATCGTCAAGCGCTATGTGGGCGAGCCCGATTTCGTCGCGCTGCATGAGTTGGTCGAGAAGCTGCTCGCCGAAACCTGAACCTGAATCAGCAGGTCCACACGCCCGCAATCACATCTCGGCCCGGCGGCGATATTCGCCCGGACTCGCCTGCGTCCAGCGCGCAAACGCCTGCCTGAAACTCGCTGAATCGCTGTACCCCAGCCGGTCGGCGATTTCCTCGTTGGTCAGGTCGGTCGTGCGCAAGTAGCTGACCGCCAGACGCGTGCGCACATCCGCCAGGATCTGCCGGTACGAGCTGCCTTCGGCTTCGAGCTTGCGGCGCAGCGTGCGCGCGTTCATGCGCAGCGCCGCGGCCATGGAACAGATATCCGGAAAGCGCCCGGGCTGCTCCACCAACCTCGCGTGCACCGTGCCGACCATGCCCACGCCCTGGTCGAGCTTGAGCAGCGTCTGATCGCACAGCTCGCGCACCGTGGCGTTGGTGATCGGGTCGGCGTGTGTCATGCGTTGCGACATCAGCGCTTGGTCGAAGCTCAGGTCATTCGCAGCCTGCGCGAAGAGCACCTCGCACCCCAAGCAATGCGCATACGCGTCGGCATGTGCCGGCCGCTCATAGACGGCGCGGATGCGAGCAAGCCGGAAGGCAGGGCCGTACAAATCCTTCATCACCGTCAGCGTGCCGGAGAACTTGTATTCGAGCAGAAAGCGGTAGAGCGGCTCGGCCGGGGCCAGGCCGAGCGCGGGTTCGAGCGTCCAGGTCGCCTGGCCGTTGCTGGTCGAAAACCCCATGTCGGCGATCTGCCCGAGCACGCGGTCGTACTTGGCCGCAAAGTCGACCGCGTGAGCGTGTGTCGGGCTGCTGAGCAGCGCATACCCGTAGATGCCACAGGCTGCGATGTGCATTCGCGCGCCGGCGCGCAGGCCAAGCAAAGGATCGTCGCTCAACGCCAGCGCGTTGCGAAAGACGGCAGTCATCTGGCGTTGCGAAAGACGCGTCGCAGCGCTGTGCAAGGTGGCCGGGGCTATGCCGCTGCCCTGCAGCGAATCGGCCATCGGGATGCCGTCATCGGCCAGCACGCCGACGAGGACGGCGACGATGTGCGCGGGGTAAACGTGTTTGTCGAGGTTGGGCGCGGGGCTCATGGGAAGCGAGGTTAAACGGTCCGCGCACCGGTTCGGCTCGGGAGTTGTCCGTAATTCACCCAGAGGCTGACCGCTTCGACGCTTGCCCACCGCTTGGCCGCGCTCTTACCCTACGGACCATCAAATAATGACTGAAACAAGTCAGGCGCTGCGAGCCAGACCGGGCCAAGACCCGGCGGCTCGCCCCAAGGCGCGGTACACGAGATTCGAACAACAGCAGGAGACAGGCACATGGTTGCCCACACCACCACGGCAGCGACAGGCGCAGCGCGCTCTGGCGCATCCGACGCCACCGAAATCCTCTACCGCAAGGTCAGTTGGCGGCTCATGCCGCTGCTGCTGGTCTGTTATGTGGTTTCGTACCTCGACCGCATCAACGTCGGGCTACGCGCAGTTGCAGATGAAGGAAACGCTGACCTTCAGCGACGCCGTCTACGGCCTGGGAGCGGGCATCTTCTTCATGGGCTACTTCCTGTTCGAGGTGCCGAGCAACCTGCTGCTGGAGCGCATCGGCGCCCGCAAGACGCTGCTGCGCATCATGTTCTGCTGGGGCATACAGCATGTATCTGGTGATGACGCTTCACATCGTCGCTGGCACACTGTTGCTGCTGACGATCCGCACCCGAGCGCCAAAAAACTAAATTCGACAAGGAGACAAAACCAATGCTCGCATCCCGCTTCATGCCCTTCCGCGCGGCGCTCAGCCCGACGGTGAACGAAGAGCGCCCTTCCCTCATGCTGATGTGGCTCGAAGGCCGCGCCACGCTGGAGATGGCCAGCCTGCCGCTGGCGCTGCCGGCGCTGCTGCGCTACGTGCCGCGCGGCGACGGCCACCCGGTGCTCGTGCTGCCCGGCCTGCTGGCCGACGATGCTTCGACGGTGCCGCTGCGCCGCTTCCTGAGCAGTCGCGGTTATGCCGTGAAGGGCTGGGGCCAGGGCCGCAACCTGGGCCCGCGCGATGGCGTCATCGCGCAGATGCAGGAAACGCTGGCGCAGATGCACGCGAGTGAGCAACGCAAGGTCAGCATCATCGGCTGGAGCCTGGGCGGCGTTTTTGCCCGCGAACTCGCACGCCAGGCGCCGGAACTCGTGCGCCAGGTGATCACGCTCGGCAGCCCGCTTTATGGCGAACCCGAAACCAGCAGCAACGCCTGGGAGGTCTACAAGCTCGTCAGCGGCCGGACCCGGGTCGAGGGCGTGCGGCACGACGGGGCGCCGCCGGTGCCCACCACCTCGATCTATACCCGCATGGACGGCGTCGTCGGATGGGGCTGCTCGGTCGAGCGCCAGAGCGAACTCACCGACAACATCGAGATCAACAGCGCCACCCACACCGGGCTCGGCGTGAACCCGCTGGTCTGGTATGCGCTCGGCGACCGGCTGGCGCAACCCGAAGACGAATGGACGCACTTCCAACCCAAGGGCTTCGCGAAGCTGCTGTTTCCGTTCACCGCACCGCAGCGCTGAAGCTTCCAAACGCCTGCCACGCGCCCCGCTACACCGAACACCCCGAGGATCGACCATGAACCACCTGAGCGGCTCCGACGCCACCTTCCTGCACACCGAGTCCCCCGAAATGCCCATGCACGTGGGCTCGCTGAACGTGATGGACCTGCCCGAGGGCTACACCGGTGACTTCTTCGAAGACGCCAAGGCCGCCATGGCGCAGCGCATGCACCTGGCCGACGTGTTCACGCGCAAGCTGGCGCTGATGCCCTTCGACCTGTCGAATCCGGTATGGGTCGAAGACGAAGACATCGACATGGACCACCACATGCGCCACGTCACGCTGCCCAAGCCCGGCAGCAACCGCCAGTTGCAGCAACTGGTGGCGCGGCTGCATTCGAGCCTGCTCGACCGCAGCCGCCCACTCTGGGAATTCTTCATCATCGACGGCCTGAAGAGTGGCCAGGTGGCGCTCTACACCAAGGTGCACCATGCCGGCATCGATGGGCAAGCCGGCGTGGCGCTCGGCCGCGCGATGTTCGACACGGAAGCCACCGGCCGCTACATCAAGCCGCCGCGCGTGAAGGCCCGGCGCGGCCAGTACCAGCTGGGCGTGGCCGAACTCGCCGGCGCGGCGATCCGCAACACCGTGCAGCAGTACGTGAAGCTCTTCAAGATGGCGCCCGCCATCGCGAAGGCCGGCCGCAGCATGGTGGTGCCAGCCAAGGATGAATCCGGCAAGCGTGACTGGTCGCTGCCCAAGGCATCGGAGCTGTTCGCGCCTCGCACACCGTTCAACGTGTCGATCACCAACCAGCGCAGCTTTGCCGGCCGCACCGTGCCGCTGGCCGAAGTCAAGATGATCGCCAAGCGCATGGGCGTGTCGGTCAACGATGTGGTCATGGCGACCACCGCCGGCGCGCTTCGCCGCTACCTGGCCGAAAGCCACGAGCTACCGGCCAAATCGCTCTCGGCCATGGTGCCGGTGAGCCTGCGCGAAGCCGGCGACACCACCGCCAACAACCAGGTCAGCATGATCATCGCGAGTCTCGCGACCGACGTGGCCGACCCGGCCGAGCGCCTGCGCAAGATCCACGAATCGTCGAGCGCGAGCAAGGCGACCATGGGCCGCATCAAGGCCGCGATCCCGACCGACTTTCCGATGTTCGCCGCGCCCTGGCTGATGTCGGGCCTGACCTCGATGTTCGGCCGCTCGCGTCTGGTCAACGTGATCCCGCCGATGGCGAACCTCGTCATCTCCAACGTTGCGGGTATTCCGGCACAACTCTACTTTGCCGGCGCGAGCGTGGTGAGCTACTACCCGGTCTCGATCCCGGCGCACGGCATGGCACTGAACGTAACGGTGCAGAGCTACAACGGCCGGCTCGACTACGGCCTGATCGCCTGCCGCCGCGCGCTCGGCGACATCAACGAGCTGGGCGACTTCATGCTGAGTGAACACCAGATCCTGCTGGACCTGGCGAAGGCACAAGCAGCGGCGGAAACCGCACCGGCCGTGGCACCGGCGGCGGCCCTGCCAGCGCCGGCCAAGCGCAGGGTCGCAACGAGTCCTGCGAAGAAGGTGGCCCTGAAGCGAGTGCCGACCGTCGCCGCTGTCGAAGAAGTGAAAGCAGTGCGCGCACCCGCCAAGCGCGCCCGCAAGGCGGCCAGCAGCGACACGCCGAAGATCGGCCTCGCCGCCTGAAGCACCGCAAGTCCCTGATCGATCAGCGGATCACGCGATCGTGTGATCCGCCTGTGTCAAGGCCGGCGCCGGCATGGCGGCGGTGGCGCCGCTGCCCATGTCCACACCCGCCGCCTGCGCCTGCTTGTCGGCGTGGTAGCTGCTGCGAACCATCGCGCCGATGGCCGCGTGCGTGAAGCCCATCTTGGCGGCTTCGGCCTCGTACATCTTGAACGTATCGGGGTGCACATAGCGGCGCACCGGCAAATGGTGGCCGCTCGGCGCGAGGTACTGGCCGATGGTCAGCATGTCGATGCCATGCTCGCGCATGTCGCGCATCACCTGCAGGATTTCCTCGTCGGTCTCGCCCAGGCCAACCATGATGCCGCTCTTGGTCGGCACATGCGGGGCGAATTCCTTGAAGCGCTTGAGCAGGTTCAGGCTGTACTGGTAGTCGGAGCCCGGCCGTGCTTCCTTGTAGAGGCGCGGCGCGGTCTCGAGGTTGTGGTTCATCACATCCGGCGGCGCGGCCTTCAGGATTTCGAGCGCGCGGTCCATGCGGCCGCGGAAATCGGGCGTGAGGATCTCGATGCGCGTGGCAGGTGAGAGTTCACGGATGCGCTGGATGCAGGCGACGAAGTGGCCGGCGCCGCCATCGCGCAAGTCATCGCGGTCCACGCTGGTGATCACCACGTACTTCAGGCGCAGCGAGGCGATGGTCTTGGCGAGGTTCTCGGGCTCGTTCACGTCCAGCGGATCGGGCCGGCCGTGGCCCACATCGCAAAACGGGCAGCGGCGCGTGCACTTGTCGCCCATGATCATGAAGGTGGCCGTGCCGTTGCCGAAGCACTCGCCGATGTTCGGGCAGTTGGCTTCCTCGCAGACGGTGTGCAGCTTGTGCTCGCGCAGGATCTGCTTGATCTCGTAGAAGCGCGTGCTGGGCGAGCCGGCCTTGACGCGGATCCACTCGGGCTTTTTCAGCGTTTCGGCGGCCACGATCTTGATCGGGATGCGCGCGGTCTTGGCTTGCGCCTTCTGCTTGGCGGTGGCGTCGTAGGCGGCCGCGGGTGCTGCCTCGCGGGTCACGTTGTCGGTGCTCATATGCGCTTTCCGGGGCGAACCCGCGTGGTCATGGGCTCAGGCCGCTCGCGAGCCGCGCGGCGAGCACGCCGGCCGCTTCGTCCCAAGTCGCCTGAACGCCGATTGTAGAAAGATCGACCGTCCGCAGCCCTTCGTAGCCGCAAGGGTTGATCCCGCCGAAGGGTTGCAGGTCCATCGCCACGTTCAGCGCGACCCCGTGGTAGGTGCTGTGGCGGCTCACCTTGATGCCGAGCGCTGCAATCTTGCCCAGCCCCTCGAACGGATCGATCCGCGGGCCGGTGAGCGCAGCGTGGCCGAAGGGATCGGCCAGCCGCACGTAAATGCCCGGCGCGCCGGCGACGCGGTGACCTGTCACGCCGAAGTGATCAAGCGTCTTGATCACCGCATGCTCGATGCGGAACACGTATTCCTTGACGTAGATGCCGAGCCGCTTCAGGTCGATCAGCGGATAGGCCACCACCTGCCCCGGCCCGTGAAAGGTCACCTGCCCGCCGCGGCTGGTCTGCACGACCGGGATGCCGTGCGCATCGAGCAGGTGCTCCGGCTTTCCCGCCAGGCCTTGCGTGTAGACAGGCGGATGCTCGCAAAGCCAGATTTCGTCGGGCGTGTCGGGCGTGCGGGCCTCGGTGAAGGCGCGCATGGCGCTCACGGTCGGCTCGTAGTCCGCCCGGCCGAGGGCGCGCAGGATCGGCATCGTCATGCGGCGAGGCCTTTGGAGGTGCTGGCCGCTGGAGCGCCGCCGCCCATGAGTTCTTCCAGCGCATCGCGATGGAACAAGGCCATGTATGGCTCGTAACGGTAGAGGCGGTTGCGATCGAACCCGGTGGTTTCCTGCAGTACGCCGGCAGCTTCGAAATCGGCCACCAGCTTGGCTGCCGTCGGAAAAGTACAGCCCACCGCTTGCGCCACCCGCGAAACGCTCATCAGCGGCTGCTGCATCAGCGCGTCGAGCAAGCGCAGGCCGCGCGCGTTGCGGGCGAACTGGCTGCGATGCTGCTCACGCATCGCGACGATGTCGCGCGCGGTTTGCGTCGCGACACGTGCCGTCTGGCTCACCCCACGCAGAAAGAACTTGAGCCACGGCTCCCATTGCCCCGATTGGCGGATCGCGGTGAGCCGGTCGTAATACTCCGCCCGGTGCGCCTTGAGGTAGAGCGAGAGGTACAGCAACGGCCTCGTCAGCGCCGCCTGCTCGCACAGCATCAACGTGATCAGCAAGCGGCCGACGCGGCCATTGCCGTCCAGAAACGGATGGATGGTCTCGAACTGCGCATGCACCAGGCCACAGCGCACCAGCAGCGGCAAATCGTCCGCTGACTCATGCACAAAGGTTTCCAACGCGCCAAGCGCGTTCATCAACTCGTGCGGCGGCGGTGGCACGAAGGCGGCAGTGCGCAGCGTGCAATTCGGCGGGCCGATCCAGTTCTGCGACGTTCTGAATTCCCCCGGGCTGCGCTCGCCGCCGCGCACGCCCTGCATCAACTCGCCGTGAATCTCGCGCACCAAGCGCAGCGAGAGCGGGAACTCGGGCAGGCGCCGCAGCCCGTGGTTCATCGCGCGAACGTAGTTGACGACCTCCTCCACATCGCGCGGCGTGTCGTTGTGCGTGGCGGCGGCCTCGAACGACAGCACATCTTCCAGGGTGCTTTGCGTGCCCTCGATCTGCGACGACAACACGGCTTCATGGCGCACGTACATCGCCACGAACAGATCGGGGTTGGGAAGCAGCGAGGCCAGCGCATCGAGGCGCGCCCGATCGCGATCGGCGCTGGAGAGCAGCGTCAGCAACTCACCGTCAAAGGCGATGACGGGCGTCGGCGGGAGCGGCGCCGGAATGAACGCGCGGTAGCCCGAAGGCTGCTGGATGAACCGGCCCGCGCGGGTGGAGTTTGCGGCTGCCATGACGCTTGAAAATTAAAACAAGGCGGGCCGGTAGCGCACCCAATAAAAATATTCTGTGCTAAATTTTAATATAAATATCGACCCGGCCGCCTTGTCAAAAATTGGCCGACGTGAAGCCGGCGTCGCGTTCTCGCCGGCCCGCGCTCACAGCACCATCTTCACCATCGGATGCGTCGAGAACGTTCGGTACAGCTCGTCGAGCTGTTCGCGGCTTGTCGCGGTCACCGTGACCGTCACGCCGAGGTATTTGTCGCCGCTGCTCGGGCGCAACTCTACGGTCGCGGCGTCGAAGCCGGGGTCGAACTGGCGGGCGATGCTGACGATGGCGTGCACGAAGCCTTCGGCGTTGAGGCCCATCACCTTGATGGGGAAGGCGCTCGGGTACTCGATCAGCGACTGTTCGGGCGGGATGGTGTCGTTCATGGCGTCGTCCGTCTTGCGGGTTTTTGACTGGCGGAATTCATTCATGCGACCATAAATGGGGCCAAGTCGCCGCTTTCGAAGCGGCCCGCCAACCGGGCCCGCGGCAGCTCAGATCGAATGGCTCGCCTTCGCGCGCTGATACGCCTCGTACAAGCGCGCGTACACCGGCCCAGGCTTGCCCCGCAATGCGCCGTGGCCCACGGGCTGGCCGTCGAGTGTGGTGATGGGCAGGACTTCCTTGGTGGCCGAACTCAGCATCAGCTCGTCGGCCGACATCACATCGGCTTCGGCGATCGGGCGGAGGTTGTAGGCGATGCCGGTTTCTTCGCACAGCTCGCGGATCAGGTCGTAGCGGATGCCTTCGAGCACATGCTCGCTCTTGGGCGGCCCGAGCAGCGCGCCTTCGTGCACCACCCACACATTGCTGGCCGAAGCTTCGGTCAGGAAGCCGTCACGGAACATCACGGTTTCGACCGCGCCGTGATCCGCCGACATCTGCCGCGCCAGCACGTTGCCGAGCAGCGAGATGCTCTTGATGTCGGCCCGCTCCCAGCGGAAATCGCGCGCCGTCACGCAGGCCACGCCCTGGTGGCGCTGCTCGGGCGATGCCGGTTTCATGGGGCTCGCCATCATGAAGACCGTGGGCGTCACGCCCGAGGGCATCACGTGATCGCGCAGCGCCACGCCGCGGGTGATCTGGATGTAGACAAGCTGGTCGGCCGCGCCGGTTTTCTCGATCAGCGCCGCAGTCAGTTTGCGGCAGCGCTCAAGCCATTCGACGGCCGTCAGCGGGTTCTCGATGCGCAACTTGGCCAGGCTGCGGCCAAGGCGCGCCAGGTGTTCGTCGAAGCGGAACAGCTTGCCGCCATAGGCCGGCACCACTTCGTAGATGCCGTCGCCAAAGATGAACCCGCGGTCGAGCACGGAAACCTTGGCTTCGCTCAGCAGGCTGTACTCGCCGTTCAGGTAGCACAGGGTGTCGGGAATGGTTTGCATGCTCGCTCCAGCGTGGTTGGCAAAGACTACTTGATCCAGAGTCGGATGGCATCCCAGGCACGCCCGAAAATCCCTGCCTGCTCCACGGGCTCCAGCACCACCAGCGGCACGTCGATCACCGGCGCGCCGGTGGCGGTGGAGACCTTGATGGTGCCGACGCGCTGGCCTTTGGTCAGCGGCGCCACGAGCGGGTCGGTGCGCTCGATCTTGGTCTGCAGCTTGCCGCCCTCGCCCTTGGGCACGCTGACGAACAGGCCACCGGCCGCGCCCAGCTTGGCTTCGGGCGACTTGCCCTTCCAGACCACGGGGGTGACGATGGGCTTCACATCGTCGAACAGCCGCATCGTGTCGAAGGCCTGGAAGCCCCAGTTCAGCAGCTTCTGGTTCTCGTTGGCGCGCGCTTCCATCGAGGTGGTGTTGAGCACGACGGTGATCAGCCGTCGCTTGCCCGGGCTGGTGCCGTTGGCGCCGAGGTTCGGGAACTCGCGCTGCGCGGTTGCCAGTAGGCAATAGCCAGCGGCTTCGGTGTAGCCGGTCTTCATGCCGTCGACGGTCGGGTCGCGGCGCAGCAGCAGGTTGCGGTTGGGCTGGTTGATGTTGTTGTACTTGTAGTCCTTGATCGCGTAGTAGGCAAAGAACTCGGGGAAATCCTTGATGATGTGGCTGGCGATCACGACGAGATCGCGCGCCGTGCTCTTGTGGCCGGCTTCGGTCAGGCCGGTCACGTTCTTGAACGCCGTGTTCTTCAGGCCCCAGACCTGCGCCTGGCGATTCATCAGGGTGACGAACTGGTCGGTGGTGCCGGCCACGCCTTCGGCGAGCACCACCGCGGCGTCGTTGCCGCTCTGCACGATCTCGCCGCGCAGCAGTTCATCGACGGTCGGCGTCATCGTGGTGTCGATGAACATCAGCGAGCCACCGGCCTTGCGCTCGTCCCAGGCCTTCTTCGAGACCGGCAGCTTCTGGTCGAGCGCGAGCTTCTTGTCCTTGATCGCGGTGAAGACCACGTAGGCGCTCATCAGCTTGGTGAGCGAGGCCGGGTCGAGTTGCGTGTCGGCCTCACGCTCGCCGAGCGACTGGTTGCTGGTCAGGTCGTAGACCAGGAATGCCTTGGCGGCCACTTCGGGCGGTTGCGGGGCTTGCGCGAACGCGGCGCTGGCAAGCGCCATGGCGACGAACCAGGACGGCAGCAGGACGGAGAAGAATCGTTTCATTGACAACCCAGTGGAGAAAAAATCAGTGGCTTCGATGCGCCGCCCGCCCAGGCGTTCCGGCGCGTTCGAAAGTGAATGCAGTCAGATGGATGAAGCCAAGCGGCCGTCAGGCCAGCGGCGGCCGCGTCAGGTGCTGGACGAGCACGTTCTTGAGCAGGCCGAGCTGGCCGTGGAAAAAATGACCAACGCCGGGGAAGACCATCACCGGCAGCGCCTGCGGGCGAGCCCAGGCTAGCGTGGCGGAAAGCGGCACCACATCATCGGCTTCGCCGTGGATCACCAGCGTGTCGGCCGGCACATTCGCGACCTGCTGCTTTTGCGTCGAAGGCGCGACCAGCACGATGCGCTCAGCCTTGGCGTCGTCCGCCAAACGAGCCGCCGCTTGCGAGGCCACGAAGCCACCAAAGGAAAAACCGGCGACCAGCAAGGGCTGCGACGCGTCGCGGCAGGCGGCAATCACAGCCGAAGCGTCGTCGATCTCTCCGACGCCCTCGTCCCAGCTCCCCTGCGATTGGCCGATGCCGCGGAAGTTGAAGCGCACGCTGCGCCAGCCGGTTTGCACCAGCGCGCGCGCGAGCGTCTGCACGACCTTGTTGTCCATCGTGCCGCCGAACTGCGGATGCGGATGGCACACGATGGCCACGCCGCGCGACTCGGTGCCGGGCAGCGGCGCGTCGATCGCGCATTCGATGTTGCCAGCCGGCCCGGCCACGGTGTGGCGTGTGGTTTGCGAATTCATGGGAAGAAGGGAAGCGCTCGGCTCAGCGGCCCACGTTGGGCGGGAGCACCAGGCGCTCGACGACCTTGCCATTCTTCAGGTGCGAATCGACGATTTCGTCGATGTCGGCGTTGTCCAGAAAGGTGTACCAGGTGGCATCGGGGTAGACCACGGCGACAGGGCCGCCCGCGCAGCGGTCGAGGCAGCCGGCCTTGTTGA
>JAMFRW010000012.1 GCA_026224975.1 Rhodoferax sp. | reverse complement strand
CGACAACATCGTGGCTGATCGGTGGGCCGATCATTGAGCGCGAGAAGATCATGATCCAGCCGCGCTTGGTGAGTGGCAACTGGTTTGGTGAATGGCGCGCCGTCGGGCTGTCGTGGGAGGGGCGCAAACATGCTGACTGCCTAGGTTCAACGCCACTCATCGCCGCCATGCGCGCCTACGTCGCCTCGAAACTCGGCGACACCGTGGAGTTGCCATGATGCAGTGCGATCACTTGCGCTGGGTCTATCCGCCGCCGGTCGAGAACGACTGGACGGGCGAAATGGAGGATCAGCCGGCCTATCAGGTTTCGACGAACGAAGACTTGGACACGGGGCGCTTCCGCTGCACCAGGTGCGGTGAGATTGGCTACTACACCGGGCTGTGGAAAGCGTTCTACGAGAAGGGCATTCCTTGCTCCGGCTCGGACCGTATCAAAGTCGCGCGGCGTTGATCGGTTGACTTCGCGAGTTTCAGTGAGATGGTTTGTGGCCCGTCACGGGATCCACCGCTGCCCCGCAGCACCACCACCAAGGACTGAAATGAAACGCTACCTGCTCACCGCCGGCCTTGCGCTCGGCCTCGCCATCGCATCCTTCGGGGCATTCGCCGCCAACGCGCTGCAGCCCAGCGCCGACCTCTACACCGCATCCATGGCCACCGGCATCACCAGCCTCGCGCTCGCCTCCGCTGTGCTGGCAACCCCGTCGCTCGAAGCCGCGCTGCGCACGCCGGTCATCGGCGACAAAGTCGAGTTCATCGCAAGCGCAAACGACTTTGTGCTCACGCCCGGTTCGCGATACCCCGCCGAGATCACGCACATCTGGTCGCCGTCGTGCGTGAATGTCGAGATCGAGCAGGAGATCAACGGCGAGCGAACTACGCTGGGCAAAACATCGGTGTTCCTGCGCCAGGGAGACACCACGCCGCCCGCTGGCTACTACGCCGAGTTCGCCGCACCGGCCTGAACCCCGCAACGGAAGACCGCAACGCCCACAAAGCCCGCAACATTGCGGGCTTTTTCTTGCCCGCTGTCGGTTGCTTTTTCGAGTTTCCGTGGGACCGTGCTCGCACATTTGCACACGCACGGACCCATGAAGCCACAGCGCAGTAGTGCCGCAGGCAAGAAGCCCAAGGCAGTTTCCCCCAAACCTCGAACGCTCGACGCAGCCGTTCCGCAGGAAGCATCCGGACTCAAGCCGCAGCACGAGCGATTCGTGTATGAGTACCTGATTGATGGGAATGTTGGAAAGGCGTACACCCGCGCCGGCTATAGCGCTGTGGGCCATTCGGCCGAGACCGCAGGCGCTCGGCTGTTGAAAAATGTTGGGATTCAACGTTTTCTCAACAAGTGCCAACAAAAGGTCGCCGCCAAGGCCGAGCTGTCGGTACAGATGCTGGTCGATCGGCTGCGCGACATCGCCTTCGCTGACCCCCGTGAACTGATCGAACACTACGTCGGTTGCTGCCGCTACTGCCACGGCGAGGAGTTCCGGTACCAGCGCACGACGGGCGAATACAACCGCGAGTACGAGCAGTGGCAGGCCAGCAAGGCGAAGAACAAGGGTGAGTGGGACGTCAAGGGCGGCATCGGGTATGACCCGCGGAAGTCGCCGCACGCTGACTGCCCCGACTGCGCTGGCGCCGGCTTCGGCCGCACGGTCGTCAAGGACACGCGTCACCTGAGCCAGTCGGCTGCCGCGCTCTATGCCGGCATCAAGCAGACGAAGGACGGCATCGACGTCAAGACGCACTCGCAACTCGACGCCATCGAGAAACTCGCCAAACACCTGGGCTTCTACAAGATCGACAACGAGCAGAAGAAGCCTGAACTCTCCGAGGCCCTCGCCGGCTTCATCGGCCAGTTGCACGAGAGCAGCGCCGGCCGGCTTCCCATCGCGGCGCAGAAGAAGCGATGAGCGAATCGCTCGCCATCCGTCAGGTCACGCTCGAAGAAGTGCTCGGAGGGCACTGGCGCGACCTCGAATGGCGGCTGCGCAACCTCTACTACATCATCGACGAGCACGGCAAGTCCGTGCGCTTCGAGCCGAACGAAGAGCAGCTAGACCTCGTTCGCAACCTGCACACGCGCAACCTTATCCTGAAGGCGCGGCAGCTTGGCTTCTCGACGCTGCTCGAGATCCTGCAACTCGACCAGGCGCTGTTCAATGCGGACCACACGGGCGTGGTGATCGCGGACACGCTGCCCAACGCCGGCAAGCTCTTCGGCAAGGTCGAGCATGCGCACCAGAAGTTGCCCGACGCCTTGAAGGCCGCGCTGCCTATCAAGAGCCGCACCAGCAAGACCGGCTTGGAGTTCGAGCACGGCTCGTCGATTCAGGTCAGCACCAGCGCCCGCGGCGGCACCGTTCAGCTGCTCCACGTCTCCGAACTCGGGAAGATCGCCCGCAAGTTCCCTGAGCGCGCAGCGGAGATTGTCTCGGGGGCCTTCGAAGCGGTGCCGGCCGACGGGATCATCGTCGTCGAGAGCACGGCCGAGGGCGCGGCAGGGCCGTTCTTCGACCTGTGCGACACGGCCATCAAGCGCCAGGCCGAGAACGCGCCAGAGACGCCGCTCGACTGGCGCCTGCACTTCTACCCCTGGTTCAAGAAGGCTGCCTACCGGCTCGACCCGGCGCTGGTGATCGTCAGCGACAAGCACAGACAGTATTTCGACAAGCTGCAGGCCGAGCTCAAGACGCTCTATGGGCCCGACTTCACCATCGACCCCGCGCAGCGCGCCTGGTGGGTGAAGAAGGAAGAGACGCTCAAGCGCAACATGAAGCGCGAGTACCCATCGACGCCGATGGAGGCCTTCGAGCAGGCCGTGGAAGGCGCGGTGTTCGGTGACGAGATGACGGCTGTCCGCGAGGCGGGCCGGATCACGACAGTGCCGCTCGACCTGAACTACCCGGTGAATACCTACTGGGACTTTGGCCTGGGCGCGCGCAATCCCATCTGGCTGCACCAGCGCACCGGCCTGCAAAACCGCTGGGTGAAGTACTTCGACGACTTCGGCAAGGGCCTCGGCTGGTGGTGGCGCCACCTCGAAACCTGGCGCATGGAGCACGGCGAGTTTCGCTGGGGCAAGCACTACCTGCCACACGACGCCGACACCGAGATCCTCGGCGAGAACGTCACGACCAAGCGCCGCATCCTCGTCGCGGCCGGCATGCGCAACGAGCACGTCGTGCCACGCGTCGCCTTCAAGAGCACGGCCATCGACCTCATGCGCGCGAAGCTGCCGCAGGACAACTGGTTCGATCGCGTCGAGTGTGCCGATGGCATCAAGTGCCTAGACGGCTATCAGTTCGAATGGAACGAGAAGCTCGGCCGCTACAGCGACACGCCGCTCGGCAACTGGGCATCGCACGGGGCCGACGCCTGGATGCAGTTCGCGCAGGGCTACGTCACCACGGGCGAAGCGCCTGAGAGCGTCAAGAAATTCACCGGAAGGAAGAAATCATGGAGATGAGTCCCGTCGTCACGCCCGACGGCAGGCCAATGTGGTCCGCTGGCGGCAAGCACGCATGGAAGACCTTCGAGCACAAGGGCTTCGTGGTCAGCATGGAATGGGTCGGCAAGGGCAAGAAGGCGCAGGCCTGCATGGTCATCTGGCCGGCAAGCAACGTGTTCGTGCCCGGGTCGAGTGATGGCATGTGGGTCATCGGCCGCCGCGCGATCACGCAGTTCGTGGGCTTCACGAGCGCCGACAAGGCCACCGGCGGGCCGAGTGAGCACTGCTGGCGCGAAGCGCGCGAGGCGCTGCCGCTGCTGGGCAAGGACGTGAACGACCGCCACGCGCTGCATGCGCTGGTCGACACGGTGGTTCGGTTCGCGCCGGACCTGGTGCTGATGCCGGCCACGCCGCGCAACGTGCTGAACGACCTGCGCGGCGAAGCCATGTGGGAGATGACGGTGAAGAACAAATCGACTGGCAAGGTCATGAGCGAGGCATCGGTATGACGGACGACGACTATCAAGCACAACGTGCGGATATGACGCCTGAACGAATCTGGGCGGCGCGGGTCACGGCGATGCGCTACGAGCGGACACGCCTCGAAGAAATGCCGGAGTGGGATTTCACTCGCTCGAACCCTTCACCGCCAAGGGGCGACCCTGTGCGTATCGCGTACTTGGAGCTTCACCCGAGCGACCTGTTCGACTTGGTGATGCACCCGCAGGCTCGCATTTTCATGCGGCAAGACACGAGCGGCGATTGGGTCGTGTTCGATATCCCGATCCGTGAGTCCGAGAAGCACGTGACGCCGAATGCGACGCTCACCAACGGTTGGCAGGAGGTGATCTGATGAGCGCGATCGGCGACAAGTTGAAGCGGCCGAAACCCGCGGCGAAGAAGGTCGCGGCCGCCGCAGCGCTGTCGATGACACCACTGACAGAGGACGCAACGATTCTCAGCGTGGACGGCAAGCCCACCGGCGCCAGGCGCAAGAACGATCCTGTCGAAGTGCAGTCAGCGCAGGAGCGCCACGACCAGCGCAAATCGTGGTTCCTCGCCGAGGCCGCCAAGCAGGCGCCCAACCGTGCGCTGATGGCCAAATGCGAGGCCTACTACGACAGTCGGCCCTGGACCCGTGAGGATGCCGAAGAGGTGCGCGCACGCGGCCAGAACCCGGTGGTCTACAACGAGATCAAGCCCACGATCGACTGGCTGATCGGCACCGAGCGCCGCTCGCGCGTTGACTTCTACGTGATGGCCGAGGACGACGACGATCAGGCCGAAGAGGACGCGCAGAACAAGACCAAGCTGCTCAAGTACCTCGACGACGTGAACCGCGCCGGCTTCGAGCGCAGTTATGCAGCCGAGGACATGTTCAAGGCTGGTGTGGGCTGGCTCGAGGTCGGCCTGCGCGGCGACAAGACGAACGTGCCCATCTTCGTCGGCGCCGAATCGTGGCGAAACATCCTGTGGGATTCGAGCGGCAACACGCGGCGCGACCTGACCAACAGCCGGTACATGTTCCGCATCCGCGTGACGGACTTCGACATCGCCCTGTGCTGCTTCCCCGACAAGAAGGAACAGTTGGAGCGCTGTGTGCAGACGGGCGACTCGGTGGACGTGTTCCGGTCCTGGCTGGCTGGCAACGGGTTGATCGCGGGCCTGGACGCGTTCGGGGCGAACCAACTCGACGAGCTCGACTACATGACGAGCAAGCCTGTCGACCTGTTCAACCCGCGCAAGCGCGTGATGCTGCTCGAATGCTGGTCACGCGAGCCGCAGCGCCGGGCCCTCACCGATGAAGGCCTGGGCGATCCGGTGAGCTTCAAGATGCGCTGCTCGATCATGACCGAGTACGACACGCTGCTCGAAGCGTGGTCGCCGTTCCGGCATGAGCACTTCCCGTTCATCCCGATGTGGGCCTACATCAACCGGCAGACCGGCTTGCCGTACTCGCCGATCTACCCGCTGCTCGGGCCGCAGGAGGCGCTCAATCACCGGATGAGCAAGAGCCTCTACGAGGCGTCGATGAACCAGTTGAAGATCGAAGAGGGGTCGCTGTCGGAGGCCATGGACATCGAGGCCGTGCGCGAAGAACTCAACTCGCCCGACGGCATCGCGATCTTTGCGAACGGCGCGCTGTCCGGCAACCGTGTGATGGAGCGGCCGAGCGCGGGCAAGGCGGCTGAGCAACTGCAACTCGCCGAGCGCGACATGATGTCCATCCGCAGCATGAGCGGTATCGACACCGCGGCCCGCGGCTTGCAAAGCAACCTGTCGAGCGGTGTGGCGCTGAAGACGAACAACGACAACACGTCACTGCTGAACGCCGAGCTGTTCGACAACCTGCTGCTCGCCCGCCAGATCGAGGGCGACATCACGCTCAGCCTGGCCGAGCAATTCGTCAAGGCCCCCATGACGATCCGTGTGGCAGGCGACGGGCGCAAGGCCGAGCGGCTGAAGATCAACGCGCCCCAGGCCGACGGCACCTACGCCAACGACATCACGACCCGCCGCGCGCACTTCGTCGTCGGCGAGCAGGCCTGGAAGCAGAGCTATGCCGAGGCCGCGTTCGAGACCCTCATGCAGGTCATGACGCAGTTGGCCAGCGCCGCGCCACAGGTCGTGGTGAACCTGCTGGACGTGATCTTCGAGATGCACCCGAACCTGCCACGCAAGCAGGCGATCCTCGCGCGCATCCGGTCGGTCAATGGCCAGTCTGACCCGGACGGCAAGATGACGCCCGAACAGCAGGCAGAGCAGCAGCAGAAGGCGGCCGTGGCCAAGGCGCAGTTCGATGCGCAGATGGCACAGCTGCAGGCCGACATCAAACTCGCGCAATCCAAGGGCGCCAAGCTCGACGCCGACGCGATGCTGGTGAAACTCGAAGGCCTCTACACCAGCGCCCAGGCTGCACAGGTGCTGGTGCAGATCCCCGGCGCGACGCCGGTGGCCGACGCGCTGCTCGCCGCCGCAGGTTTCCATGCCGCCAGCGGCGACCCGCAGGTCATCGACCCGAACACGGTCCCACAAGCACCGCAGCCCGTGCAGGCCGCACCCGTTCCACCCAACCTGCACCTGGCCGACGGCGCCATGCAGGGCATTGAGACACCGCAGGCTGACGGTCTTCAGCCACAACCATCGCATGAGCCCATGCAACCCGAAGGAGTTTGAAAATGATCACCCCCACCATTGGCCGCAAGGTCTGGTTCTACTTCGCCGCCCACACGCTCGAGCAGGACGCGACCGTCATCGACGTGCACCCCGACGGCAAGGTCACGCTGTTCGTCATCACCCGGGGCGGCACGCCGGAAGTGCGCCGCTTCGTGCAGCTGGTGCAGGAGGGTGAAGACATCCTCGAAGGTGAGCACGCGACGTGGATGCCGTACCAAGTGAACACGGCCAAGAAGGAGGCTCTCGTGGCTGCGCTGCCGCCGGTCGAGCCTCCGGCGCCGCCTGCTGAGAATGTCGCGCCGCAGGCTGATCCCGTCGAGCCGATCGCTGAGGCGCCGGACTCCGCACCCGGCGCAAGTGCTCCCGATGCGCCTCCGCCGCCGCCCGCCGACGACGCCCACGTCGCCGTTGGGAGCAGCCTGTTCAGCGACCCGTCCACTCTCAAGGAGTGACCATGGCCACCGTCAAATCCAAGGGTCCCTCTGTCGCATCGTCCAGCATGGCCGATGAGCACAAGTGGCAGGCACAGAGCGACCTGCGCACCTTGATGGATGCTCACGCGATCCACAAGGACAAGGCCCGCCACGCCCGCGTCAAAGCCCACGCGAAGGAGCAACTCTCGATGCTCAAGAACGTGTCCACCTCCAAGCCGACGCCGAAACTCGTCGTGCCCACCAAGTAAGGAGCGAGCATGCCTGCCGCACTCAACAGCCCCGCCGATGACGAAGTTCTGGCCGCCACTGCCGCACTGGTCGCAGCCGGCAAAGATCCGTTCGGCGATGACGACGACGACGAAACTCTACCCGCCGCAGATGTCGCCGACGACAACGACAACGACGACGACGCCGGCGATCCGCCTGCCGAGACCACGCCGGCCGCAGATGCCGACCCGGAGAAGAAGGTCGAAGAGCCCAACAACGACGATGCGCTCGACGCCGATGCGCTCGAGGCTCTGGCCGCCGACGACGAGC
Organism: Rhodoferax sp.; assembly: GCA_026224975.1. Taxonomy (GTDB): domain Bacteria; phylum Pseudomonadota; class Gammaproteobacteria; order Burkholderiales; family Burkholderiaceae_C; genus LMDS01. The sequence continues at coordinate 1,091 of JAMFRW010000012.1, read as the reverse complement.
CTGCCGCCGCGCCGGAGCGTCGCTTCAACGCCGGCGACCCGAGCAAGTTCGAAGAGCAGCGCGCCGCCCTGCTGGCCGAGAAAGCTGCTGCGTTCAAGGGCGTGATGGATGGCACGATCGAACCCGAGGCCTACAGCGCCACCGAGTCGGCCGTGCAGGTCAAGCTCGACCGGTTGCTGGTGCAGCAGACCCTGCACGAGGCCAACGTGCAATCGGCCCAGCAGTCCGAGGCGAGCGCGATCGAAGCGCTGATGGCGAGCTCGAAGAAGGCCAACGAGATCGACTACGTGGCCGACACCAAGGCGCAGGTGCAGTTCGATGCGGCACTGAACATGCTCGCGCTGGACCCCGACAACGTGAAGATGCCCTATGCACAGCGCGTCGCCGAGGCGCACAAGGTGGTGTTGGCGCTGCGCGGCCTGGCCAAGCCCGCTGTCGTGGATACACCGAAGCCAGCCGCCGCTGTCGCACGCGAGAACGGCAAGGGCCCGGTGACGCTGCGCAACATCCCGGCGGCCGCATCGCCGAACGCTGGCGGCGGCATCGTCGAACAGATGAGCGCACTCAGCGGGCAGGAGTACCAGGCCGCGTTCGAGCGTCTGACGCCGGCCCAGCGCGCGCAGGTACTGGGCGAGTGATGGCTGCCGTTGCCCACGAATTGAACCGCGGAATGGTCATCGACGTGAACGTCGGCGATGCGGTGGCCATCCATCCATCGGTCGACGTGCGTCGCATCGTCGTGACCATCGAGGCCAAGAGTGGGCAGCGCGGCCGCATCCGAATCCAGTCGGACGCAGAGGCACGAATCGACACGCCGAAGAAGGCCCGAACCGGTTGACTTCAAGAGAAGCGGTTCAACAATTGATGAAGCCCCGAGCGATTGCGAGTCGCGCCGGGGCTTCTAGCCAATCCGCAATAGGAGTGCATCATGGTTGCAGCAAGAATATCACCGCCGCTCACATTCGAGCGTGCGCACGAAGTCCTCACACTAGATCCCACCACGGGACATCTGCTCTGGACTGCCGCCGCAAGTTTCGGACGCAAGACAGGACAGCGTGCTGGAAGCCAAGGAAGCGGCGCTGAATGCCAAT
>JAMFRW010000102.1 GCA_026224975.1 Rhodoferax sp. | reverse complement strand
TCTTGTGAACGTCCACGCCGCAGGAGTCATAGCCGCGGTATTCTAGCCGCCGCAGGCCCTCGTTGTGCACGGGAACGATGTTGCTCATGCTGACGTCGCCGACGATGCCACACATAGGATGACTCCACGGGATTGGAAGAAGCCGGGATCGTAGGCCTGTGGCACTGAAATTTTCGAGCGAAATTCTGGCGATCGTGACGAATTATTGGTTCTTGGATGTATCGAAGGAATCTGATTCATATACGATCGATTCATGCAAGAAAATTTCTCACCGTTGGCACTCGATGAGACCGATCTGCGCTTGCTGGCGTTGCTGCAAGACGACGCTTCGCAATCGAACCAGGCGCTGGCGCTGGCGGCGCATGTGTCGCCGGCCACAGCCATGCGGCGCGTGCGGCGGCTGGTGGAGAGCGGGATCATCGAGCGGCAGGTGGCGATCCTGTCGCCGCAAAAGCTCGGCGCGGGGCTGACGGCGTTTGCAGAAGTCAGCCTGGATCGGCAAGGCGCAGAACTCATCGCCGAATTCGAAGCGCGGGCGGTGGCCGATGCGGCTGTGCAGCAGTGCTACCGCGTGTCACCGGGGCCGGATTTGATGCTGGTGATCCAGGTGGCCGATATGGTGGGTTACCACGCGCTGGTGCAGCGGCTCTTCACGACGGATGCGAATGTGCGGAACGTGAAGACGTTTTTCAGCGTGCACCGGGCGAAGTTCTCGGCGGCCATTGGGCTTCGTGGGGGCACTTCGACAAGCTCAGTGTGAGCGGGGTGGGACTCAGCGCGAGCGGGATGATGTCAGTTCGAGCGGATCCCCAACCCGTTCGGGCTGAGCTTGTCGAAGCCTGCAGTGATACTCGCGACGGCACTTCGACAGGCTCAGTGCGAGCGGAGTGGGGCGTGAGGGGATTGGGGCTCGGCGCATGGGGCCGCGGCGGCTCAGCGCTTGAGCAGCGCCAGCCCCTTCAGATACTCCCCCTCAGGAAACTCCAACGTCGTCGGGTGATCAGGCGCGGCTTCCAGGCGGCGCAGGATGGCCGCATCCACGCCCGCATCGATGCCCGCCCCGGCGACGATCTTGTGGAACAGGTCGGCGTTGATGCCGCCGGAGCAGGAGAAGGTGAGCAGCAGCCCGCCGGGCGCGAGCAGCTTCAACGCAAGGCGGTTGATGTCTTTGTACGCGCGGGCGGCGCGCTCGGCATGGGCTGCGGTGGGCGCGAACTTGGGCGGGTCGAGCACGATGGCGTCGAAGGTTTTGCCTTGCTCCAGCGATTGGCGCAGGTACTGGTTCACGTCGGAATCTGCCGTTTCGTGGCGTTGCGGGTCGAAGCCGTTGAGCGCCACGTGTGCGGTGGCGCGAGCGAGCGCCGGGGCCGATGAATCGACGCTGGTCACGTGCGCGGCGCCGCCGGCCAACGCGGCCACGCTGAACCCACCTGTGTAGCAGTAGCAGTTCAACACGCGCTGGCTGCCGAACTGGCGGACCATGTCGGCGAAGAGTTTGCGGTTGTCGCGCTGGTCGAGGTAGAAGCCGGTCTTGTGGCCCTCGGCGACGTCGAGCGTGAGCCGCCAGTCGTGTTCGCGGATGGTGACGTCGGTGGCGCTGGCTTGCGGCGTTGCGGCTCCAAGAACGACGGCGTCTTCATCGGTCGGCCCGCTGCCTGACTCACTCGCTTGCGTGGCGATCTCGCCGCCACGCAGCCAGCCGGTCTGCGGCTCCAGGCCTTCGAGCTTGCGCACATTGGCATCGCTGCGTTCGTAGAGGCACGTGAGACCGGTGGCGGCGAGCAGCACATCGGCGATGGTCGCCTTCCAGCGCTCGACGCCGACCGATAGGAACTGCGCGCACAGCACATCGGCATACCGGTCGACGATGAGGCCGGGCAGACCGTCGGCCTCGCCGTGGATCAGCCGCACGCCCTCACTCGCAACGGCCAGCCGCGTACGCATTGCCAACGCGCGATGGATGCGGCGTTCGAAGAAGGCGGCATCGATGCGCTCGGCGGCGTCGAAGCTCCAGGCGCGCACGCGGATGGCCGAACTCGGGCTGAAAGAGGCCCAAGCCAGAAAGCGGCCGTCGTGCGCTTCGACGCGCACCGTCTCGCCGGCATCGGCCTTGCCGCTCTGGATGCTGCTCTCGAAGACCCAGGGGTGGCGGCGCAGCAGCGAGCGCTCCTTGCCGTCGCGCAGTCGAATGGATTTCATGGGGTGATTCTCGCAGCGCATCTCGCGCCCGAATCGATCAGCCCGAATCAACCGCGCCGCTTGGCCCGCGGGTGCGCCGCGTCGTACACCTTCGACAAGTGCCCGAAGTCGAGCCGGGTGTAGACCTGCGTCGTGCTGATGTTGGCGTGGCCCAGCAGTTCCTGCACCGCCCGCAGGTCACCGCTGGATTGCAGCAAATGCGTGGCGAACGAATGGCGCAGCATGTGTGGATGAACATGCGTCGGCAGCCCGGCGCGGATGGCCTGTGCCTTGAGCCGCGAGCGCACCTGGCTGGCGGTGAGCCGCGTGCCCTGGCGCGAGACGAAGAGCGCTGGTTCGCCGGCTGCCGCCAACTGCGCGCGCGCCTCCAACCAGGTCGCCAGGGCCACCAGCGCCGGCCCACCCACCGGCACGATGCGGCGCTTGCTGCCTTTGCCGAAGACATGGGCGCTGCCGTCTTCGGCATCGACCCAGCCTGTCGTTTCGCCGCCGGCACGCACGTCGAGGCCGATCAGCTCGCCCACCCGCAGGCCGCAGCCGTACAGGAGTTCGACGATGCATTGGTCGCGTGCCGCCAGCAACGGGTTGCCGTGGGGCGCGTCGTCGCCCTCCTCCGCCTGGGCCGCATCCGCCAGCAGCATCGCCTGATCGACCGGCAGCGCCTTGGGCAGCGGCTTGGCGGACTTGGGCGCGCGCACGCCCTCGACCGGGTTGAGCGGCACCAGCGCATCGCGGCCCAGCCAGCGGTACAGCCCGCGCCAGGCCGAGAGCTGGATGGCGATGGTCCGCGGCGCGAGCCCTTGCGCGTTCAGCCGCGCGGCCCAGCGCCGAACGTGATGGGTCTGCACCTCGCGCAGCGGCACGGGCGCATCGCCGATGAACGCCTGAAGACGCACGAAGGCATCGCGGTACATCGTCAGCGTGTTCGCTGCGAGCCGCCGATCGACCTTCAGGTGAACAAGATGGCGCTCGATGTCGTCATCGAGCGCGGTAGGCGACATGGGCGCGTGACGTATGCGATCAGGCGGCGGGCGGCAACACGCGCGACAGCGCGGCGCTGGCCGTTTCGCCGATGCGCATCAGGAACTCGGTGCCCATGTCAGCGGTGTAGCGCGTGGGGTCGGACGATGCGAGCACCAGCATGCCGAAGGCGCCGGTGCTGCCGCCGTCGCGCAGCGGGATCATCGCCATCGACATCACGCTCGCCGGGTCGTCCAGCCACTGCGCGGCTTCGAAGCCGGAGTTGGCGCCGCAGTACGGCAGCGTCAGGCTGCCGGCAAAGCTCTTCACGTCGTCGCTCACGCGCTGCGCGAATTCGAGTTCGGCGAACGCGGGTGCCGCGCCCCAGATACGGATGCCGCCCTGCGGGATCAGGAACTGGTGCATCAGCTCGCGCACCAGCACCGAAGGCAGTTCGCCCGCATGCGCAGTGAGCATGAGCGCGCGCGTCCAGCGGTGCAGCTTGTCGGCGATGGCCACGTTTTCCTGGCCGTGGCGGATCATCTCGATGATCTTCTGCTCGAGGCCCTTGATGCGGTCGCGCAGCATTTCCATCTGCCGCTCCTGCAGCGAGACGGCGCGTTGGCCGTGCGGGCTGGTGAGCTGGATGGCGCTGAGCAACTCGGCCTGCCGCTCGAAGAAGCCGGGCGTGTTGGCGAGGTAGTTGGCGATGTCGGCTTCGGTGATGCCCTGGACTCCGCTGGCGCTGGTCATGTGGATGTGCTCATGGTTGGCTGTCGATTGTCTGGAATGTCGATCTCGCCTTCGAAGACGGTCACGGCCGGGCCGGTCATGAAAACGTGCGCCTGCAGATCACCCTCGGCGCCGGCCCATTCGATGGTGAGCCGGCCGCCACGCGCATCGACGTCGACACGCGCATCGAGCAGGCCCAGACGAATGCCGGCCACGACCGCCGCGCAGGCGCCTGTGCCGCAGGCCAGCGTCTCACCCGCTCCGCGCTCGAAGACGCGCAGGCGAATGTGATTGCGGCTGACGATCTGCATGAAGCCGGCGTTGACCTTGCGTGGGAAGCGCGCGTGGGTTTCGACGAGCGGCCCGATGGAAGCGACCGGCGCGGTATCGACATCGGCCACGATCTGCACCGCGTGCGGGTTGCCCATGGACAGCACGGCGACCTCGACATTCGCACCGCCCGCCGTTAGCGGCCACATCGCGAAGCTGTTGACTTCGCGCGGCGTGAGGCCGGCGGCATCGAAGGGCACGCTCGGCAGATCGAAGACCGGCGCGTTCATGTCGACCGTGACCCGGCCATCGGGCTGCAGGCGCAGCTCCATCAGG
>JAMFRW010000101.1 GCA_026224975.1 Rhodoferax sp. | reverse complement strand
TCAGCCCGATCTGCGTGAAGCTCAGGTCGAAAGTGCCCTTGAGCAACGGGTAGATCGCCAGGATCAACGACTGGATCATGTCGTTGAGGAAGTGCGAGAAGCTGATGGCGCCCAGCACGCGGAAGCCGGTTTTCTCGGCGGCAGCGGGTGCAGTTGCAGGTGCGCTGAGAGTAGCGCGGGGCGCGGCGTGGGCGGTGGCGTCGATGCTGGTCTGCATGGTGAATCGGCCGTTGGATGGCTGCTGAGAATCGTCGAAAGCGTCGAGCGTATCGGCAAAGCTCCAGCCTGTCCTGCGAGAATCGGACCCGAAGCTTCGCGAAAAGGACATCATGCTGGCCGCCACCACGCTCCCGCCGCTCTCGGAACAGGACCGCCAGACCCGCCTCGCGCTGCACGACCGCAGCACCATGCCGGTCACGGCGATGGCCACCGACTACGCACCCGGCCACATCACCGCCCGCCATGCGCACCCGAACGCCCAGCTCATCCACGCAGTGCATGGCGTGATGGTCGTCGGCACCGACCAGGGCCACTGGATCGTGCCGCCGACGCGTGGCGTGTGGATGCCGCCGGGCGTGAAGCACGAGGTCCGCATGGTCGGCGATGTGCGCATGCGCTCGGTCTTCATCCGCCCCGATGCCGCGACCGGCCTGCCGCAGCAATGCGCGGTGCTCGGCATCACGCCGCTGCTGCGCGAGCTGATCCTGGTCGCGGTCGATGCGCTCTTCCCCTACGACGCCGATTCACGCATCGGCCGGCTGATGGCGTTGATGCTCGATGAAGTCAAGGTCGTGCCTGTCCTGCCGCTGCATTTGCCAAGCCCCACCGACCCGCGCCTGCGCAAGATCTGCAGCGCGATCACCCGCACACCCGACAGCCAGACCACGCTCGAACAATGGGCGCGCCGCCTGGCCGTGGACGCCAAGACCCTGCAGCGCCTCTTCGCCCGCGAGTTCGGCATGACCTTCGGCCAGTGGCGCCAGCAAGCTCGCCTGCTCGGCGGCCTGGAGCGCCTGGCCGGCGGCGCCAAGGTGCTGGAAGTGGCGCTGGAGCTGGGCTACAACAGCCCGAGCGCGTTTGCGACGATGTTCAAGCGGCAGTTCGGGGTGTCGCCGAGCAGCTTCTTCAGTTGAATCTGCAACAAGAGATCAAGCCGCCGGCACGCTGAACCCGATCGTCGTGATGCCCGCATCGCTGGCCGCGCTGACGCTGCCGCCGTGCATGCTCGCCACTGCCTTGACGATCGCCAGGCCCAGGCCGTGGCCGTGGTGCAGGCCGGTGTCGTGCCGGGCGGCATCGACGCGGTAGAAGCGGTCGAAGAGCCGCGGCAGGTGTTCGGCCGCAATCGGCTCGCCGGGGTTGGCGACTGTCACCCACACGGCCTCGCGTTCGCCGGTGATCTCTCGGGAGATGTTCAACACCAGCCGTGCCCCAGGCCGCGAATGCTCGATCGCGTTCTGCACCAGGTTCGACAAGGCGCGGCGGAACAGCGCCGTTTCCAGCGTGGCCCGCGCCTGCACGTCGCCTTCCACCGAAACGCTGCTGCCCACTTCATCGAGGATGAACTCGAAGAACTCGATGGTCTTGTGCGCCTCGTCGGCCACGCTCGCCTGCGTGAGGCCGGAGGCGGCTTCACCCTGGTCGGCGCGTGCGAGGAACAGCATGTCATTGATGATCGAACGCAGCCGCTCCAGCTCTTCCAGATTCGATTGCAAGGCCTCCTGAAACTCAGCAGCACTGCGTTGCCGCGAGAGTGCCACCTGCGTACCGCCGATGAGGTTGGCCAGCGGCGTGCGCAGCTCGTGGGCCACGTCGGCGTTGAAGGCTTCGAGCTGTCCGTAGGCTGTTTCCAGCCGGCCGAGCGCGCCGTTGAAGGCGGTCGCCAGGTCGGACAACTCGTCGGGCAATTGCGAGACCTGAAGACGTTGCGAGAGCGTCTTCGGCCGCAGCGCCTGCGCTTCTTTCGAGAGCTGCTTCAGCGGCTTCAAGCCCACGCGCGTGATCCAGTAGCCGATGGCCGCGACCAGCCCCACCGCACTCGCCGCCAACAGCACCAGCGCGCTCAGGAAGGTGCGCAGCGTGTGCGCAAACGGCGCCGAATCCACGCCGACGATCAGCCGCACCGCCGGCCGGTCCTCCAGCCCCGCGATGCTGCGCGACGCCGTGCGCAGCGGCTGCTCGTGCGGTGCCATCACGATGCTGCCGCGGCCGTCGGCATCGTCCTGCGTCATGCGTTCGATCTGCGCCAGGCCCTTGCCGTACTGAAAGCGCGGGTCGTCGCTCAGCACCCAGAAGCGCACGCTGCCATCGGCCGGCGTGAGCGTGTCCATCTTGGCCGCCACGCGCGCCCAGCGGTCGGTGTGGCCAGTGCGTTCGATCGAATACTGCATGTTCTGCAGATAGGTCGCCAGCTCGTCGTCCTGGTGGCGCATAAGCTCACGTTGCAGCACGGCGTAGAGCGCGGCGCCGGC